>QHZN01000103.1 GCA_003225365.1 Acidobacteriota bacterium
GAAGCGAAGCCGCACGGCCGACGACATCGCCTATGCTTCCGCCGAGGTGGGCTTCGTTTTTTGCACCTGCGTGCTGGTGACCGGCCCGCTGTGGGCGAAACCCGTGTGGGGAATCTGGTGGACTTGGGACGCGCGGCTGACTTCCACTTTCGTGCTCTGGCTGCTGTTCATCTCCTACCTCATGCTGCGCGTTTATCTCATCAACCCCGACCAGGCCGAAGTCCTGGCCGCGGTCGTGAGTATCATCGGATTCGCCGATGCCGTCTTCGATTACATGTCCATCCGCTGGTTTCGGACCCAACACCCACAGCCGGTGATGGGCGGGGGACCGGGCTCGGGCCTCGACCCGAAAATGAAGTTGACGGTTGCGGTCAGCTTGGGCGCGTTTCTGTGCTTGTTCGCTTACCTGGTGCGGCAACGCGTCGCGTTAGCCCAAACCGCTCGCGAACTGAGCCGCCTCCGGCGCGAATACTCGTCCAGAGAGGCGAGGGCTTAATCCGTGAATACTTACCTCTTCCTCGCTTTCGCGTCCGTTTGGTTGATCTTCATGCTGTACGTTGGCAGTCTTTCACGCCGCCAAGATCGGCTAAGGAAGGAATTGGAAGACTTGAAGGTGAAGCTCGGCGGGCACACCGGGGGACCTAAAGAGCCCGTGTGATTATTTCGTCTTGACAGTTAGAATTCCTGTTAAAGGACACGGATCTGTCCGTGCCGCCCCGGCCCTTTAAATTCGACCCTTGGGGCTTCAGCCCTTGGGGGCCTCAGCGGCTAAAGCCGCATTTTTCATTGGCGCCAGTGCGCGCCCCCTCGACTCACCGCTCGGGGCCCTGAGCGAAATCGAAGGGCAGGCAAGCTGCCACGGCCCGATCAAGGTTGCGCCCTTTTGCAGTAATCACAAAGCCCGATTGGCCCAGCACGTGCCAGCCTAAAGGCGGCGCCACTGTAAACATATTTCGGACGCACCACTTTAGCCCCTCGGCCTGGAAGTGACAGTCACCGAGGAACTGAGCTTGAAGCTGAGCTTGGTTTCGGCGGGGAGAACAATTTCTTTTTTACCGGTGTAGGCCGCCGCGGCTGTCCCACCGCCGCCGCCCGCCAGCGCTCCGATTGCCGCGCCTTTCTTGCCGCCCGCCAGCGCTCCGATCAACGCTCCAACGCCCGCGCCGCCACCGATCATCTCCGCGTTGCGCTTCTTGTGCGACTGGCTCTTGTCGCTCCAGGTGTCGGTGGAAATGGGTATCGTCTCACCGTTCGCGGCAGTAAGCGAATCGAGCGTGAGCGAGAGTTCCGCCGGCTTGCTCAACCGGCCCGAACTGACCACGTGGGTAACCTTGCCGGTCACCTCCGCGCCCGCGCCGGCCACTTCCACGCCGTTGACGGTGATGGGGCTCGCGAGCGTCCCGGAGAAGGAAGACCCTTCAGATACTTTGCCGGTATCAATGACGTCGCCTAAGCGCACCTCGAGTGGCGTGCCCGCGGGAATGGAGGCACGCTGTTCGGACGCCGCCCTCTCTTTCGGCTTTTCACTCCGCTTTTTCCCACCGCCGCCCTTTCCAGCCGTGGGCGTTTGCGCTTCGGGTTGGGGCTGTTCCGGCGGATTGTTCGACTGGCAGCCGATAATCATAGCCGTCAGGATCAGGGCCGTGGGACCAAACCATGCCAGGTTTTTTTTCATGGCTATCCTCCATCTTCCATATCGGATTCTTTTCAGCCTCCGGAATAGAAATACCACCTGCCGCATGTCTCAACTGAACTTCCGCCAACCCTCGATTCGAGCTCGGATGATTCGTAGTGTGCACGAAAGAGGGACGGGAATCAACGGGCACCCAGCCGGCTGTCGTCGATGGCACGGCCCACCTGCTATAATCGCACCTCAAAAAGGAGGAAGAGATGAGAACCAAGCGGCTCGGATGGCTGGCGGTGTGTCTGCTCCTCGCTCTACCGCCCGCGAGGCCGGAGGCGGAAACAAAACCCGATCTCCGAGCGGCCATGAACTCGCTTCTCGCCCTACGGGAATTTCGCGAAGTCGCGATTTCACCCGACGGCCGGCGCCTCGCTTGGGTCGAGCAATACTCCGAGATCTACGTTTCCGACCTCGGAGCTCCGGAGAGCGCGCCTCGCCGCCTCAATGCGGCCAGGCCGGGAGCGCCGCCAGCCGGGCATGATATCGCCTGGTCGCCCGACGGCAGCCGGCTGGCGTTTTTGTCCGATGCGGCGGAGGCCGGGCAGTTCGAGCTTTACGTCACCGATCTTGGCGGCGGCGCGCCCGACGAGTTGACTCATCTCAAAGGCTTCCTCGCAGAGCCGAAGTGGTCACCGGATGGGAAGAGTATCGCGGTGCTTTTTACCGAAAACGCGCCGCGGGCGGCGGGGCCGCTCGAGCCGATGACGCCGGACGAAGGCGTGGTCGAGTCGCACATCTACGAACAGCGGCTGACGCTCGTGGACGTCGCGACCGGCCGGGTGCGCCAGCTCACTCCCCCCGACCTCTACGTTTATGAGTACGATTGGTCGCCGGACGGAATGCAACTCGTCGCCACGGCGGCGCACGGCAACGGCGACGACAATTGGTACATCGCGGAACTGGAGTTCGTATCCGTCACAAGCGGCGAGACGCGCTCGATTTATAAGCCGCCGCTCCAAATCGCCGCGCCGCGCTGGTCGCCCGACGGGAAAAGCATCGCCTTCATCGCCGGGCTGATGAGCGATGAAGGCAACACCGGTGGCGACGTGTTCGTGATTCCGGCGGCGGGCGGCGACGTGAAAGACCTGACGCCCGGCCTTGCCGCTTCGCCGAGCTCGATTTATTGGCTCCCTGGCTCGAGGGCCCTGCTCACGGTCGAATACTTGGACGGCCAGTCGGGTTTGGCTCGCGTGGATCTCCAAAGCGGCAAGGTGGACAAGCTCTGGTCTGGCCCGGAGACGCTCTGGCGGACTCCGGGCGCCGTGCTTGGCGTGTCGCTCGCCAATGACGGAAAAACCTCGGCCGTGATTCGCACATCGTTCGAGGCGCCTCCGGAAGTATGGGTGGGCGAGCTCGGCCGGTGGAAGCAGTTGACTCACGCCAACCGCGGCCTTGAGCGCACCTGGGGCAAATCCCAAAGCCTTCATTGGACGAGCGATGGTAACCAGGTTCAAGGTTGGCTGCTCTACCCGCGCGACTTTGAGCCGTCGCGCCGCTATCCGCTCGTTGTGCTCGTGCACGGCGGACCGGGCTCGGCCAGCCTGCCGAAATGGCCGGGAGCGTTCTTCAACGTATCGCTGCTTTCCACCGACGGTTATTTCGTGCTGATGCCGAACCCGCGCGGCAGCTTCGGTATGGGCGAGGCCTTTGCGCGCGCCAACGTCAAGGACTTCGGCGGGGGCGATTTTCGCGACATCCTGGCGGGAGTGGATGAGGCCGTAAAGATTCTGCCCGTGGACGCGAACCGCGTTGGTATTACAGGCTGGAGCTATGGCGGGTTTATGACCATGTGGGCGGTCACGCAAACCCATCGCTTCCGCGCGGCCGTGGCGGGCGCCGGCTTGGCCAACTGGCAAAGCTATTACGGCGAAAACGACCTCGACCAGTGGATGATCCCTTTCTTCGGTGCCTACATGTACAACGACCCCTCCGTCTACGCGAAGAGCTCGCCCATCAATTTCGTGAGAAACGTCCGGACGCCCACGCTGGTCCTGGTCGGCGACCGCGACGGCGAATGCCCCGCGCCACAATCGTACGAATTCTGGCACGCGCTTAAAACCCTCGGGGTAAAGACACAGTTCGTCATCTACCCGAACGAGGGGCACGACATCCACGACCCCGCCCATCGGCGCGATATCGCCGAGCGCATGGTCGCGTGGTTTGATGAGCACCTGAGGTAGAGACGGACGGAGCCTGTAGGACGCTTTGGAAGTGGACCTCCGGTCCAGTATTTGAGGCCCGGCTCCTCCCAAGCCCCGAAAAACTCCTATAGGAGCAGGCTTTTTTGGCCAAACTTCAAGACCAGCGCCCTGCTTATCTTGCGCAAAAGGCCGTATCGGAGAACACGAATGGGCGGGCTAGAGGAGGCCTCAATTCTGTTGCGGTCGACCAGGAAAAATTCGTCTGTTCGAACAAAGTTTCGCTTGCTAAACAAGTCCTGAAACTCCTCCGTGATCTCCACATCGAGAGGGCACAGGTCCAGAGCATCCGTCTCCAACGGCGCCACATATAGGAGCGGATAGGAATTGAAGCAGCCCCAGTGGTCAATCACGCATACCAGCCTGCCTTCGGCCCTCGTGATCGTCCCTGGGAAAAGGGATGGTGGGCCGGTAGGAGCCGATAGCCGCACCGACGAAGTAAGGTCAACCATCGTAAAAAGTGAAAACCACGTTACCAAATTTCTCCTAATTCTGTTCATGACCTCCGGATGAGCCGTCGCCAGCGGCGCGTGAAGTTCAGTTTTCTTAAGGCGCCTAATTAAACCCAACTCGGCATAGGAGCCTCGCAGGCTCGGGGTGGGCGGGAGCGACAGCTCTTGTTGAAGGGACTCACGGGGCTGGGCTTCGGGTCCCCGGACTCCCACGCTGAGATAAACGTCCAGCGGCAGGAACGCGTCACTCAAGCTCAAAATAGGGGCACAGTGGACAAGTGGATGCCGCTCGGAGGTATTGTGAAAATCATCGACCACAATCCAGACCGAGTTTGGACCCAGTTCGAAGATATCGCCTTGGTTTATGGACAAGCTGGCGGGCGGGTCAGGGTGTGGGTTCCAAGGGTTCAACCAGTTCTCTATATTTCTCCAGCATGGCTATACGCTGGCTCTCGGTAAGCTGGCGTTGCGCCAGCGAAGTTACGAATGCGACTTTGGTCCCGTCAATCAATCCCTCCGCTTCACCCTCTAGCTTGGTGGCTTTTACGAACAGCCTTAGCTCTTGGAGGCGTTGTGCACCGATCAGGTATTCCACCAAGCCTTGACCCTTGTAACGGTAATGTTCGAGCGGTCCAAGGTGGTCAAGCAGCACATCCATTTTCTCGGAGGCTTCTGCCTTGATTGCCCAGAGAAGTTTGTATTGGGCCTCGGTCTCGCTCCGGTCGAGCTCGCGCTCGAGGCCAACTAGAAATCTGCGAAAGTCCTCGTAGAACCCGAGAAAGAAAAGCCTAGCCATTTCGATGACGAATCGAATTCGCGCCCACACGAGCAGCCGCTCAAACAAACGGAACAGCCTGAAGGAGGAAGAACTTGTTGGGTCGAGCGGGAGTGGTTGTCCGTATGCGACTGAGCCCACCTGCTTCTCCTGGGGCCGGTTGGCCGCGTCCGCGCAACGTTATTAGACGGTCTTCATTGACAAATTATAGCACCAGAAGATGAGCGGGAGTACTAGCGATCTGCGAGCGTCCTTGGCGCCTTGCCAGGTGCCCGGGAACTTATGCGACCCCGGCCTACCGCTTGCTCTACGTCCGGTACGAAGCGTTGATGTCAATGTAATCGTGGGTGAAGTCGCAGGTCCAAAAGACTGTCGAGGCCTTGCCTTGGTGAAGATCGAGCCGCAGGGTGAGCTCTTTGCGGTCGAGCTCGGCCCGAGCGGCGGCATCGTCGAAGCCGGCGTCGAGTCCGCGGCGGCACAGGAACAACTCGTTGACGCGGATGTCCATCTTCGCGGCATCGAAGCGCGCGCCCGAATAGCCCGCGGCGCAAATTATCCTTCCCCAATTGGGGTCCGAGCCGGCGATAGCCGTCTTGACCAGCGGAGAGTTGGCAACAGCCCGCGCCACTCGGTCGGCATCCGCCGCATCCGCCGCCCCCGTCACTTCAATCGTCACGAGCTTGTGCGCCCCTTCGCCGTCTCGAACGATCATTTTCGCCAGCGACTGGCATAGCTCCGTCAAGCCTTCGCCGAACCAGCGCTCGGCAGCTCCCGCCGTGACGCGGACTCCGGAAAGACCGCTGGCGAAAAGCAGCACCGTGTCGTTCGTCGAAGTGTCGCCGTCCACGGAGATGCGGTTGAAGGAAGCATTGACGGAGGCCGCGAGCAGCTTCTGAAGCAGGGGCGGAGCGACGGCGGCGTCCGTGGTGATGAACGCCAGCATGGTCGCCATGCGCGGATGAATCATCCCCGCGCCCTTAGCGATGCCGGCCACATGCACGCGCCGGCCGCGCCGCTCAGATGCGAGCACGGCAGATTTGGGAAAAGTGTCCGTAGTCAGGATGGCTCTGGCAAGGGAGGCGGCGTTCGAGGGAGAGAGGTGCTTCGCCAGCGCCGGCAAATTATCCAAAATTCGCTCGAGTGGTAACGGAACGCCGATGACGCCGGTGGAGCAGACGAGGACATGGTTCCGCGGGACATCGAGGATCTTCGCCGCCGCCCGCGCCGTCGCGGCGGCGACGCCGAGCCCTGCGCGGCCCGTGGCGGCGTTGGCATTTCCGGAATTAACCACCACGGCTCGCGCATGGCCGCGCGCGGCTCGAAGCTCAGAGCGCGAATAGACGACCGGCGCGGCGGCTGCGCGGTTTGTGGTGAAAACGCCGGCGGCTGAGGTCTCTTCGGCGTCGGAAAAAAGCAGTCCCAGGTCGAGAGTCTCCGCCGCCTTCTTGATCCCGGCGGCCGCCGCTGCGCCTCGAAACCCTAGCGGAGAGCCAAGGTGGCCCTCGACCTTTTGCCACTCGCTCATGGGCAAGTCTCGATCGTCATTTTCTCTTGGATTTACCCTTCTTGGCGGCTTCCGCGACGGGCGCGGGAATGGATTCGGGCCCTTCGACCTTCAGTGTCCGCAAACTTTCGTCGCACGCCTGCATGTAAAGCGTGTTGTCCTCGCCTCCCGGAGTGCATTCGGCTTCGATGATTCGGGTCGGGGAAATTACTCGCAGCGTTTCAACCATAGAATCTCCGCGGAGTGCGTGGATGATGACGGCGTCGCGATCCATCACTTTTGTGTGCTCGAAGTCGTAGCGCGGGATCTTGTGAATGGATCCATCGGTTTCCCATATGGCCAGAGCCTGGGGGGTAAACTCGGAGGCGCCATCGGGATTGGGTAAGGACTTGATGGTAAGCGATGGGCCGCCGCGGAAAAGGCCGGGCTTCGAGAGCTTGACTTCGCCCGGTAGGACTTCCGCTTTTTCGTAGATTCCTTTCGCGACTTCGATCGAAATACCGAGCCCGGTGCTTCCGTAGGGGACGGGCGTCAGAGCTTCGTCGGCTACGCGCTGCCGGTGGGCCGGATACCATCGCACCAGGAAATATTCCCCGCCCACAATCCCGCTGCCCCCTATCAGAATTACGAGCGCCAAAACGAAATGCGCGGAGAGACGAATTTTCATCTCCGCCATATTACCCTTTCGGCGAAGATTCGGGCAAATGGACCCAAGGAGGGGTTCACAACTCGAGCTCAAGGAAATCCGCACCCGGCACGGGGTTGGCGCGGTAAGGAAGGATGGGTTTGAAGCCCATCGAAAGGTAAAGCGCCTGCGCGCTTCATCGAAGGCAGCGTATCCAATCGCATGCGCTGGTAGCCGATATGGCGCGCGTCCTTGACGGCCTCGAGCGCCAGCCTGCGCCCCACGCCCTTGCCGCGGAAGAGCGGGCGAACGTAAAGCCGCTTCAATTCGCAGATCCCGCTGGAGATCTTCCGAAGGCCGACGCACCCGCTCGGCCCCGCTTCTTCGAGCGCGAGGTAAAGCCGGCCCGAAGGCGGCGCGTAGTCACCGGGCAACGTCGCGAGTTCCTTTTCGAAATCCTGGAAGCAAAGGTCCACGCCCAGCGAGTCGGCGTATTCGCGGAAGAGGACGCGGGCCGTCTCGATGGATTGTCCAGATTGGGCAGGAACGATCTTCACCATGGCTCGGCGCGGTTCAAAGGACGCGAATGAGCGGGCGAGTTTTCTGCGCCGCTTCGCCGATCGCGGCGGCTGGTACAAGGCGCCGGCGCAGCGAATCAAGGAGCTTCTCTCGATCCGCGGGCGCCACCGCCAACAGCAATCCGCCCGAAGTCTGCGGATCGTAGAGCAGGTTTCGGACATCCTCCGGGACACGGTCGGCGAATTCGACGCACTCCGAAACGAATTCGATGTTGCGCTGGAGGCCGCCGGGCAGGTGGCCCTGGCGCGAGCCCTCGCGCGCGCCGGGCAAGAACTCAATGCGCTGGTGGTCGAGGACCATGCTGACATGGCTCGCTACGGCCATCTCGCGCGCGTGGCCGAGAAGCCCGAAGCCGGTGATGTCGGTGGCCGCGTGAACTTCGGAGTCGAGCGCCGCCTCTGAAGCCGCGCGGTTGAGCGTAAGCATGGATTCCGTTGCCGCGCGCAGGGCTTCCTCGTCCGCTTGGCCCGCCTTGAGCGCCGTCGAAATAATGCCCGTGCCCAGGCACTTGGTCAGAATCAATCGGTCTCCGGGGCGCGCGCCGTCATTGGTCAGAACGCGCTTCGGGTTGATAATCCCCGTCACGGCGTAGCCAAACTTGATCTCCTCGTCGCCGATCGAGTGGCCGCCGATCACCGCGCAGCCCGCCTCCTGCATCTTGGCAAGACCGCCCGCGAGGATCTTTTCGAGAATCGACACCTCGCGGCCGGTGTTGGGAAATCCCACGATGGAAAGCGCCGAAATCGGCCGCCCACCCATGGCGTAAACGTCGCTCAACGCATTTGCCGCCGCTATTTGGCCAAAGGTGTAGGGGTCGTCCACGATGGGCGTGAAGAAGTCCACCGTTTGTACCAGGGCCAAATCGGGCCCCAGTCGGTACACTCCGGCGTCGTCGGCGGTGTCGAAGCCAACCAGGACGTTCGGGTCGGATTGTTTCGGGAGCTTGGAGAGCACAGAGTCCAAAATCCTTGGACTCAGCTTGGCCGCTCAACCCGCCGCCTTCACCATGCCGGTGAGCTTGGTCACTTCGCTCATCGCTTGGAATTATAGTCCTTGGGGTGGTGGGTGCCAAATGCGCGCCCGTTCGGCCCAGGTAGCCTGCCCGGTCACGCGGTTTCTAGACCGGTTGCGCGGGCCAACTTCTTTTGCCGTCCGTCGAAGGTCCAAAAGCGGGCGGCCTTAAGTTCGAGCGCCGCGGCCACGTGCAGAGTATCCAGTGTTCGAAGCCCGAAGCGGGCGGCGTAACGGCGCGCCAAGTGAGCGGAAACCTCAAAGGCGGATTCCGGCAAGGCGACTTCCATCCACAGACCCTCTTGCCGGTGCTGCTCAAACCGCTTGTGGAAGTCCTCAGCCTCGCTTCGAGAGAGCGCTCTCCTAAAGACGTGCTGTTCAACGGCATGCGTCCATTCGGCCACGTGGAGCGGCGTGAGCCATAGGGTCAGGTTGGGAGCCATCTTCCGCTCAGCTTTGTGCGAATGTTGGTCCGTGAGGTAAAGGGAAACGAAAAAGCTCGTGTCGGCGTAAACCGTCAAAAGCGCCCCCGCTCCTGAATCAGCAGGTCCGCTCCGGGAAGGACGCGGCGGCCCAGGATTTCCCGGCGCAAGGCGGCGAAGTCGGGGTAGGCGCGCTGTTTGCGAGGCCGGCCGTGTGGGACAATGCGGGCAATCACGAGGTTGCGCTCCCGAAGCTCTACCGTCTTACCCGAGCGCAGCCAGGCCTTGAGCCGGCGCGTGTCCCTCAGTTCGCGTATGTTCAAGCTCGGCATGTTCTCAACGTGACACATTTTGTGTCACAGTGTCAAGGGGCAAAGAGAGCTTTGCCCGCGGCGCCCGACTTGCTCCACGCAGGCGCGCGGCTTATGATGGTTTCATGGCCCAGCTTGATCCGGTTGCGACGCTTCGACGCGTGCCGTTTTTCGCGGTGCTGCGCGACGAGGACTTGAAGTCGCTCGCCGCGCACTGCGTGGTGAGGCGCGTGGCGAAGGGGGAAATCCTTTTTGCCGAGGGCGAACCCTGCGAAGGGCTGCTGGTGGTGCAGGCGGGAGCGATCAAGCTTTTCAAGATGGCAGAAAACGGCCGCGAGCAGGTGCTGGTGACGGAGCGCGCCGGCTCGACGGTGGCCGAGTTGCCGCTGTTTGACGGCGGCACGTTCCCGGCCACGGCCGAGGCCGTTGAGGACTCGACGCTGCTCTATCTTCCCAAGCGCGTCTTCCTCGACCTCTGCCGGCGGAATTCCGAAGTCGCCTTCGCCGTCATCCGCACGCTCGCCTGGCGCTATCGCTACATGACCAGCCTGGTGGAGGAGCTCTCGCTCAAGGAAGTCAGCCACCGACTGGCCCGGTTTCTGTGCGAACGGGCGCTGAAGCTGGGCGTCCGGACGCGGCGCGGCGTCGAGTTTCCCCTGGAAGAAACCAACCAGCAGATTGCGGCTGAGATCGGGACCGTCCGCGACCTGGTTTCGCGGAACTTGCGGCGGTTCGTGGACCGTAGAATCATTAAGATGGAGCTGCGCAAGGTCATCGTGCTCGACCTCGCGGAACTCGAAGCGCAAACGGTCGGCTCGAAACGCGCCTCAAGCGAGGCGCGGCCCGCGCTGGCGTCGTTCGGCCGCTCCTGACAAAAATCCTAAAGCCTCCCTCGATTATGCCTGCGGGCTACTCCAAGCGGCCACTCGTCCAAAAGCTCGGCATCAGGCCCGGCGCGCGCGTCGCCATTCTGAATCCACCGAGAGGCTATCGCCGGACGCTCGGCCCGCTGCCGGCGAAAGTCGCCGTCAGCCGCGGCCTGAACGGGCCTTTCGACTTCATCCAGTTCTTCACCCGCGAAAAGCGCGAGCTCGAAGCGCGGTTCGACCCTATGAAAAAGGCGATGGCTGAAAACGGCGCGTTGTGGATTTCCTGGCCCAAGGGCTCGTCCGGCGTCTCGACGGACGTCAACGAAAACGTTGTCCGCGAAATGGCCCTCGCCAACGGCCTGGTGGACGTAAAGGTTTGCGCGGTGGATGAAACCTGGTCCGGCCTGAAACTGGTTTACAGACTTCGAGATCGCAAGTAATCTTGGTGCGCCTTGATGGAGCGGCTCGGGCGGGCGATGCTTAGTACAGGCCACCTTAGCCCTTGGCGCCATCGCCGCGGTTCACGGTGCTCTCAGTCTTGGCAACCGGAGCCTCTCATGCGCAACCGAAGAGGTCTGCATTTCTTTCTCGGGGCAGCACTCCTTGGGGCCGCGACCCCGTCCACTCCGCTGGCGCAAAAGCTTAGCGACGAGGTAGCCGCCCTGGTCGAAAGGAACCTCTCGGGCCTCGTCTCAACTTACAAGACCCTCCATGCGGCGCCCGAGCTTTCGGGCCACGAAGAGCGCACGTCGGCTTTCGTCTCGACCCGGTTGCGCTCCTACGGTTACGAAATCACCGAGCGCGTCGGCAGATACGAGAATTCGAAACTCACCGGTTACGGAGTCGTGGCCGTCATGAGAAACGGGCCTGGGCCCACCGTACTGGTGCGAACGGACCTCGACGCACTGCCGGTCGAAGAGAAGACGGGCCTGCCTTACGCGAGCAAGGTTCGGACGAAGGACGATGCCGGCAACGACGTCCCCGTAATGCACGCTTGCGGGCACGATATCCACATCACGACGCTTCTGGGGACGGCGCAGGCGCTTGCCCAGCTCAAAGCCCGCTGGCACGGCACTCTGATTCTCATCGGCCAGCCGGCGGAAGAGACGATTGGCGGCGCAAAAGCCATGCTCGCCGACGGACTCTACGAGCGCTTTCCGAGGCCTGAGTTCGTTCTGGCGCTCCACGACGTACCCTATCTCGAGGCTGGAAAGGTCGGCTTTGCGCCCGGCTACGCGCTTTCGAGCGCCACGTCGGTGGATATTACGATGCGGGGCGTAGGCGGCCACGGCGCGAGTCCGCAATCCACCAAGGACCCCATTGTGATGGCGGCCGAGCTTGTTTTGATACTTCAAACCATCGTCAGCCGCGAGAACTCGCCGTTCGACCCGGCGGTGGTCACGGTGGGTTCGATTCACGGCGGCACCAAGCACAACATCATTCCGGACGACGTCCACCTGCAGCTCACGGTGCGCGCTTATCGAGAAGAAGTGCGCCAACGAATTCTCGCCTCGATCGCCAGAATGGCCAAGAGCATTTCAGAGGGCGGAGGCGTTCCGGACTCGCTCTCCCCCATCGTCAAGGTCAGCGAAACGGAACACGTTCCCGCCACTTACAACGATCCGGATCTGACCCGCAGGCTCGAAGGCGCCGTCGGCCAAGCCCTCGGGCGAGCGAACGTGTCCGAAGTGCCGCCCATCATGGCGAGTGAGGACTTCGGCTTGCTCGGGCTCGGCCAAAAAATCCCTATCTGCATGTTCATGCTCGGCGCCGCGGACCCCGCCCAGCTCGAAGCCTCGCGCCACGGCGGCCCACCCATGCCCTCGCTCCACTCAAGCCTCTGGGCCCCTCTGCCTGAGCCGAGCATCCGCACCGGAGTGCGAGCCATGTGCGCGGCCGTGCTCGAGATCATGAAGTAAGGACGAATTCGCCCAAGCTCCGAGACGCGATGGTCGGGGCGGTCTCCTGCCGGCCCATCACTGAGCGGCAGGGTGCAGGCGCGGAAGGCGCTCCTCGACCGGTGGGAGCGGCGGAAACGACGCGTGGGGTTCGGTCTGGTACGGGTAGGCAACTGAATGAGATTTATCGACGCCGTCGCCAAGCGCGGATCGGGATAATCGCCTCTACCTAAGATCAAGAGCCATCTTGAGGGCGTGGTCGAGTTCCGCAAGTTTGGTTCCGGAAAGCGAGCCCACATATGGGTCAGGTCAGACTTGCGCAAACTCACGAGATTGTCGCCCATGATCCAGCTCGAGTACTTCAGGCCCTCGTCAGGGCCGACGGCCACTTGAGTGGATAATCCTTCCCCGTGGCTGAAGACCGGTGCGCAGATAACGGTCGAAAAGCGCGAATCAATCAACGCTTGCCGGCTCACGATCACGAATGTCCGGTATCGTTTCGGGTCTCCTCCGGGCTTAAACACATGGTACAGTTCGCCTCGCCTCACGGGCGCCCTCCGCGGAATCGCCTACGCTTCGGATGCCTGATATTCGAGGATTTCCTCGGCTTCCGAGTTCAGCCGATCCGCAGCGGCATTGATGCGCTCCAAATCAAGCTCGTGCCTCTTCTTCCGGGCTCGTTCTCGAAAGTAACTGCGGAGCACGCGCTCGATGAGGGCCGACCGCGAACGATTGGGGCCAGCCATATGGTCAAGCTTGGCCAATATATCCGATGAGAGTGTGATGGAAGTCTTCTGCTTCATACGACTATTGTACCACTCGGGAGACGGTTCTTCTGCTAGTCTCAATCCCAATGGGGGACTTGTTGACCCGTTCAAGAGGATTCAAAAAGCGGTCTACCGACCCGCCGGGCGCAGCACCGGTAGGCGCTCCTCGACCGGCGGGAGCGGCGGAAACTCCGCGTGGGGTTCGGTCTGGTACCAGTAGGCCACCGAATAATAGTTATCGCCGCGGTCGTCCGCGTGCCCGTGCTCGATGGTTGCGCGCAGCGACTTCGTGAATGGAATGGGCGAGTCGAGGTGAAAACGGTAGACCGACCATCGCGCGCCCGCGCGTTCCGGGCCAACCACCGGCGCGCCGAACAAGTTGTAATAAAACGGCCGCCCGCCGAAATCCCAGGCACCAAGAAAATAATCTTCCGTGCCCGTGCCGTTGATGGAGGGCAGCTTTTCGCCATCCACCAAGAACATGTCGTCGCCTTCGCCCCACCAGCCGTCGGCGTTTTCCAGCACCGACATGGTGACGCCGACAAAGTGCCCTCGGCCAGTGGTTTCAACCCAGACGTAATTATTTTTCCCATCCAGGTTCTTGCCGTCGCTCTTGATCGCCAGGCAGGGAGCTTCCTGGCGGTACTGCGCGTGGAAGTAGAGCGAGTTTTCGGGAAGCGGATGTGAATACAGGCGATAGTCAATGTTGAAATAGAAGGCATCCACGCGGACCTTGCCCTCGTTCGTAACCGTGATTTTCCCGTGCTTGCGAAAGGGCATGGGGAAAAAAGAATTGAGCGCGTTGTCGGGGCCGACGGCGAGCGGCAACGATTGATAGAGGAAATAGTCACCCAGGCCGAGTCCGTAGAAATCGCCGATGGGGGCTTCCACACTGGGTGTCGGCTCGTCGTCCCACCACATGCGCAGGACGAGCTTTTTCAGGTGGAACATCTCGGGGCTGGCAATGGTCACCCAGACGTGCGTGATCTCGCCCGCGCCAGGCTCGTCGAGCAAGACCAATGTTTCGCCCGGTGCGATGCGCCTGTAGTCGGCGTTGCCGCCGGTGCGGTCGTAGCTCGAGGAGCGTTTCAATACATAATCGTGCGGCTGCGGAAGGCCCTCAAGCAGCCCGCTGCCGACCTGGCCATACAAGGGCGCTGACCCCGCGACGGCGACCAGAAGCAAACAAGCAGCCTTACGCATGACACCCTCCTCGACCTTGATGTCCATTGGAGCGCAAATCGAGGCGGATTCTACCACACCGCCATGATCCGAATGCCATCCTCGCCTTTCCCACTCGACTCGGGGTCTCAGGCGGTTTAAGCTTTTGCCGAGTGGCCGCCTATGAAGCCGAGGTCGCACCTGCCGATTCGCCAGGTCACGAGCCCCGCGAATGCCCTGCTCAAGGTCTTCCGTCGGGCGCTCGCGGAAGGAGCGACGGGCGAGGGTTGGATGGCGGTCGAGGGGCCGCATCTCCTCGAGGAAGCGATGGCGTCCGGCGCCGGAGTCCACAGCGTGCTCGTTGCGGGCGCTGCCGCGCGCAAATTCCGCGACTTGCTCCTGCGGCTGCCGAAAGAAACGGAACTCGTCGAAATCCCGGACAAACTATTCTCGAAAGTCTCCGCCACCCAGACGCCGCAAGGCTTGGCGGCGCTCGTGGAGTTGAGATCGCCCGATCTCGACGCTTTGCTCGGAGCACCGAACGCTCTCCTCGTCGTCGCCTGCGGCGTGCAGGAGCCGGGAAACATTGGAACGATGATTCGCAGCGCGCAGGCGCTCGGAGCAACG
The DNA here is from genome assembly GCA_003225365.1 of Acidobacteriota bacterium. Taxonomy (GTDB): domain Bacteria; phylum Acidobacteriota; class Terriglobia; order UBA7540; family UBA7540; genus Gp13-AA74. The sequence continues at coordinate 14,884 of QHZN01000103.1, forward strand.
GCGCTTGTGACGATCAAGGGCACCGTAAACCCTTCGAACCCTAAGGCCGCGCGGGCTTCGGCGGGTGCGATCTTCCGGCTTCCGGTCGTCGAGGGACTCGAGCCCGCAAAGCTCTTCGGGCGGATGCGTCGGGCAGGCATGCGAATCATCGCCGCCGACGGACGGAGTACGGTGTCCGTCGCCGAGGCGGACCTTCGGGGCCCCGTCGCCTTGCTGATCGGACGTGAAGGGACCGGGCTTAACGACGAGGTGGCGCGTCAGGCCGACCAAATTGTCGGCATCCCGTTGCGTCCCGGAACCGATTCCGTCAACGCAGCCATGGCAGCCGGGATTTTCCTCTACGAAGCGGCGAGACAAAGAGGATTTCAATATTGATTCATTTCTTCATCGGTTCATTGATTCATTGGAATGAATGCGGAAATTCGCGTTGCGCTTTGAATGAATCAATGGCCCAATGACCCGATGAACCAATCTTCTCATGAGTTTATTTGAGGCACCACGGACAACCTCGCAGGCCGGGCCCCGGCCGCTCGCCGACCGCATGCGGCCGGAGACGCTCGAAGAGTTCGTGGGCCAATTCCATCTCCTCGCGCCGGGTAAGCTTCTCCGGCAGCAAATCGAGCGGGACGAGCTTCATTCGATGATTCTCTGGGGGCCGCCCGGCTCCGGCAAGACCACGCTCGCAACCATTATCGCGCGCAAGACCCAGAGCGATTTCGCCCGCT
>QHZN01000027.1 GCA_003225365.1 Acidobacteriota bacterium
CACCGATATCGCCCTGCTGGCGCAGACTGAAGTTGGGGAAGTATCTACCGGCGCGGCGGGTGCTGCGGGAAGCGGCCGCTCGTCGGCCATGCCGCACAAGCGCAATCCAGGGGAAGCCACCACAGCACTCGCCTGTTCACGGATGGCCATTGGCACGGTACCCGTCATCCTAGGAGCAGGCGTCCAGGAACATGAGCGGGCGGCAGGCGGATGGCAGGCGGAATGGCAGGCGGTCCCCGAGCTCTTCCGGTTCACCTCAGGGGCGGTGCAGTGGGTGCTCCGCGCCATGAGCAGTCTTCAGGTCGATGCCGAACGCATGCAGGCCAACTTGAATCTCACCCACGGGCTGATCATGGCCGAAGCGCTCACCACGGCGCTCGTCCCGCACCTGGGACGGTCGGAGGCCTTTCGCGCCGTTCAGCGCGTGAGCGACCGCGCCGCACAGACACGCACGAACCTGCACGACGTCGCCGCTGCCGACGCGCAGATCCGCGCGGCGCTCTCACCTCAAGCACTGGAAAGGGTTTTCGACGTGTCCGCCTATTTGGGTAGCACGGATGCCTTCATTGATCGGGCACTGGCGGATTTTCGCTCGATGCGACCCCAGGCCGCGGCGCGTTGACGGTCACTTAGGCGGCCAGAAGCCGCGTCACCTGCTGCAGGACCTCCGGTTGTTTGATCCAATACCGGTCGCTTACTAGTCCACCAGACCACCTGTCTCTGATCTTCCTTAATTTTGCGTCCCTGCCTACTTGCATAAGGTAAGATGTGGTTAGCCTTGAGAAATTTGGGGAAATAGTTGCTGGTTATTCAACCGTTTTCCCAGCGAGGTGGCGGGAAGATTAAATCCGCGCTCCTTCCGCGACTTGCTGTCTTGGTAGCCGTTGCGGTGGCTGCGACGGCTGTCGTTGCGACCCGCTCCATCGGACCGTTTTGGGAACGCCCTCGCGTCACGACCTCGCCTACCACGGAGGCTCAGCAACCTCCTCCGTCGAGTGGGAATAGTCCGGCTGCAGGTGCGGATCAGCCGACTCCAGCTCATACGGGCACTTATGCGGGACCACTAGGAGACTTCATAGTCGCACCGCGTAACGCTGCAGATTTTCCGCCCTGTCCGAAACCGTACAGACCAGCCCAGAACTACAAGGCCTCTGAGCTCTATTCTCCCGTTTTTGGTGATCTTGAGGGGTTGGAAGAATGTGCTGACGGCAAGATGCTAAACATCACAACGGCCCATGGCCGGGCGCTCATCGGCAAGCGATACTTCGTGGGACCAGCGAGAGTGCCATTCGAGGCTCCGCGTGAGCGACTCGTACTGTTGACCATTGCGGGAAAACCCGCAATAGCAAAGTCGCCGGCACCTGGATATCCAGGGACTCTAAGGCTGGCCGTCATCCAGCGGTTTCCCAGAGACAACCAGCCAGGCATTATGGCTTGGATTGACAACACTGAAATGAGCTTGGAAGCAGCCGCAACGCTGGCGGAAGAGATCATGGGGGTGCGATAATGACGAGATTATCCCTGCTGATCGTCGGGACCAGCTTCGGGCTGTCATTTGCGCTTCTGGGGGAACCCAAGATAGTTCATGCTCAAGTCCCCCCACGCCCAGCCAACGATACGATCTATTTTCACGCCGCCACGCGTGGTACTGTTTTTGATTCTACTGGGAATCACAAGTGGTGTTGGGTTTTGCGAAGCAGCACGGGCGTAGGATGGCACGAAAGCTATGACCGCGGCCCCTCCGACGCCCTCGACGAGGTACCACAGACCGCCCAGGGGTGCCCCAGCCTCGAAACACAGGAGGTCGATCTTACAACCTTCGGTTACACTGACAATGCAACAGATTGCACCACTCCATGCGATTCATTGAGAGCAAATGGCACATCTGGACAGTACTCTGACGGCTGTCACTTTATCGAGGTCGCCCTCTATGATTCCCACACGTGGGACTGGTACCATGCGACCGGCGACTGGAAAGGGACGCAGCGCATGTTACATACCCAAGCCCCCACAAGTGAATTTCCGGTACCTACCATACGCGTGGGCTTCAACCGGCGTATACCAAACGTCACAGTAGGAACGGTAGTCTATGACAACAACTGTGCGCCCGGCGGTGTGGTCCGCTTTACGGATTATCATGTTCATCACGATTGGGTGCCACCCACGGTAACGGACGGTTGCAACTGGTTTGTGAACACTAGCATTTCCCCGCTCACTCCACAGCCTGATATGCAACAAACGGACTGGCAAAAAGAAAATCCGGCCCACCGGATTCATGCCGTGGTCCACCCGTTTGGCTGGCCCTGTGTGCGTGACCCAGGGCAGAGTTTGGCAGATTCCTTGTTGGGGCCAGGCGGAGCATTGGACGATACCGGTGCAGGGACCTTAGCTTTAGCAACCGGGACAACCTCCATCACGACTCAGCCGACAAGTATTCCCAGAACAAACTGGCAAGGGACTGTAACCGTGACTCCGGAGCTGTTGGTGGCCACGTATCGTAACTATCAGGGGATGTCGCCGATTGATTACTTCAACGCGCAGCAGCAATCTTTTCCCGACTCGGGGAATACAGCGCATCGCTTCTGGTATGGGCCCGATTCGCAGGGGTATTACCTTGAGGTTTGGTGGATAGGTACGTATATCGACCCCATATCGGGCTATAGAACGGATTGCTCGCCGGGTCCTGCGGGGGGTCCGCGGTATTGGGCTGGTTGGACGAGCAATTCGTTCATCAATAGGTGCGGTGGCCAAGACTCCGTGTCGATAGGAGGGGCTGCTGGATCGCCTGCGGGCATTGATTACTACTGGGGGTCAGTTTCGGGGCGCGGGAGGGGTGAATCCATCGATCCCGCCGTCACAGCTACAGCAGGATGCTAATACGTGGGTGCAGACTCAGATAAATAGTGGGCACTGGGGTGATGTAGTGAAGCCTGCATTGAACAACGTGATTCGAGCTGGGCGGAATCCGAGGGACATGGCGACGTTGGGGATTACTGGCAATCCTCCGTTTGACGGGAACCCTGGTCAGGTTGGGATGGCGGGAGCGGGTGTGATCAACAAGACGAATACTCTGGCGTCGCGGATTGCAGCGCTTCCATTGGCCGATTGGGCCTAAGACGAGGCGAATCGTGATTGGGGCCGCTTGACCCACCTAAAGTGGACCCTGACCAGAAAAGGTTTGGAGTAGGTTGCAAACTAGGCTTGAGGCCTCTTGACCTGCTCCCCTTACCCTAACCGTCTTCTTTAGCGGGGGAGGAGTAATGAGGTTAGAGTCGGAGCAACGTCGCGGGGCCGCAGGCCGCGGCGCGATGAACGTCGCCTAGGCGGCCAGAAGCCGCGTCACCTGCTGCAGGAGCTCAGGTCGCTTGATTCCGTATCGATCGCTTACTTTCGTGACCAGCAGCTCGAGGTTGCCGTCGACCTGGCGGAAATCTGGATCGGTCAATTTGGGCCAGACTTCTCGAAGTTTAGGGATCAGGACCTGCCAGCGGTCGTTTACGAGGCCGGGACTGAGCATTGTCTCCACCCCCGAAGAATCGTGGAAGCAAGAGCCCTGCCATGGCGACCATGAAGAGATTGTTGCTACTGATTCGTGCGTGCGTCGACCTTGCAACCTATGGGCTTCGCGGGCTCGTGGGAGTTTGACGGGAGTCTATCAGTAGAACGCGAGAGCATCGATTCGAGAGTTCGTGGGGGCACGATGGCTCCCCACTAGCCGGAGTGAGTCATTTTTCGAGGGGGGACTGTCCCCCTGATCGCGGCGAAAATCGGGGCTTTTATGAGGATGGATAGCTCAAACTGGTCATTTTTCGGTTGGGGACAGTCCCCTTCCATTAATTGAGAGCCTCGATGGAACAGTCGACTGTACTCATGACCCGGCCGGTCAAGTCTGCGCCAAAGGATCGAAGAATGGGGGGCTTTTACTTGCGGTCCCAGATCCAGGTGGGGTCCTTCCACCCATCAACGCCATACTCGGCCATACACTGCTCGGCGAACGCCGTGAAGACGTCCAGCAGGCCGCGGCGCTTCGCCAGGTTCATCAGGTCCACGCGCATCTGCTCGTGATTGCCTGAGTAGTTGCGCTCGTACAATTCGTGCCGGCCGCCGAACTCGGTGCCGATGGAATCCCAGATCAGTTTGAACAACTTGATGCGTTCTTCCGCGGAGCTGTCCGACCCGCGATAGAAGCGTTCCAGAACGGGCCGCAGCTCCTTGCTCTGCAGATCTTTGTAACTCGACGGCACGACGATCGGCCCGCCGCCCAGCACCAGTTCGAAGATTTCCTTTACCCGCGGCCAGGCCAGGGTGGCGAACAACCGCCCGGCGGCGGCGTATTCTGTCCTGGGCAGCACGCTGCCCCCAGGCCCGGGTTGCGGATCAAGGGCCATCGCCGATGTCAGCGCCCAGATCAGGTGCCGCCAGCCGATCACCTCGCCCACGCTGCTCTGCACGCCCCGGTACACCTCGGTTCCCGTGGCGGCCACGCCTTTCGTCAATAGCCCGCACATGAAGTCGAGCTTCACCGCCAGGCGGGTCAGAGATTGAAAGTTGTACCGGTTTAGGAATCCCGAGGCGGCGTAGAAGCCGGTGGCCCTCTCGATGTCACGGTACACCAGCACGTTCTCCCACGGGATGAACGCGTTGTCAAAGACCAATACGGCATCGTTCTCATCGAACCGGCTAGACAGCGGGTGGTCAAATGGACTGTGCGCGGCGGCTTCGTAGGATGCG
>QHZN01000104.1 GCA_003225365.1 Acidobacteriota bacterium
CGTCCGCGAAGCTTTCTTCTTCCTTGTGTTGTTCGCCACCGTGGACCTATGATTCGTCCCGAATAATCCCAGAGACGCACGGGGGGATCGGTGCAAGAGATTCCCTTAGATTTTGACCCAAATCAGTTCCTAGCCGGTGCCTTGGTCGTGTTAGGTCTCGCCGGAGTATCGGTGTTTTACCTGCGAGCACGGATAATGACCTGCCTACGGCGGGTGAACTCTTTCTTTACCCTTCCCGGCGTGCCGAAAACCGGCACTCTGTGGTCTTTGTTCCTGGTAAGCTTCGCCGCGCTCTACTTCGAAATCATGATGATCCGATGGATTGCCACCGAGGTCCGCATCTTCGCGTATTTTCAGAACCTTGTCCTAATTGCCTGTTTTCTGGGTTTTGGCCTGGGGTGCTACTTATCGGACAGGGAAAAAAGTTTGCTTTTGCCCCTTGCGGCAACGACTCTACTTCTTCTGCTGGTTCAGGCTCCAGTAAGTATGTGGAAATTGTTTCTTCTGGGGCTTTCGAACCTGCTTTCCCTATCGCCGGATTCCGCTCTCTGGGGACACGTCTACCAGTTGGGGACAGAAACCCAAGTGCTTCTGCTTGCGACATCGGTCCTTGCAGTGGCGGCATTCTTGATCTTACAAGTCCTCGTCATGGTACCTCTGGGCCAGTGGGTGGGCTACCTCCTGGATCGAGCGCCCAATCCCGTCAAAGCCTACTCGGTCAACCTCCTGGGCAGCTTGGCCGGAATTTGGGTTTTCGCGGCCATGGCCTTCCTCTGGCTGACGCCCGAATACTGGTTCGGGTTTGCTCTATTCCTGCTGCTGATTATCCGACCGCCTTCCCGGCGATTTACAGTGGCGGTTCTTTTGGCGCTTGTTGGGAGCGTAACTTGGCTTCACCTCTCGCGAGAACCCACTCTGCGAACGTATTGGTCTCCTTACCAAAAGTTGCAGGTGCAAAGCCTGAACGACGGACAATATTCCGTTGACGTTAACAACACAGGGTACATGTCAATGGCAAATATGCAATCTGCATTCCTAGCTCGGCACCCCGAAATAGCTCGGAACTATCATATTCAAAGCGCCTACGACGCACCGTTCCGCTTCGCGAAGAGTTGTCGCCGAGTCCTGATCGTGGGGGCCGGCGCCGGCAATGATGCGGCGGGGGCACTTCGAAATGGGGCGGAAAGCGTTGACGCGGTCGAGATCGACCCCGCAATCTTTTACTTGGGAGAAGAACTCCATCCTGATCACCCCTATGCATCACCGAAGGTCCACCCAATTCTCAACGACGCCCGCGCATTCCTTCGCCGCGCGAGGGAGCAATACGACGTTATCATTTTCGGGCTGCTCGACTCGCATACGGAATTTTCGGGCTACAGCAATTTGCGCGTGGACAACTACGTATACACTGAGGAATCCTTTCGCGAGGCCAAACGCCTGCTGGGGCCGGGGGGGATTCTAGTGGTGAAATTCGAAGTGCGAGCACCATGGACATGGATGGGGGAGCGCTTCTACAAAATGTTGAATGATGTGTTCGGGCGTGCGCCCATTACATTCTATGCCCCTTATCTTGGAGAGCTAACCTCTGGTACGATCTTTATCACTTCCCAGGACGTGGGATTGTGGACCCGCGCCACGCAAGAACCGCTGGCAACCCTAATTGCGCAAAACCCTCCGTCATTTTCGCTCCAAGCGGCGGGTCGTTTGCCTGTGGCCACGGATGACTGGCCGTACGTCTACAATCGGAGCCGAAACATCCCGACAACCTACTTCACCGTGTCTCTGATCGTGCTGCTCATCGCTGTCCTACTCATGCGCGGAAGGGTTGACCCGCGCCGGTCTTCGACGTGGTTGTTCTTTTCATTGGGGGCAGGATTCTTGTTACTCGAGACACAATTGATTAGCAGACTCGCACTCTATTTTGGAACGACGTGGTTAGTTAATTGTGTAGCTCTCACTGTTTTGTTGCTCGTGCTCGTTTTGGCGAACATTTACGTGGCTTGCGGACGGCCGAACCATCTGAAATCGTATTCCGTTCTGCTTTTGGCGGCTTTGGTGGGCACCTACCTGTTCCCTTGGGGAAGTTTACCGTACAAATCGGGAACCGTAGGAACCTTGCTGAGCCTTGCGTACGCCTCAGCTGTCTTTTGTGCAGGTGTCATTTTCACCGAGATGTTTCGGCGGTGCGAACACAGGGCTGGCGCGTTCGGCGCAAACATTCTCGGGGCGGTGGCGGGAGGCCTTGTGCAGAACGCCTCCTTCGTAGTCGGCATGAAAGCTCTGCTGTTGATCGCGGCAGTGTTCTACGCCTTCGCCACTGTTTGCGAGGTCCTTGAGCGGCGACCTGCGCAGGCCGTAGGGGCTTTGGTGTCGGGTTTGACTTCGAGGCTTTGAGCCCGGGCTTCCGGATGCTTACGGTCGCCTGAATCTCTTACACGTCGAATGACGCGCGCTAAGATCGACAGGTTCAGTATCTTTTTTGGAAGTGTTGGTAGAGGGTCAGCGATGCGTTGGTTGGTCGGGAGAACGCCCGTCTTGTCGTTCTTAATAGCCCGCCGCCTGGCGAGGGGATTGTTCTACTTGTCGGAAGGGGCCGAACGGGCGGGTTCCTGGTAGAGGCCGATGACGTTTCCTCCGGGATCGCGGAACCTCGCGGTGATCTCGGGCGCGTCCACGCCGATCGGTTGCACGAGCACGCCTCCGTGGGCAATAACGGCGTCGACGGCGGCGGCCACGCTGTCCACCATGATGTAGAGGAGCAGGCCTGGTTCGGACGACGCCGGGCGGCCGGTCACCCACGTGCCGCTCACTTCGCCGGTCGTGTCGTCGAATGCGAGATGACCGTCGCCGCGTTGCCTGATCCGCCAGCCGAAAACCTTACCGTAGAAGTCGGCCGAACGACGGACGTCGACCGCGGGAATCTCGATGTAGCAAATTTTGCCGTTCGTCAAACTGGGGGGCATAAGGACCCGTTTAGCAGGTTACTGAAAAAGACGATTCTGTCAGGCTGAGCCCTCCGCTTCACTCACAGTTCGACTTCGCTCACTGTCCCTGAGCGGAGTCGAAGGGAGGGTAGGCTCTTCGCTTGTCATTCTGACCCCGCAGTCTGGGGATCGCGCGGCTGCGCTGATTGCGGGAGAAGAATCCCTCCATTCGGAGTTTCAAATCCAGCGAGGGATTCTTCGTCGTCCCGATGCAATGAATCGGGACTCCTCAGAATGACAGCGTCCGGAAGCCGGGTGACCCAGAATGACAGCGTGCGCAAGCCGGGTGATCCAGAATGACAGCCAGCGAAGGGATCAGCATGACAGCGAAGACCCTGCCCTGAGGCCGCGAAGGATCTCTCCCTAGCACAGTGCCGGATTCTTCTTCGTCCCGATGCAATGAATCGGGACTCCCCCGAATGACAACCTCCGCAAGCCGGGTGACCCCTGCCAAGCTAGGACATTAACTGCCTGCTATTCGACTTGACCGCGTTCTACAAACTTGCTGGCCGCTAACCGCCGGCAATGGCACCCACGACCAGAAAAGGCTCCGCCCCCTTCGCAACCGCGTCGGGCAGTGGAGCGTCCGGCGATTCGTGGGACAGGTCTTCCTCGCAGGCGAAGAACCTGATGAACGGCCTGCGCTCGCGCGTGACGTGGTCGCGGATCGTCCCGCGCAGCGCGGGATACTTGGCCTCGAGCGCGTCGAGCACCGAGCGTTGCGTGACTAATCCCTCGACTTCGAGCTTTAATTCGCCGTCTACCTTCGCCAGCGTCCGCAGATGTGTCGGAAGCACGACTCGGATCATGGCAGCGTCTGCACCTCCACCGAAAGCACGGGCGGAAGATGTCGGGCGACCGGGGCCCACTTATCTCCGGCATTCGCCGATGCGTACACTTGCCCGCCGGTGGTGCCGAAATACACTCCGCACGGATCGAGCGAGTCAACGGCCATGGCGTCACGCAACACGTTGACGTAGCAGTCTCGTTGCGGCAGGCCTTTCGTGAGGGCTTCCCACTCGTTTCCGCCCGTGCGGCTCCGATAAACTCGGAGCTTTCCCTTGGGCGGAAAGTGCTCCCCGTCGCTCTTCATCGGGACAACGTAAATGGTCTCCGGCTCGTGCGCGTGAACGTCAATCGGGAACCCGAAGTCGACCGGCAGGTTCCCGCTGACCTTTTGCCACGAATCGCCGGCATTGTCGCTGCGCAAGACGTCCCAGTGCTTCTGCATGAACAGCACGCTCGGGCGCGAGGGGTGCATCGCGATGCGGTGGACGCAGTGGCCGACCTCGGCATTGGGGTCGGGAAGGTACTTGGAACTCAGTCCACGGTTGATCGGTCGCCAGGACTTGCCGGCGTCGTCGGTCCGAAAGGCGCCCGCGGCCGAGATGGCGATGTAGATCCGGTTCGGGTCGCTCGGATCGAGAAGTATCGTGTGCAGGCACATCCCGCCGGCGCCGGGCTGCCATTTGGGCCCTGTGCCGTGGCCGCGCAGTCCGGCCAGTTCCTGCCACGTCTGCTCTCGCCCTTAGGCATGCCCTCCGGAGTCGTAGTCGGCTCACCGGGTGGTGTACCCGGCTGGAACCACGTTTTGCCGCCGTCATCGGAGCGTTGGATGATCTGCCCGAACCAGCCGCTTGTCTGCGACGCATACAGCCGGTTCGGGTCAGCGGGGGATCCCTTGACGTGGTAAATCTCCCAGCCTGCAAAGTGCGGGCCGCTGACCTTCCATTTCTTTCGCGTCCCGTCCGACGTTAGAATGAATGCGCCTTTCCGCGTGCCTGCCAAAACTCGAACACCGCTCATTCCTTCCTCCTATTCTTGAATTATAGTTCCGTGCAGGCTGACAACATACACCAATCCGGAGATTCCCGCGCAAAGATTTGTCTTGGCAGGGGACGGGGGGTTCGCTATACTCGTTTCGCGGGGTGGAGCAGTCTGGTAGCTCGTTGGGCTCATAACCCAAAGGTCGCTGGTTCAAATCCAGCCCCCGCAACCAAACGGGCTCGTCTCGGCAAGCCGGGACGAGCCCTCCGCATTTGTGTCCCGCACTTCGAACAAGCAGTACTCTGTGTATGTTCTCCGGAGCGCCAGCTTTCCGTCATCGAGGGAGCGGGTCTGTGCTAACATGGCAGATCTATGGCGCGTGAGGGCCCTGGCGCGACGCGGAATTTCGCCGTCAACCGTCAGGCGTCGCATTTGTATCATTTGCTCGAAAAATTCGAAGCAGGCATCGAGCTGGCCGGGACCGAAGTGAAGTCCATCCGCGAAGGGAAGGCCAACCTGAGGGACAGCTACGCTGCTGTGAAGGGCGACGAAGTCTGGCTGCTCCACTGCCACATCAGTCCGTACACGTCCGGAAGTTATCTGAATCACGATCCGCTGCGCGAGCGGCGGCTGCTGCTGGGCCGGCAGGAAATCGCGAAGCTCGCGGGGCGTACTGCAGAGCGCGGACTGACGCTTGTCCCGACGCGCCTTTATTCGAAGAAGAATCTCATCAAGTGCGAGCTGGCCCTGGCGCGCGGCAAGAAAATTTATGACCGGCGCGAGACGATGCGTCGGCGGACCGTCGACCGCGAGGCGGCTCAGGATATCCGCGAGCATCGTAACCGCCACCGCTAAGTCGCCTGGTTTTTTCTGGAGAGAGGGGCCGCGTTCCATTGAAAATCGATTTCGAATCAGTCGCGCTCGCGCAATGCGAGACGCCCGTCCTGGTCGTTGCGTGCTTTGAAAGCGGCTCGACTCCGCTCAGGGACAGCGAACGAAGTCGAACTGTGAGCGATCAGCCGAAGGGCAGCCCAGTGTCGAGCGGGACCGTCGAGCTCCTGCCCGCCGAAACCCGCGCGCTCCTTGAAGAATTGAAAGCCAGCGGGGAGCTGACCGGGAAGGCGCTCGAAACCACACTTCTCCATCGCCCTGCGGGGCTCGCCGCAAAAAAATTGCTGATCGTCGGGGCGGGGAAGAAGGAAAAAGTTTCCACAGACTTAATGCGAAGGCTCGCCGGAACGGCCATGCGTTACCTCCGCGCGCGGGGCGTGCATGAACTGGCTTGGGTGGTCCAAGACGCCGGGGGCCCGGTCGCCGTTCAGGCGGTCGTCGAGGGCGCGATCGTGGCCGACTACGACGCCGACCGCTATCGCACCGAGCCCAACTTCGAGCGGCGGATTGACCGCATGGCGCTCACGACCGGCGGCGCCCCGTCGAGCGATGCTCTTCGTGCGGCGGCGGAGCGCGGACGCATCATTGCGGAGGCGCAAAATTTCGTTCGCGATCTCGTCAATGAGCCCTCGAACCGCATGACGCCCACTATCCTCGCCGAGCAGTCGCAAAAGATGGCGGCGCGGTTTGGGCTGGAGTGTCGCATCCTTGACGCCGACGAAATTCGCAGCCGCAAAATGGGCGCTCTATGGGCGGTGGCGCAGGGAAGCGATGAGCCGCCGAAGCTTATCGTCCTTCGCTATGAACCGCCGGACCTGCCTGACGCACGGCAGTCAGGCGCGCCTCACTCGCCCGTCATCGGGCTGGTCGGAAAGGGCGTCACCTTTGACACCGGGGGTATTTCCATCAAGCCCGCCGAAGCGATGCACGAGATGAAGACGGATATGGCGGGCGGCGCCACGATGCTCGGGGTCATGCAGGCCATCGCGCAACTGAAGCCGCGCGTGCGTGTCCTGGCGCTCGTGCCCGCCACGGAAAATATGCCCAGCGGCAAGGCCTACAAGCCCGGCGACGTCATAACTTCGATGTCCGGAAAGACCATCGAGATTCTGAACACCGACGCGGAAGGCCGCTTGGTGCTCGCCGACGCTTTGACTTATGCGAAAGAGCTTGGCGCGACCGTGCTGATTGACGCCGCGACCTTGACCGGCGCCGTCACCATCGCGCTCGGCAACACCACCACGGGAGTCTTCGGCTGGAACAAGGAATGGGTGGACAAAGTTCTTAAGAGCGCTGAGGCGGCGGGCGAACGGATGTGGCCCCTGCCCGTGGACGAAGAGTATCGCGAACTCTACAAGAGCACAATCGCCGACCTCGCCAACACCGGCGGGCGCTACGCCGGCGCCAGCACGGCAGCCATGTTCGTCGGGGAGTTCGCAGGCGACACGCCCTGGGTCCACCTCGATATCGCCGGCACCCGCTGGTCGAATGAAGAAAAACCCTACCGCGCCAAAGGCCCCACTGGCCACGGAGTGCCCACGCTCGTCCATTTGCTGACGAGCCTCGGCAATTAAGGGGTTACCGAGAAAGGTTACCCTGTCATGCTGAGCGTAGCGAAGCATCCCTTGCGTGTGGGGTGGCGCAGACCTTCAATCTGCGCCAGCCCGCGCTCTCTGAGAGGGAGGCGAATCAGCGCGCGGAGTACTTGATCACTTCGAGGTGGTTGTCTTTGCTGGTTCCCAAAAAGAGGAATTCGTTCTGCGGCGTGGCGCAGACGGGCAGGCCACCCGCGCGACCTGCGGCTGGAGGCTGGCCTTTTCCGTTAAGCTAAATTAGCTTGACATAACGGCCTGCTTAGTATAATTAATGTCGCCTTATATTGAACTCATACTACTTTGAACTTTGATAACGCCTCAGGGACAGGGCCCAGCGCTCCGCGGGAGAGGCGACAAATGGTCCCTAACCATTTCACGCAAGCGGTTGCTGAAAACCGGCAGGCGGCTTCGCGGGCCGCCAGCGTTGCCGGCAGCATTGGCTCGTTTCCAGGGCCCGCCGCTGTCGATCCCAGAATTAAAAGAGTTGAGGTACTGATCCATCGCGCCATTCAACGGAAGTTGCTGCTCCGTGAGCTGGCGGGCACAACGGGGCTCTCCGTCTCACGGTTGTGCCATCTCTTTCACAACCACACCGGGATAAGCCCGGGGCGTTACCTAAAGGCCGCAAGGCTCGCGAGCGCCAAGGAGCTTCTAGAAACATCGAGTTTCAGCGTCAAGGAGGTGGCGGCCCGGGCAGGGTTCAATCACGTGGGCCGTTTTATCGGCGACTTTCGCAAGGCTTACGGGCTCACGCCGTCCCAGCACCGCCGGGCCGTCCTGAGGTCAGAACTGTCGACTGAGAACTGACGACTGACCACTGCCTCCCCGCTCCATGCGCCGAAGCAGCTTTGAACTGAAAACTGATGACTGCTTCCGAAGCAGCAAGATTCGGACATGAATAGCGGAAAGTGGATATAAATTACAGTTGTAGTTAAGATGTTGCATGATAACAAATCGAGTCTGTACGATGGCGAAGGCCTTTATTTGTTTTAGTGCAACAAGCTCCCGGGCGCGGGCAAGACCAGAAGTTATTGTGAGGGCAGCGAGCCTAAGAGTTGTTAGAGACATGGCCGAGCGTGAAAGAAACCTCCGCGCGGCTCAGGCGCAGGGCCCCCCGTCGCGTCACGGAGCATTTCGAGAAGCTTTCCGGCCCGCAGCCCTCTGGGTGTCGGCTGCGACAACCGGTCGCTTGACGCAGCGGTTGGTGTTAACCGGCGGACGGCGACCGCGAAGAAGGAGACCTGAACCATGCCAAGCATCGCGGCCTTTAGCACCAAAGGCTTCAATTTTTACTTCCAGTCTGCTCGCGCCAAGATCGACGGGAAGGTGGCTTCACACCTCGTTCAGTTTATCGAGGGCGCAAAACATTCTCTCGATGTTGCCATCTACGACATGAAGAATCCGGATGTGTTGAAAGCGCTAAAGAAGATGTCCAGCAGCGTTCACCTCCACATCCTTTACGATGGTGGCAAAGGCAGCGGGGTCGGCGGCGGAAGCACCAACGTCGATCCCAAGGTGCCCACCGGACAAGCGATCGTCGCGGCGGGCCTGAGACAATTTGCCCACGCGGTCCAAGAAAAGGGATCGCACCTGATGCACAACAAGTTCATTGTGCGGGATGGGGCTTCGGTCTGGACCGGCTCGGGCAACTTCACGAATGGCGGTCTGTTGCTGCAGGACAATAATTTCTTGACCGTTGATTCACCTGCAATAGCAGCAGCATATGCCAAGGCTTTTGGCGAGCTCGCAGGGGCCGGCCACGCCGTCAGCCACACGAAAGGTGTCCAAGGAGTCCCAGCTAAAGTGAAGATTGGTAATGTCACGATCTCAGTGCTCTTTTCCACTCAGTTCAAGGAGGCCGAGGGCATCGAGAGTGAGCTCCAGAGAAGGCTAGAAGGGGCCAAGAGGCTCCGGGTCATCGCGATGCTAGTCAGCGACAAGGGCATACTAGCGAGCCTGCTGGCTCTCAAGAAAATCGATGTCAAAGGCGTCCTTGACCCCAATCAGATGAAGAACGTAATGAAGGGCAAGACCGGCGATCCCGCCTTCTGGTTCGCGAATGGCGATAAGCGATTCGTGGCGGCACCCTCGCATGCCTTTATTTCCAAGGGCGACAAAAATGATTTCATGCACAACAAAGTGATGATTATTGACAACAATGTGGTCATCACGGGCAGCTACAATTTCTCGGAGAACGCCGAGCTGAACGATGAGAACATGCTGATCATCGAATCTCAGAGCGTTGCTGGGGCATATAACAAGTACTTCGATGCGCTTTTCGCGCAATACGAGAAGAATGGGGCAAAGCTGCCACCCGCCTAACCCGCACTCAACAAACCCCGCCATCAACGAGGAATGGAAGGTCGATTATGTCCGCTCAATTGAACGACTCGTTCACACCGGAGTTGCGAGACATACTCAATAACCTGGCATCCGGTTTGTTTGGGCTTGACGCATGGATCAAGAAACCTGGCAAGTACAAGCCGCCACTGCCGGATGAACACATGCCCTGGCGCGCGGCCGGTCACACGTTTTTGCCATCGGATCTTGGAGTGATTCCGTTTTTCGAAGGGTTGTTGCGTGAAGACTCAGGCGAAGACGATCTCTTTGACCGCTGGGCCGAACTGACGGCCAATCCTGTTCGGTTCTCCCCGATGGAGGATGTGCAAGGATGGCGGAGAAATCGGGGTCTCGCCAGCGTACCGCAATTCGGCGTTACGAAGAGCGCTAACGTGCTTTTGACCGATTCCATGGGGCATGCGATCTCTCGCCGTAAATTCTACGAGCCTTGCTGGCCACTGTTGCAGGCTACAGTCGCGACACGCCTCAAAACGGGCCCAGTGGATTATGGTAAGCTCGCCAACGACCTCGCAACAGATCTAGCCCTGGAATCGGAATGGCCCAGGACACAAAAACCGCCTTCGTCAATTTTCATCGCGCAGTTTGTATGCGATCTGCTCTACGCCATGCTGGGTATGCGAAATTCCGTCGCGGCGCCGATGCAGTACGCGCTCCTAGCCGAACTGGGAGAATTCCGCCGGGCGGGCAATGCTTATAAGCCAGTCGATGCCACCAAGAATGTCGAAGCGCTTCGGAGGTTGCTCGATGAATTGCAAGATGCTCCACCATCGCCGCCCGCGACTCCTCCGGTTCACCCAGCCGTGGGCTCGCCGCCGCACGATAAAATCTGAGCTGTGCATGGGAGGAAGATGATGCAAGAAGCAGATTTTGTGGTGATTGGTAGCAGTGGTGGGGGTGGCACGATCGCCTGGGTCCTTGCCAAAGCTAACGCCGGCTTCCATGTCGTCGTGCTTGAAATGGGTGCAGACTGGGCGCGCCCCCTCGAACAGGACATGCCTCCGTTCTCTCCTCCTCCCGGCGAAGAGCCGGTGGACTACCCTGAGAAACTCTACAATCCGTCTCCCCACGATGAATACCGATTTCGGATCGGTCGCCCGGAACTGAAGCGCCGGCCGCGGGGCGACTACAACACCTTTCGCAAAACGGCACAGGAGGACGCCAAGCCATTTGGCCTCGGGTGGACCGCTTCCATGCTGGGCGGGGGATCGGTCATCTGGGGAGCGTGGTCGTTCCGCGCGCTGCCCATTGATTACAAGCTGGCAACGCACTTTGATAAGACCGGGCAGTTGCAACAACTTCAGGCATGGGGCTATTCCGTTCCGGACTGGCCGATCGGTTACGGCGAGATGGAACCGTACTACAACGTTGCCGAAACGCTTTTGGCGGTGAGCGGCGACCGCGACAAGGTGAATCTCGGCATACGGAATAGCGCCTGGTACAAAGCTTTCGCTGGTCAGGAGTATTTTCAGAATGCAGGGAACTGGCAGCCCAAATTTCCATTTCCCTGTGGCGACTTTCCGCTGACCCCAGTTGGAGAACTCGTCCAGCGAGGCTTTCAGAATATGGGTTGGACCTCCGTGCCACTCCCAAGCGGCATGGTTGCACCGGGGAGCGGCACCTATGCAACCCGTAAAGCAATCCAGGACGCCCTGGCCGCGTGGGGCGGCGGCCCCAAGCCCGAGTTTTGGCGGAAACCCGCGGATAAAATATGGTCAGAGGCAGTCCGCGATGCCTGCAATATGTGCGGCTTCTGCGGCGAGTACCTTTGTTGGGGCAAGAATGGGCCGAAATCCGGATCGCGTGCCAGCACACTTAAGGAGATCAAAGACCTTCCCAATGTCAAAATCACGACCAACGCTCGAGCTTTTGAGGTGATTTACGACGAGCGCATCCGGCGCGCGACCGGCGTGCGGTATCTGGACATCTCAGCCCCCGACAATCCAGTGGTGCGAACCCAGATGGCGCGAAACGTGATCGTGTCGTGTGGCGCGGTTCAGACCGCACGGTTGCTCCTGATGTCCGGGCCTCCGGGGGGGCTAGGCAATCGCTATGGACAGGTCGGGCGTTACGCCCTATTTCACCTGTTTGGCTTGGGCGCGACCTGCGCTCTTCCTTCCGCGTTTCAGGGCTACCTGCATGGAGAGTTCGGCCACACGGGCGACACCATGAGTTTTGATCCCTACTTTGTAGCTGACAATGCGGGCAATTGGTGGAAGGCGGGCACTGTGGTGAGTACCGCCAAGAAGAATCCGCTGGAGAACGCCATTGGCCGGGCCAAGAACACGGGATTCACCGGCCCGAAGCTGCTTTCCGCCATGGAAGATTTCGAGCGGAGCTTCGAGGTGCGCCTGACCGGAGACGATTTGCCGCGTTTCGACAATCGCGTGGATCTTGACCCCTTGTACGTGGACGAATATGGCGTTCCCGTGGCACGCATTACACGGGACTTTGGTGCTCACGAAAAGCAGATGTTCCAGCTCACGCGGCCGTTACTCGAGAAAGTTCTCGGACCATACAAGGCGCTCAACGCCTCAGTCAAGTCGAGCGATGGCATCGTGGACCTGATCGGGGACCATCAGATGGGGACATGCCGTATGGGCGATGATCCTGCCACTTCGGTGGTAGACCGCAACTGCCGACTCCATGAAGTGCCAAACGTGTTTGTGGTCGACACGAGCTTCTTCCCGACCGGATTCGGACTCAATCCAATGGTTACCGTAGTGGCGAATGCGTTGCGAGTCGGCACGTGGATCGTGGAGCAGTCAAAGCGCGGGAACGAGTTGGACTAAACCAAGCAAGCGTGGCGAGGACCTTCGCTGCCTGAGGTCCTCAGCACTTCTGGTAAATCGCAGACTGCAACTTCAGTCATGGACCGGCTAGGCGTGGGTTTGCCGCCGAGTTTCCGTCCACGAACAAACCCACAGCCAACGGACGTGAGAACTTCCGGCGCTTCACATCCGCTCGGGGACTTCGATGCCGAGCAGCTCGAGCGTCTGCATGAGCGAGCGCTCGACGAGATGGACGAGATAGAGCAAGAACACTTGGCGCGCGGGGTCGGGCTCGCTGAGAATATGGTGGTGATGGTAGAAATTGTTAAACGCCTGCGCCAGTCGGAAAGCGAATTTGGCGACCACGGCCGGTTCTTCAGAGGCGATGGCCTGCTCCGCCACGGACTCTACTTGAGACGACAGAAAAACCAGCCCCCAGAAGTCCCTGCCCGCTTCGCCCGCAAACGCCTCCTTCAAATCTGCTGCTGAAAGTTGTTCATCGAGCGTCTCGGCGTGGAAGTCCGGCCGGCTCTCTTGATATTTCCTGAAAATGTTGCGCGCGCGCACCACAGTGTATTGAAGGTAGGGGCCCGTTTCGCCCTCGAATGCCAGCGCCTCCTTGAAGTCGAAGGCGATGATGGCGCGCCGTGAAAACTTGAGCAGAAAATATCGCAACGCGCCGACGGCAATGATTCGCGCGCTTTCGGCCTGTTCCGCGGGATCCTCGGTGAGCTGGCGCGCGCGCACCTCTTCCAGCGCCTTTTCGATGAGGCGGTCAATCAAGTCGTCCGCCTTGATGCCCAACCCTTTGCGGCCCGAGACTTCGACGTAGGAGCGCCCGCGGTCCTCCGGCGTAAGCTCAATGCCGAGCTCCTCGGCGCAAGCGGGCGTGAGCCCCACGACTTCGTAGGCGAAGTGATGAAGGTGAGCTGCCTGGTCCGCGAAGCCAAGCGCGCGGAAGGCCGCCGCGACGACGCTTTGGACATAGGACTGCCGCGCGTCAATCACCGCGTAGGCAGTGCGAACGCCGCCGAAGCTCGGCGCTTCCCGGTCGCCCGAGACGGTGGTGCGCCACGCCGTCCGGCCGCGGGGATATTGGTGAAACCGCCGGTAGCCAAAGTCCTTCCCCAGCAGCCCGAATTTCCAGAGGTGATAGGCAATGTCCTTTCCGACGTAGGTGACTGTGCCGTTCGAGCGCACAAGGACCTTCGCCTCTTCGCCCTCTTCATCCGCGCCGTCTCCGGCCGCCATCCCTGCCTGCGCAGGCAGACCTGCCTCGGCGGGCAGTACCCAGCAGCTTTGGTTCTTGCCCGATTCCTCGAACCGAATGGCGTTTTTATTTTTCATTAACTTGAATGCCGCGGCCCAGAAATCGAGCCGCAGGATTTCGCTTTCCTGGGCGAGGAGGTCGTATTCGACGTTTACGCGGCGCATGGTCTCGAGGTGCCTCTCGACGATGGCGGTTGAGACGCGTTCTGCCATCTCTGCGGTCTCGCCGTGGCCTTCTTCGATAGCTTTCAGAGTCACCGCGCGATGTGCGATGGCGGCGGGTTCCGATTCGTACCACTGGAAGACACGCGCGTAAAGGTCCCAGCAGTGATAGTCGAAGCGCCCGCTCGGATCTTCGATTAACTGGCGGACCTCAGCCGGCGTTTTGTTCTCGAGCCACAAGAAGCCGACAATCACGTCAGCGACTTGAACGCCCGTATTGTCAATGTAGTTTTGGACTTCGACGCGCGCGCCGCGCGCTGCGAGCAGCCGCGCGAACGTGTCGCCGAGCACGGCGTTGCGAAGGTGGCCGATGTGCGCGGCCTTATTAGGATTGATGCTCGTGTGCTCGACGAGGATCTTGTCTGGGGAAACTAGCCCGGGCGGCACCGCGCCCGTCGGCTGAGGGGTTCGACTGCCGCCCCTCCGCAGAGCGGAGAGAGCGCGGGCGAGGGCGGCACGGTCGAGGTGGAAATTCACGTAGCCGCCCGCGGCAACGCTTACGCGCTCGACGCCGGGAAACGGGAGCAAGCGCGCTCGGAGCTCCTCGGCGATTTTGCGCGGCGGCCGCCGAAGCATCTTGGCCAGTTCGAAACAAGCTGCAATCGAGACCTCGCCGAGGTCGAGTGAGGGGGGAATGCCGAGCGCCAGTTCGGCCACCTCGACGGCGAAGGTTTCGCGGACGGCTTGGGCAAACTGGCGCCGGATTTCTTTCTGTATTTCGAGATAGTCCATGATTTACTCGGGCCGGCTTCGGGAAGACCGAGGTCCGCGCGCCCTGGGCCTTTGCGCATGCGCCGCCATGCGCGGCAAATCCGGCTGAGATTATATCAGACGCACCGCGCGCTCCCCTCAGGGCAGGGATTTGTCCGTACCACTGAGGGGTCAAAGATCAGATTGTCTTTAAGTTGGGGCTCGCTTGGCACGGCTGAAGTCGTGACCTGACGCGTTGGCTTGATTTGGCGTAATTCGAAGGTTATAATAGCCTTCTTTCAATGAAGGCAGTCCGGCTTGCCGATGTCTGTCCTACCTTGTGGTGTCCGGCGCGATCTCGCTTGGTCCATTAAATAACCACATTTGGAGGAGCCTAAGGGCCTGATGAAAGCCAGTGTCAAAATGGGGAAGGGCGTTGAGGCGCTGTTCGGCACGCTCGACGAAAACCTGAGAACGCTCGAGCGGTGCTTGAAGGTCTCGACCCATCTGAGCGACGAGACGCTCGAAATTGTCGGGGAAGAGCAGAACGTGCGCCGGGCCGAGCGCGCCGTCGAGGAGTATAACGAGCTGGTGGCGCGTGGGGTGCGCTTCGAGGCGAGCGAAGTGCAATCTCTCTTGCGGATCATGTGCGAAGACCCGGGGGCAACGCTCAAGGGCTTGGCGGAGGCCGGGCGGCCGCGGACCTTCGGCAAGAAGACCATCTCACCCAAGAGCCTCAACCAGCGCCGCTACGTGGACGCCATCGAGATGCACGACATGGTCTTCGGGATCGGGCCCTCGGGGACGGGGAAGACGTATCTTGCCGTGGCGCTGGCCGTGGACGCGCTGCTGACGCGCGAGGTCAGCCGCATCATCCTGGCCCGGCCGGCGGTGGAAGCGGGCGAGCGGCTGGGTTTTCTGCCCGGAACCGTCCAGGAAAAAGTGAACCCGTACTTGCGGCCCCTCTACGACGCGCTCTACGACGTGCTCGACCCGGAGCGCGTCGAGCGCTACTTGGAGAAGGGCATTATTGAAATCGCACCGATCGCTTTCATGCGCGGGCGCACGCTCAACGACGCCTTCGTGATTCTGGATGAGGCGCAAAACACCACGAGCGAGCAGATGAAAATGTTCTTGACTCGCCTGGGGTTCAACTCCAAGGCCGTCATCACGGGCGACGTCACCCAAGTGGACTTGCCGAACGGGCGCCGCTCGGGGCTGATCGAGGCTGTCGAGGTAGTTAAAAACGTCGAGGGCATCAGCTTCGTTTACTTCACCGAACGAGACGTGGTTCGGCACAACCTGGTTCAGCGCATCATCCGCGCTTATGAGGAATTCGACCAGACCCGCGGAGGGGAAGCCAGAACTCAGAAGGCACGCTTCGAGCCCGCTCAGCGCCCTGAGCCTGTCGAAGGGGAACTCAGAAGTCAGAAGTCAGGAGGCGGGAGTCAGGAACCGGAGGTCGGGCGTTAGAAGCTTGGGGCCCATGCGGCGGGCGATTCTGGCCCCTTCACAATCGTGCCGCCGGCGATTCCGAATCTCGACTTTCCGGTTTCAAGTTTCGATTTCCGCAATTGAAGTAATGCCAGGGTGCGAGTGGTCTTGAATAGGCAAAGTCGCGTTCGCGTGGACATTTCTGGCGCGCGCCGGTTTGTGGGAAAACTGCGCCGGACTTTAAAGCTCGGTCGGCGGGGCTTTACGGTGTGCCTGGTGGACGACCCGGCGATTCGCCGCTTGAACTGCGCTTTTCGGGGCCAGGACCGGCCGACCGATGTCCTCTCATTTCCTTGGCGCAAGGGCTTTATCCCATCCAAGGGCGGGAGAGCTCGGGAGCGGGAACTTGGCGCCTACCTCGGCGACATCGTTATCTCCGCGCAGTCGGCTCGGCGAAACGCCCGCGCCGAGAGGCATCCGACCGAACACGAAATCCTCTGGCTGATCCTGCACGGCGTGTTGCACCTCTTGGGTTACGACCACGAAACCGACTTTGGCAAGATGAACGGGCTGGAGCGCCGCCTTCGCGCCCGGCTGAAGATTGATTGAAAGACGGCTGAACGCTGAAGCCCGAATTGCTTTCCGGTGACAGAATGATGGAAATCGTCGGATGGACGGTGGGGCTCGGGCTGCTGCTTGCGGCCGGCTCGACGGCTTCTTACCTGCGCCTTCTTATGCGCCGGCTGGGGCCGGTAGGGGCGCGGCAACTTTTTGAAGGGCGCGACGCCCGCCGCCTGCGCGCCGGCCGCGAACGGGTGGGCGTTTCCATCTCGGCGCTGCATGGGGTCTCGATGGCGCTGTTTTCGATCGGCCTCGCGGGAGCGCTCATTGAATCATGGCCGGGCCATTTGGCCCAAGCGCTCGGGACGGCCGTCATTGTTGCCGTCGGCGCAATCATTATTTGCGACTTGTCCATCCCATTTCTGCTGGTGGCGCGCCACGATGACCCGGAAGCGATCCTGAAACGCTGGCTGCCGGTCCTTCGCGCCTGCGTATTCCTCGCCCTCCCGTTTACGTTCCCCATTCTGATCTCGACTAGCATCAGTCAGCTCCTCGAGACACCCGAGGAAAAGAACGAGGAGGCCGCCACGCCGCAAGAAGAGCTCCAGAAATTGATTGAGGCGAGCCAACAACAGGGGGTCATCGAGAAAAGTGCGAGCGAGATCATTCAGTCGGCGGTGGAATTCGGCGGAAAAGTTGTCCGCGAGGTCATGACTCCGCGGCCGGAGATCGCTGCCCTGGAAATCAACTCGTCCCCCGACGACCTGCGGCGGCTTTTTCGCGAGCGCCGGCAGACGCGCTATCCGATCTATGAGGGACAGCTCGACAACATCCTGGGCGTGGTGAGCGTGCAGGGTCTGATGGAGCTGCCGCCCGAAGAGCAGGTGAAGGCCACCTTGACGGGCCTGTTGCGGCCCGTGCGTTTTGTCCCGGAGACCAAGCCCGTGCAAGCGTTGCTCAAGGAAATGCGGCAGTCTACAACTCAGCTCGCCATGGTCGTGGACGAGTTCGGAAGCGTCTCGGGCCTGGTGACGCTCGAAGACTTGGTGGAAGAAATCGTCGGCGACATTCAGGACGAAGTCGAGCCGCACGCCCAGGACATCGTTAGGGAAACCGACCGGAGCTATATCGTGGCGGGCCAAACGGAGCTGGCCGAGATCGCCGACCGCTTCCGCGTCTCGGTCGAAGGCGAGGAATATTCAACCGTGGGAGGCCTGGTGCTTTCCGTGCTCGGCCACGTGCCGACGAAAGGTGAGAAGGCGGAGAAAAACGGCGTGGCCTTTGAAGTCCTCGACGCGAACGAGCGGACGGTCTTGAAGGTCCGGATGACCCTGCCCGCGGAAGCGCCCGACGTAGAAAACCCCGATCCCGCGCACGCGGGACGAAGGTCTGCCCCCTCCCATGCCGAGCGCGGAAAAGCTTAAATGCGGCTTCGTCGCCCTGGTCGGGCGGCCCAACGCCGGCAAGAGCGCGCTGCTCAACCGCCTGGTGGGAACAAAAGTTTCCATCGTCACCCCGGTCCCCCAGACTACGCGCAACCGCATCCTGGGCGTCGTCCACCGCGCGGACGCGCAAATCGTCCTGATGGACACGCCCGGAATCCACAAACCCCTCTCCCGGCTCAACGAGCAGATGATGCAGTCGGTCCGCCAGGCGCTCGGGGATTTGGACCTCGCTTTGCTCGTGGTGGACGCCGCAGTCTCTTTCGGCCACGGCGACCAATTCGCCGTCGAGCTGATTAAGAAATACGGCCCGAAAACCTTTTTGCTCTTGAACAAGATTGACCGCATCAAGAAGCCGCGCCTTCTGCCGCTCATTGACCGTTACCGCCAGCTTCACGAGTTCGAAGAAATTTTCCCCATTTCCGCGCTCGACGGCTCGGGCGTCGCAACCATGCTCGAAGCCGTGGTGCGCGAGCTTCCCGAAAGCCCCGCATATTTTCCGCCCGACTTCTATACCGACCAGCCCGAGCGGTTTCTGGCTGGTGAAATCGTCCGCGAGAAAGTCATCCAGCAAACACGGCAAGAGCTTCCGTATGTCACCGCCGTGCTCGTGGACGAATTCGATCAGGATGAAAGGCGAACGCTCATCCGAGCAACGATCCTCGTCGAGAAGGGATCCCAGAAACCGATTGTGATTGGAGCAGGCGGCGCGCGCCTGAAACAGATCGGCACCGCCGCGCGTGTCGAGCTGGAGCGGCTTTTCCCGCCCAAAGTGTATCTCGAACTTTTCGTCAAGGTAGCGCCCGGCTGGCGCGACGACCGCGCCGTCGTCGCCGCGCTCGATTACCGCCACGAAAGGGGCGATTGACGCCGCCGGCCGTGGCATGGGCCCATTTGATGGGGCAGGCATCCCGGCCGTGATCGAGGCCGCAGCGGTTATGCCGCCGGACCTTTGCGGCTGCGCAGGCATCGCCGAGGGAGGGCAGGGATCGCTCTCCGACAACCAAGAAAACCTCTACTCCCCCGCGGCGATGCCCAGGGATTTCATTTTTCGGTAGAGGTGGCTACGCTCGAGGCCCAAGACTTCGGCGGTGCGGCTGACGTTGCCGTGGTTTTCTTCGAGTTTGCGGAGGATATAGTCGCGCTCGTAAGCGGCGCGTGCTTCCTGAAGGTTTGAGAATCCGCCTGAGACGGCCCCGCCGGCAGCGGTCCTCTCGTGATGAAAGCCGGGCGGCAGGTGCCGCAATTCGATGCGGTCGCCCGCCACCATGATGACCATGCGCTCGACCAGGTTGCGCAGCTCGCGGACGTTCCCCGGCCAGCGATAGCGCTCGAGTGCCCCCAGCGCGGATTCGGAAAAGTGTTTCGGCCGGCGGCCGTAGGCGCGCGCGAACTCGGCCAGGAAATAATCGGCGAGCGCGGGGACATCCTCGGCGTGCTCGCGCAGCGGCGGAGCGAAAAAAGGGATGACGTTCAGCCGGTAGAACAGGTCTTCGCGGAAATTGCCTTTCTGAATTTCGGCTTCCAAATTCTTATTGGTGGCGGCGAGCACGCGCACGTCCACGCTCAAATCCTTCCCGCTGCCCACGGGCTGAAACCTTTGCTCTTCGATGACGCGCAGGACCTTGGACTGCGTGCGCAAGCTCATATCGCCGACTTCATCGAGGAAAAGCGTCCCAGCGTCGGCCTGCTCGAACTTCCCGACTTTGTCTTCAACGGCGCCTGTGAAGGAGCCTTTGACGTGACCGAAGAGCTCCGACTCGATGAGCTCCTCGGGGATGGCGGCGCAATTGACCTCCACAAAGGCGCGGTCGGCGCGGGGGCTCATGCGGTGGAGGGCGTGCGCGACCAGCTCCTTGCCGGTGCCGCTTTCCCCGTAAATCAAAATCCGCCCTTGCGTGGGCGCCGCGAGCGCCAACTGCTGGCGCAGGGCCTTCATGGGGACGCTTTCGCCGATGATGCGATAGCGGTCCCCAAGTTCATAGCGAAGTCGGCGGTTGGTGCGAGTGAGCTCGATTTCGTGGGCGGCGTGCTGGAGCGTCAGAAGGGTTTTTTCAAGCGACAGCGGCTTCTCTATGAAATCGAAGGCGCCGAGCTTGGTGGAGCGGACGGCGGTCTCGATCGTCCCGTGTCCCGAAATCATGATGACCAGAGGCGCGGAGCCGAGCGCCCGAATTTTTTCAAGCGCCGCCAGGCCGTCCATGCCGGGCAGCCAGATATCGAGCAAGACCAGGTCGAACCGCCCGCCCGCCAGGGCCTCGAGCGCGGCCTCCGCGCTCTCCACGGCCGCTGTTGCGTAGCCTTCATCTTCGAGCACCGAGGCAAGCGACTGCCGGATTCCGGCTTCGTCATCCACGATGAGCACCGAGTATTTCACGGTTCGAATCCCTCACCGTGACCCTGAGCTTGTCGAAGGGTCATGGCCTGAAAGCAGTATGGCTGATCTGACTGGACCCCGCCAGTCCCCACAGAAGTGCAATAGTAGCGCGGCCGTCCCGGCCGCAGTCGCGAGAGCATCTTGCTCTCGCAGGGAGAGACCGCAGGCAAGATGCCCGCGCTACGCGGTAAGCCGCTCGACGGGCAACTCGATGACAAACTTGGCGCCCGACGGGGGGTTCGGTTCGACGCGAATGGTCCCATCGTGTTCCGAAACGATGCGGCTCACGATGGCGAGGCCGAGGCCCGTGCCGCGCTTTTTCGTCGAAAAATAAGGCAAGAAGAGCTTGTCGAGGGCGTCGGGCCCAATGCCCGGACCGCTGTCCGCGATCGTCACCGCGACCACTTCGCGATGGGCATCGAGGCGGGTGCCCACCCAAATTTGCTTTCTCGGGGCTTCCTCGAGTGCTTCCGCAGCGTTGTCAATCAGGTTGACGACTGCGCGCTTCATCTGTTCGGGGTCGGCCTGGACGTCGGGCAAGCCCGGCGAAAGTTCGCGGAGGACCTCAATCCCCGCCAGCCGTCCGTCAAAGACGTTGAGAGCGTTCTCGACGATGGCGTTCAGGTTTGAAGGGACGAGTTGGGAGGTGGGAAAGCGGGCGAAGTCGGAGAACTCATCCACCAAAGTCTTCAAAGTCGTGACTTCGCGTCCGATGAGTGCGGCGCTTTCGGCGACCGTGCGGGCAAGCTCGCCATGCACGCCGGGGCCGGCGCCCGCGCGCTCCACCAGGCGTCGGATGCGCTCGCTCGAAAGTTGGATGGGGGTGAGCGGGTTCTTGATTTCGTGCGCGATGCGCTGTGCTACTTCGCTCCACGCGGCGGCCCGCTGAGCGCGCAGCAATTCCGTCAGGTCTTCGAGGACAAGCACCGTGCCCACAGCCCGGTCCGCGGCGCGTATGGATGTGGCCGTCAATGCCACAACGGCATTCCCCCCCGCCAGCTCCAACTCCATCTGGCGAGTGTGCGCCCCCTGGCGCCGAGCGCGGCCTCCGCGCTCTCCACGGCCGCTGTTGCGTAGCCTTCATCTTCGAGCACCGAGGCAAGCGACTGCCGGATTCCGGCTTCGTCATCCACGATGAGCACCGAGTATTTCACGGTTCGAATCCCTCACCGTGACCCTGAGCTTGTCGAAGGGTCATGGCCTGAAAGCAGTATGGCTGATCTGACTGGACCCCGGGATGGGCACGGTCACCTGCTTGGCAATGAAAACTGCCAGCCAACTGGCCACGAAGAGTATCAGCAGGGTCACGAGCAATAGCATCGAGAGGTAAGCGACACGAACAGCTTTCCTTTCGCGAGTGATCTGGTCGTACTTCCTGGCCTCTAGCCGGATCTCGTCTGCCATTTGGCGGATAGGATAGGGGGCGCGGCTCACCACCACGACGGTGCCCGCGGGTCGCCCTCCCCGAGAGAGCGGCTGGGCCGCCAGTTCCAATTCCCCCTCCTTGGTCTCGATCCGCCTGAAAAGCGAAGTAAGCGGCGCATGGCCGAGCGCGAACGGTCGGAACTCTTCGGTGACGAGAGACAAGTCTGGGAAAGCTTCTCCCGCTCGCGCCACGGCGCGGCCACCGGCGTCAAAGAATATCGCGGCGACGAGCTCGCGGCTTGCCACTTCCAACGCCAGCCGCTGCTCGACGGTGCGCTGGTCGCCTTGATCGAGGGCCTTGCGCAAGCCGTCGTCCGCCGCGAGCTCGGCCGCGTCGTGGCGGGCACGCTGCGCCGAGACTTGTTCAAGCTGCATCACGATGCCGTCGGCGTCCCGGCGCACCGTGTCAAAGGGCATTCCGAACCATTTGTCAATGCTGCGGTTGAGGAGCCCGTAAGAAAACGCGAAGAGGAAACAGACCGGGACCAGCGAAAGCGCCAGGAACGCCACTACCATCTTGGTTTTGAAACGCGAACCCAACTGCTGCTGGCGGCGCTCGACGTAGAGTTTCAGCAGAATTCGCGCGAGGATAAGGCCGAAAATGACCAGCGCCAGAATGACGAGGTAGGAGAGGGCTAGAAGAAGGATGGTTACATTGGCGCTCGCGGGCTGGAGGAAACTCAGGTTGAGCGATGCTTGGCTCCAGGCCACAAACATCAAGGCCGGGACCAGCACCAGCAGGAAAATCAGAATGCGTTTGCGATTTCGGCGCTGCTGTTCGTCCATCAGCGGTCCCTAAATCACCTCAGCCTTCAGCGCGGTCACCCCTCAAGTGACGGGCAGCCGCGCGAGGCTCTGCCCGTCCCGGCAGCCATGATTCCAATGGACAGGCGGCACAGTCCGCGGAAGAGCGCTTGCAGAAGCGCTTGCCAACCTCCACAAACAGCGCGTGAGATTCGTTGAAGAGGCCGGCGTCCGCGGGCAGATAGCGGTGGAGAAATTCCTGCGCCGTGGCGTAGCCGGCCTGGGGCGAGATGAATTCGTGACGCGCGAGGATGCGGCGCGTGTAAGCGTCGGCAACGAAGAACGGCTTCCCGCCGGCGTATAGAAGTACAGCGTCCACGGTTTCCGGCCCCAGGCCTTTGACCCCAAGGAGTTCCTGGCGCAGCGTTTCTGCTGGCTCCGCGAACATCCGGCGGAGCGATCCGCCATAAGAACGATGGAGCCATAAAAGGAAATTTCGGATGGTCTGCGCTTTCTGGCGATAGAAGCCGGCGGCGCGGATCGCCCCCTGAAGCTTTGGTTGAGAAACCCTGCGCAGCGCCTGCCAGTTAAGCAAACCGGCGCGGCGAAGCCCGCGTATGCCTTTCGCGGCGTTTTCCCAAGAGGTATTCTGAGTGAGGATGGCTCCCACGATGACTTCCAGGCGGGTCCGGGCGGGCCACCAGCCTTGCGGGCCGAGCCTTCCCATCATCTCTCTATAATAAGCGAGGAGTTCCAAACCCGGCTCTTGGCGCTCCGGCCGAGCCGATACTTCCCTCATGGCCGCATTATACCCTGGAAGACGAGCGGGGAAGGTGGGAGAAGGCCCAAACCGGATTGGTTCCGGACGAGAGCAGCCTCGAACGCGTTAAACGTAACGTGAGGCAGCTTTCCCAAAGACCAATCGAAAGTAACCCACTCCCATCTCCGGATTTGTCCCAGGATTCTAGGGATTCGTCTTGACATTCCGTCCATAGTTTCTTAGGATGGCAGGTAAGTATGGGCTCCGGAATAGGTTGGGGAGAGCAGAAAACCACCTGAAGAGCTAACGTCCTTTGGGATCATGAGGATGGGGGGGCGGGGGTATTATCAATGTCCGGCAAGCTCGGCGAAATCCTACTCAAAGAGAACCTTATTTCCGCCGACCAGCTCAAGCAGGCGCTTGACCACCAAAAGCAGTCAGGCGGGCGGCTCGGCAACTCTCTGGTAAAACTGGGTTTCCTGAGCGATGACGAAGTCACTGCAGTTCTCTCGCGCCAATACGGCGTTCCTTCTATCAACTTGAGTTACTTCGAAGTGGATCAGAACGTAATCAAGCTTGTCCCGATGGAGACGGCGGCAAAATACCAGATCCTCCCGCTCAGCCGGGTGGGTTCGTCGCTGACCGTGGCGATGGTGGACCCCACGAACGTCTTCGCCATGGACGATATCAAGTTTATGACGGGGTTCAACATCGAGCCAGTGGTCGCCTCCGAATCGGCCATCACGGAAGCCATCAAGAAGCATTACGGCTCGGCGGAAGAGGCGGAGCGGAAGAAGGAGATCGAGGAAATCGTCAGCTTCATTGACGAGGGTCAGGCGGAAAGCGTCGAACTCGAAGCGGAAGACGAAGCTTCGCTCAACCTGGCGGAACTGGAAAAGGCAGCGGAAGAAGCGCCAGTGATCAAGCTGGTCAATTACATTCTGACGGACGCGGTGAGGCGCGGCGCCAGCGACGTCCACATGGAGCCTTACGAAAAAGAATACCGCGTGCGCTACCGTATTGATGGCATGCTACAAAACGTCATGCATCCCCCGCTCAAGCTGCGCGACGCCATCATCAGCCGCGTCAAAATAATGGCCAAACTCGACATCTCGGAAAAGCGATTGCCCCAAGACGGCCGCATCATGATCAAGATGATGCACAACGGGAAGAAGAAGCAGCTCGATTTTCGCGTCTCAGTGCTGCCCACGCTGCACGGCGAAAAAATCGTGATGCGGTTGCTCGACAAAGAGAATCTCCGGCTCGATATGACCAAGCTCGGCATCGAGCCCGAATCCTTGTCGAAGCTCCAGAAAGCTATTTTCAAGCCTTATGGGATGGTTCTGGTGACGGGGCCGACCGGCAGCGGCAAAACCAATACGCTCTATTCGTCCATCTCCCAACTGAACAAGCCCGACACGAACATCGTCACCGCTGAAGACCCGGTCGAGTTCCAGTTGCCCGGCATCAACCAGGTGCAGATGAAGGAGCAGATCGGGCTGAATTTTGCCGCCGCGCTCCGTTCCTTCCTGCGGCAAGATCCGAACATCATCCTGGTGGGCGAGATCCGCGACTTCGAGACGGCGGAAATCGCCATCAAAGCGGCCCTCACGGGCCACCTGGTGCTCTCGACGCTGCACACGAACGACGCGCCGTCCACCATTTCCCGCTTGATGAACATGGGCATTGAACCATTCCTGGTGGCGACTTCCGTTCATTGTATCGTCGCGCAACGGCTCACCCGGCGCATCTGCGCCGAGTGCAGAACCGAGGAGGAAGTAGCGCCCCAAGTCTTGATTGACGCCGGTTTTACGCCCGAAGAGGTCAGGACGGTCAAGGTGTTTAAGGGCGCCGGGTGTCCCGCCTGCGGCAACAAGGGGTACAAAGGGCGGCTGGGATTGTACGAGCTTTTGGAAATCACCGACGAGATTCGCGAGCTCATCCTGGTGGGCGCCTCGGCGCTGGAGATTAAGAAGAAGGCGATCGAGCAGGGGATGATCGCCCTGCGTCGAAGCGGTCTGATCAAAGTGATGAACGGGCTGACGACGCTCGAGGAAGTTTTCCGCGAGACTGTCCTTTAGCCGCTCGCCGGTATTCCGAGACTCCGAGGAGTGGGTATTATGCCGATTCCAACGCTCAGCGAACTTCTGAAGCGCATGGTGGACGTGGGGGGGTCCGACCTCCACATCACCACCAATTCGCCGCCTCGGATCCGCGTCCACGGCGAATTGAAGCCCTGTGATGACTTGCCGGTGCTCGGGCCCGCTGAAACCAAGCAGCTCGCCTATAGCATCCTCACCGACGCGCAGAAACACCGCTTCGAAGAAAGCCTGGAGCTCGACTTCTCCTTCGGCATCAAGAACATCGCCCGGTTCCGGGGAAACCTCTTCAACCAGCGCGGGGCGACGGCGGGGGTGTTTCGGGTCATCCCATTCGAGATCAAGACCTTCGACCAGTTGCGCCTGCCTCCCATCCTTCGAAAGCTCTGTGAGAAGCCTCGGGGATTAATTCTGGTGACGGGCCCCACCGGCAGCGGCAAATCCACCACGCTCGCGACGATGCTGGACCTGATCAACCAGACGCGTTATGAGCACATGATCACCGTCGAAGACCCCATCGAGTTCATTCACCCGCACAAGAGGTGCCTGGTGAACCAGCGCGAAGTGCACTCCGACACCCATTCTTTTGCGAACTCTCTGCGCGCGGCGCTGCGTGAGGACCCGGATGTCGTGTTGATCGGCGAAATGCGGGACCTGGAGACTATCGAGTCGGCGCTGCGGATTGCCGAGACCGGCCACCTGACCTTTGGGACGCTCCACACCAATTCTGCCTCTTCCACCATCAACCGCATCATTGACGTTTTCCCTGCGCACCAGCAGTCGCAGATTCGCGCTCAGCTCTCGCTTGTGCTCGAAGGCGTCCTGTGCCAGGCCCTGCTCCCGCGCCCGGACGGAAAAGGCCGCTCCATGGCGATGGAAATCCTGATTCCCAACCCCGCCATCCGCAACTTGATTCGTGAGGACAAGATTCACCAAGTTTATTCTTCCATGCAAGCAGGGCAGGACAAGTACGGGATGCAAACCTTCAACCAGTCGCTCTTCTCGCTCTACCAGACGAAACAGATCAGCCTGGAGATGGCCTTGAGCCGCTCGAGCAACGTGGACGAACTCCAGGATATGATCAACCGCAGCGGACCCCTGTCCGCCGCCACGCAGAGACTTCAAGCGGGCTACGCTCCGGTGAAGCGTTAAAGTTTCCGCCGTCCCGGCCAGCCCCGGGAGGGCGGCAAGGAAAAGGGAGGATTAAGACCCATGCCGCAATACGAATACCACGGTACTTCCCGGACGGGGCAGGTGGTGAATGGCACGCGTAGCGCGCCCAGCCGCGAGGCGCTTGACGCCGTTCTCCGGCGCGAGCAAATCACGGCCACGCGCATCGTCGAAAAGGGCCGCGAAATCGCCATCCCGAAACCCAAAGTGGCTGGCAAAATCTCGCCCAAAGAGCTGGCTATTTTCACCCGCCAGTTCTCGGTCATGATTGACGCCGGTTTGCCGCTGGTCCAATGCTTGGAAATACTTTCCAGCCAACAGGAGAACAAGGGTTTCGCCAAAGTCCTGGCGGGCGTCCGGTCGTCGGTCGAAAGCGGCTCGAGCTTGGCCAACGCCCTTCGGCAGTACCCCAAGGTCTTCGACGACCTCTACTGCAACATGGTGGAGGCCGGAGAGACGGGCGGTATTCTGGACACCATCTTGCAGCGGCTGTCGGCCCACATCGAAAAGGCCGTCAAGCTCGCCCGCGCCGTGAAATCGGCGCTGATTTACCCCGTGGCCGTGGTCGTCATCGCCGGCGGCGTAGTGTTCCTGCTGCTGTGGAAAGTAGTGCCCATCTTTTCGACTTTATTCAAAGCGATGCAAGTGGACCTCCCGCTGCCCACGGTTATCGTCATGCAACTGAGCACCATGGCCGGCTACGCCGCGCCCATCCTCATCATCCTCATTCCGGTCGGGTTTTTCGCCTTCCGAGCCTACTACGCCACTCCGAACGGACGGATGATGGTGGACACGATTATGTTGAAGCTGCCGCTGCTCGGAAGCTTACTTAGGAAAATCGCCGTGGCGCGCTTTACAAGAACCCTCGGAACGCTGATTACCAGCGGCGTGCCGATGCTCGAAGCGATGGAGATCACCGCGCGCACTTCGGGAAACGCGGTCGTCGAGAAGGCCATCATGAGCGTCCGGAAAGCCATTGAAACCGGGCGCACGATTGTGGACCCGTTGCGCGAGACGGGCGTCTTCCCCAACATGGTGGTGCAGATGATCGGCGTGGGCGAGCAGACCGGCGCGCTCGACTCGATGCTTCAGAAAGTAGCCGATTTCTACGAAGACGAAGTGGATGCCGCGGTCGGCGACCTGCTGTCGGCGATGGAGCCGATGATCATCCTGTTCCTTGGTATTGTTGTGGGCGGAATCGTCATCTCGATGTACCTGCCTATGTTCAAGCTGATCGGCAAACTTTCCGAGCAGTAAGTTAGGCACGACATCGAAGGGGAAAGCGGAGAGGATTAAACCCGAATTCCGAAATTGAGGGGCACTGTTCCGTAGCAATCCGTTAGATTGAAGTTGGTTAGACAAAATCCGCGGAGGAACAGAACAGTGCCCTGAGAAATTGCTTCACTTTGGGGAGAAAAGAAAGTGCTTTTGCGCCAGACGCCCAGGGTGGTGACGCCGTTCGGGGGGCTCAGCGTGTTGAACGAGTTCTTGCGGAAGATCGGTTATCGGCAACAGGTGAGCGAGCACTTCCCCGTGCATCGGAAATCGCCGAACGCCATCCCGGTGGAGGAGACCTTCACGGCATTTTTGATCTCGGTGGTGGCAGGGGCGCGGCGCCGTTCCAACTCGTCAACTGGTTCGCGACGCTGTAAACAGCAGTGCTCGTCGTGGGATTTGGCATTCCTGTGCGCGCCCAACTGCCGCCCTTATGAGTGCGGCGGCCGTCGTTGTCGTATATGTAGACTACGCGCCTCAGTGGAATGAATTGACCGAAAAAACAAGAACAGGTAAGAAGCTGACAAACGCAAGGCATGACCCAAGGGTGGCGGCAAGGCGCGGGCTCCCTTTGCCGACAATCGCCAAGATGAGTCCGCAAAACGGTAGTAGCCCGGTGGCGTAGAACGATAACAGCCAAACGCGAGCGCCAAAAGCGGGCCACCCTCCACGCAAGCTTGCATCTTCCAACCCCTCTAGGCCCGCGCACTGAGAAGCCACGGCCGCAAGCAAAGTCTCAATGATAACGGCTAACGTCGGGAGGGCTAGCCCCATAAGCGAAGCCCAGCACCTCCACCCAATGTGCGCCTCTCGCCGACGAAGCACCCACCACCAACTCCCGGCCATGAAAATAGCGAGCGTGCCCCGTTTCGGGGATTTTTCCTGTAGGCTATCGCGAGCGGGTTGCAGAACTTTCTCTTGAGGGTTGCAAAATATAATGGCTTTCAATTTGCTACCGCGCCGCTCGGCGCCTGCCCCGCATGACGCCGAGCGGCGCTGCAGAAGATCAAGGTCGCTTTATTTTGCAACCGTCAATGAGCTTGAAATTCATTTCCCCATCATCCAACCGAAGATCCTTACACCCGACGACGGCAACAGACAGCAACCGTCGCGAGTCAGCTTTCGCTGAAATCTATCATCGCGGGTTTCTCACGGAATCCACGCGTCAGGATTGCATCGTAGAGGAACCCGCCAACAAACCAGATCCCGCCGACGACCTTTGCGGGTCGAGGCAAATTCCACCAAATCCAAAGGCAGAAGAGAAAACCAGATCCCGGAAGAACGAGGTCCTTTAGAATTCGTCGGTCTTTCCGGAGCGGGGCACGAAAATAGAAGTGCCTTGCTGCGGCAAGGTTCACTCCCATGAAGGCAAGGAACGCCCCGAAGTTGAGCACCTCGGCTGCTCTTTCCCAATTGAGGAATAATGCGCCCCCAAAAGCAATCAATCCGCTCAGCCAGAGGTTGTAGGTTGGAACCCGGCGTTTCGCGTCCAGGTGACCAAAGAGCTTTCGAGGTAGTGCGTTGTCGCGACCCATGCCAAACAAGAGCCTGGCTGCTCCCGCCTGCCCGGCCAATCCGGCTCCTACCATCGAGACGACAAGGATGAACGCCATGCCATCAAACAGGGCGACACCCCCAACTCTTCTGGACACATCCATGAACGCAGTCTCAAGGTTGGGAAAAGTCGAATAATCTGGCCAAACGAGTTGAGCCAGGTAAACTTGAGCGCTGCTGAAGACACCTGTCAGAAAACACACAAGGACCGTAGCCCGAAGAATATTCCGTTTGGGGTCATGCACTTCTTCCGAGAGGGTTGTCACTCCGTCGAAACCGATATAGGTGAGGGCCGCGAGCGAAGTTGCCGTAGCAATGGAAGGAAAATCTGTTGTCTTTGGGTCGTAGAGGGGTTGAATCGAGAACAGAGCGCTCAGACCGTTCACATGGATCACATAGCGTACGGCGAGCACCATGAAAATGCCGATTACTGCGCACATTACAGACAACAAGATAACATTGATGCGCGCCGTCGATCGGACTCCGCGCAAGTTCAGGTAGGTAGTTGTGGCGGCAATGAGAGCGGCCCATCCGATATAGGGAACGGCTGGGAACAAGCGTGCCAGCGTCAATGCCCCGTAAATGGTGTTAATGACGGGTATGACGAAGTAGTCCAGCATCATCGCCCAGCCCGTGAGAAATCCCAAGTGCGGATGCAATGCTCGGCCCACGTATGTGTACGCCGAACCCGCGGCTGGGTAGACAGTCGCCATCCGCCCGTAACTAACCGCGGTCAACATCATAGCAATCATAGCAATCAGAACGGTGGTAACGACGTGGCCCCGCGAAAGCTTGTCAGCAATTCCAAAGAGCGGGACCGCTGCGATAGGTGTGATAAGGACTATCCCATAGAAGATGAGGTCCCAGAGCGTCAGGACACGACGGAGTTGGATCTGTGGCTCGTGCTGGATTGTTGCCTGGGAATTGGATCCTCGGGCCAAGTATTCTCCTCCTGTCACTTTGCCCTTCCGGTTGCAACCAACGACGGATGACCTTGGCCGGCCAGGTTCGGGGAGCCAGCGCGGATACGTATCGCAATCCTGCTGCTGGTCTTGGAACGGAAGAAGTCGTCTGGCCTCCTGGGGAATGTCCACGACGGCATTGCTTAGACCCGATAGGCTCGGCTTGTCATTCGCCAAGCCGCCCGTTCCAAGCGGTGAGGAACCCCAGGATTGCTCTGCTTTACTCTTACTTTAGACCGCCAACCGCTCCAGAGATCATAGTCAATCGAAGATGGAAGCTCAGCAGCGCAATGCCGGAGATTTTGTTGCGTGGAACTCCAAGTCGGCATCCGACAGTCCTCAGTAGACTTTCACCGTAAGACCACCATCCACAACCAGTGTACTGCCGGTGATAAACGATGAAGCGTCGGAAGCTAGGAAAAGGGCCACTTGAGCGATCTCTTCAGGAGAGGCAATGCGCCGTAACGCATACTTCGAATAGATTTCCTGGCGGAACCGCTTCGGATCGGGGTCTTTATTGAAGTAGGCTTCGACGAGAGGAGTGTCGACATCCCCTGGACAAATGGCATTGGCTCGCACCCCTTGCGGGCCATACGTCAATGCAGCAACCTTGGTGAGAGCTATCACGCCACCCTTAGCAGCGCAATAGGCCGCCAAGTCGGGGTCGCCAACGAATCCCAAGACAGAAGCTATATTGATAATTGACCCGCCTCCGGCGTCAATCATAGCCGGAATTGCATACTTGCAGCCCAGGAAAACGCCTTTCAGGTTGACGGCGTGAATCTGGTCCCACATTTCCTCCGTGGTGTCCGTCAGCTTAGCCATGATCTGTATGGCGGCATCATTCACCAGGATATGGAGCGCCCCGAAGCTGGTCAAGGCGGTGTCCACCGTTCTCCGGACGTCCTCCGCCTTGGAGACGTCGGCAAAGCAAAACTCAGCTTTCCCTCCCTTGGAACGAACCGCGGCAACGGTCTTCTCGGCGGTCTCTTTATTCCAGTCGACGGCGATAACGGCAGAGCCTTCTTTCGCGAAACACTTTGCGGTCGCTTGTCCTATTCCCGAACCTGCTCCCGTAACGATGGCCACCTTGCCAGCAAGTTGCACATCATTCTCCTGCGCAGCATCTTAATCTCTACACGAATGCGCTTCACCACGCGACGGCGAGGCAGTGTCGTCGTTTCCGCCAGCTTTGAGCCGCTTAGGAAGCAGGAAGACCAACTGGTCACTCGGACTCTAGAAGAGCACCTTAGCCCCCCACGTGAATGGAGAGCCCGATACAGACAGGCTGAGATCCGAGCCAGCACCAACGCGGAAGCAATCGCCGGGATAGCAGCACGCTACACCGGCGATTTAGGACGTGACGCCTTGAGTCGTTCGGGCCCTTTCTTCTCACCAAATAGCCAGAGGGTCTAGAACATCAGTTTGAGCGCGAACTGGATGGCGCGCTCCCCATACGCACTGAGAATCTGTCCCGCGTGGGAAGAATCGATGTTACTCACTGGCCCGCTAAAATGCGAGGAGTTAGTGAAATTGAACATTTCCGCGCGAAACTCGAGTTTGGTGCCTTCAGAAGGCCATGCCAAGTTGAAGTCCTTGAATATGCCCAAATTGGAATTCACCAAGCCAGGACCGAGAAGGATGTTTCGCCCCGCATTTCCGTAAGTGAAATCTTGCGGGTCCGCGAAGGCGGAAACGTCGAACCACTCTTGCAGCGTAGGATTGGCAAGGCGCCCACTTCCAAGCCGGTCCGGCCTCTCGGTCCCTCTCCTTCCTGTGTTCGCGTAATCATGGCCGACTCCCAAATTAAACGGCTGTCCCGAGATCGCGGAGAAGATGTTGGTCACGCGCCATCCTCCGGCGACATTGCGCACCAGCGCTGATCGAGATCCTAATTCTGGCAGGGCATATACCGCGGCGACCGTGAAGCGTTGAGGCTGGTCAATATCGGAGAGGCCGCGATCACAAATAATGCAATTTGGATTTGGAATCGGACTGCCCTGGAAATCCCCGGTCTCGCCATCAATTGCCTTGGACCACGTGTACGCAGCGAGCAGACCCAACCTGTGCCATGACCGGATTTCGGCCTTCGCCTGAAAAGCGTTGTAGCTAGCAGTACCGGTGTTGGTAATAAAACTGCCCGCCGAGAATCCGGGGTTGGGGCGGCGTGGCTGGATATCCCCAGGCCCGGGGGAAGGAATGTTCACGGGCAGAGACATTGTCTCTTTTACTCCCGCGCTGCCGACATACGCACCTTCCAGCACCAGGAAATTACCTACACTCTTCTGCAACGCAAAGTTCCACTGCTGCACGTAAGGGACAGGACGGTTCGGATCGATCTGGAAGAAGCCTAGTGGCCCGATGCCGGCCCCATAGCTCGTGATCGGCGGGAAGAAAGTGGCCAACGTCCTGGTGGGTACAGGGGTTGTGTTGGAAGAAGCGGGTTCATCCACGATAAACGGAGGATTGCCTTGGGGTGGGCTTGCAGCCTGATCGGAGTCTTCGAGAACATAGAAGATTCCATAGCCGGCCCTCACCACCAACCCGTGCAGTGGCTGCCATGCCGCCCCGAGGCGGGGCGCGAAATTGTTGAAGTCTGAATGACGCAGGGAGTTGTTCAGCCCGACCGACGAGGATGGAACGATGAGGCTGCTGAACAGCGGGAGAACAATCTGCGTTGCCTGCTGGGAATTGAAGTTCATCTGCCCGCCTGCCGTGGACGCCACTACAATCTGATTCGTGAGCGGATTTACCGAGGCGAACATGTTGTGCAACGAAGTGGGCATGTGGTACAAGTCATAGCGTAATCCCAGGTTTAGAGTAAACCGGGGAGTGACCTTCCAATCGTCCTGAAAATAGAAACTCTCGCTGCGGAAAGATACGCCGAACTCGTTCCGGGGAAAGCCTCGCCGGCCCTCGATAGGCAGCCCTAGCAGGTAGTCCGAGAAGTCATAGCCCGAATAGCTTCCATCGAATACAAAGTCACCGCGGCTGCGCGCTCCGTTGGTTAGCGCGTTACCCATGGTGCGGATATACGCGCCGACTTTGAGGGTGTGAGCGCCCTGAACCTTGGTCAGCATGTCGCTCGCCTCATAAGTATTCACGCGACGCCTTTTGGGTTTGAAGGTATTCCAGTCCAAGCCAACAAAGTTGTTGAACTCGATTCCCGGAAACCCGGGGTCCTCAGCTTCAGTCTGGTCGAGTCCCCCGATGCCTGCTTTGTCCGCATAATTCGTCCCCAGTCCTTGTTGCACCGCGTGATAGCCGTCCCGGACGTACCCTACCTGAAATTCATTCAGCAGGCTGGGGCCGAAAGTATGGCTTTCCCGAAGGGTATAGCGCTGGCTCTGCACTTCCTCGGTAAATCCGCCATTGAGCGGAATCGCGCCGCTGGAGTAATCAGTGAGCCTGTTGAAACTCTGCGAGTAAACGAGGGAATCGCGCTCGCTCATGCGGTGATCGATCCTGACATCAAATTGGTTGATAGTGGTCGGATCCGATGGCGTAAAGACAAAATTCCCCCCGGGGGTGTTGGGAAGGGGAATAAACTGTAGGAGATAAGTCGCGGGGCTCACGATGCGATTGCTCGGGATCATGTTCGGACATCCCACGGCATTTGTGCAGAGCTCGTTGAAATTGGGGCTCGCAGGATCGGACGAGGCGACAAACTGTGCGCCGGTGGTGGGATCTGTGATGTCCGTACCCGCGGCTGATAGGTCACCACCCCGCATTACCGCGGTCGGGGTCGGGTTATTGTTCGTTCCGCCATTTCGCTGGCGCAGCCCTTGATAATCCACGAAAAAGAACGTGCGGTTCTTGATCACGGGCCCGCCCAGCGTCCCGCCAAACTGGTTGTAACGCAGCTTGCCTCTACTCAGTCCAAAGAAATTTCTTGCGTCCAGTTTCTCATTCCTCACGAAATCATACGCGTCGCCGTGAAACTGATTGGCGCCGGACTTTAAGGCTACACTAATGACCGCCGGCTCCAGCCCGTATTCCGCTGACATCGCGTTGGTCTGGACTTTGAATTCCTGAATGGCATCCGGGGGCGGCACGATCGTAGTTCCGGCATCGAATTGCGCGTTGGTGTTGGTGCCGTCAATTGTGTAAATCGTCTGCGAGGCGCGCCCGCCGTTCACCTGAACAATCGGATTATTACCAAATGAACCCGTACCGCCGCCCACGGCGCCTGGCGTCAGGGTCGCCAGATCCGTGAAAACCCGGCCGTTCAACGGCAGATCGAGCATAAACTGTCGCGAGACCACTTGGCCAACGGTAGCGGCTTGCGCTTGGAGCAGCGGCGCCTGGGAAACCACGGTTATTTGTTGTGTCATCTGCCCGACTTCGAGGGCGAAGTCCACGCGTCCGATTTGCGCAATGTCGAGCTTAATCCCAGACCGGATGGCTGTCTTAAAACCTTGTGCGGACACGCTGATTTTATAGTTCCCGGGAATGAGCGATCCAATCGTATAGTAGCCATCCTGATTCGATACGCTGGATTGCACTACTCCCGTGGCCTCATTGGCGACCTGCACAGAAGCACCGGAAACAACGGCCCCGCTTTGGTCAGAGACCTGTCCCGTGAACTGCGAGGTTTGCGACCGTAATACTGGGCACACCAGCGTCATAGTCAGCCCTAGATAGAATGCAACGCTTAATTTCGAATGCACAGTCTTACCTCCTCAAGCCTAACGTGAGGACCTGAATGGATCCCCCCTTTGCATCTCTATTATCTCAAGGGGTTTTCCGAGTCAAGTCTCTAAACCTCAACCTGTCCAAGAACCTGGACAGATTCATTTAGGTGGGATCAGGCTTCTAACACATACTCTCCTAAGGCTTTCTTGCCCGATCGAAGCGTGGTTGCCCACTAGATTAGTCAGTGGTTCTGGGGAAAAACGCCCAAGACATTGCCGGGACAGGGAAGGACCTCCGTCTTTAATCTTGTGTTAAAATGTTTCTGGAGCTTGCTATAATAACCGCGCGGAAAAAGGGCTGGTGCGTGTTTCGTTCCATGAGTTTAGAAACTTCACAGGATCCTCTACAGAGGCCGAGGGCTAGCGTGGTCCGGTCGGTGGAAAGGACAATGGCCATACTGGAATCACTCTCTGTGACCAAGAGAGGGTTGACGTTGGCCGAATTAAGCCGACGCCTCGGTTTGCCCAGGAGTTCGACTCACTGCGTCTTGTTGACCCTTAAGGAGGGTGGTTTTCTGACACGCAGTGAAAAAACTCACCGCTACACGTTCGGGCTGAAACTGTTTTCCCTGGCCAACGTGGCATTGAACGGAACCAGATTGCGCGAGCAGGCCTCGCCTTTTCTCCAACGCTTGATGTGGCGATGCAAGGCGACCGTGCACCTCGCCGTGCTGGGCTGTGAGCAAGCTGTCATCATTGAGAAATTCGAGCATCCGAACGCGCCTCGGGTACCCACCTGGGTGGGCAAGCGGCTTGACCTCCACAGCACCGCTGTAGGCAAGGCGCTGATCGCGCATCTGCCGGAGGAGAAACTGCTAAGTCTTGTGCGTGGACGCGGATTACCGCGTTACAATGAGAACACGATCACTTCGTTTCGCCGCCTGCAACAAGAATTGGAAGAAACCCGCCGCCGAGGTTACTCCGTTGATGCTGGAGAAGATGAAATCGGCGGGTGCTGTGTCGGGGCGCCAATTTTAGTGGCGTCAGGAGAGGTAATCGCGGCCGTCAGCATAGCGGGAAGCTCGGAACTGATCAATCCCGAGGATATTCCCAGCTTTGGCTCGCTCGTAAAGGAAACTGCCTCCGACATTGCCGCTGCCTTTCACATCGATGGGAAATCCAAATCCACCGAATAATTGGAACATCACTCGCCTTCGATCGGCGAGCCTCCCAGGACGGTCGAGCGCAGTGGCTTAGAGATTCTCGCTCCCGAGCGGCGGATGAAATTAGCTGCGATAAATTGGCGACTGCCCCTTTCGAGTTGAATCCGGGACGCTTGTGGAAGTCGTCCAGGATGCTGGATTAGCGTTGCCCGGGCCGTTGACACGTGCTTGATCGCTGCGTAGCATCGCCCCATGCGTTATCTGTGGGGGTTGGTCGTCTTTTCCGTTCTGCCTGGACCCTTGCTCGGGATACACAAACCCATCCTACCTCGTCCGCAGCAAATCGAATATAGGTCGGGAAGACTCTCTCTGCGAGGCCTTTCTATCGGCTTTGGCTCTACGGCCAGTGCGGAAGACGAATTCGCAGCGAAAGAACTGTCGTCGGCTTTGTCCCTTGAAGCGGGAACGACCATCCCGGTAGTCGCCACACACCCGGCGACTCCATGTATCACTTTGGTCAGGACCGGAGCGGTCGATGCCCTTCCTGGTGGGGATGACCAGCCTGGGCCCCGTTCCCGCGAAGCCTATGAGATCCGAATCGGGGCTCAAGGCGCAGAGATTCGGGCACAATCGTCGGCAGGGCTCTACTACGGTGTGCAGACCCTGCACCAGCTGGTAGAAGGTGACCCCGGGAACAGATTCCTGCCCGAGGTTAGTATCCGGGACTGGCCCGCTATGGCCTACCGCGGCTTCATGATGGATATGAGCCACGGGCCGCTACCAACGGAAGCCGAAGTCAAGCGCCAAATCGATTTCTTGGCTCGGTGGAAAGCCAACCAGTATTACTTTTACTCCGAAGCGAGCGTCGAGCTGGCCGGCTACGATCTCGTGAACCCCCAGGGACGATTCGCGCAGGAACAAGTCCGGCGACTCATCACCTACGCGCGCGAGCGGCACATGGATGTGGTCCCGATGACTGAGCTTTACGGTCACATGCACGACCTGTTTCGGATAGAGCGCTATGCTGATCTTTCCCTTCTCCCTCACGGTGACGAGATTGACCCACTCAATGAGCAGACTCAAGCCCTCCTGGCGGACTGGACCAAGCAGCTCGCGGCCTTATTTCCGAGTCCCTGGTTCTATATCGGTTTCGATGAGCCCTGGTCATTGGAAAAAGCCGGGAGCATCCTCGGCCGTGGTGCGGACCCCTTGAAACTGTACACCGGCCAGATG
The DNA here is from genome assembly GCA_003225365.1 of Acidobacteriota bacterium. Taxonomy (GTDB): domain Bacteria; phylum Acidobacteriota; class Terriglobia; order UBA7540; family UBA7540; genus Gp13-AA74. Next base: position 37,381 of record QHZN01000104.1, read on the forward strand.
AAGCGAACTGCCGACCTGCTCCAGAAGCTCGGCAAGCGCCCGATGTTCGCTCCCGATTTAAGCGGGTCGGAACTCCTCCTGAGATACCCCGACTTAATTTCGGAATTGCCCAAGAACGCCATCGCTGTTCCTTGGCACTTTGAGCGCCTGCAGGATTATTCGCCTTATGTCGCTCCATTGGCGAAGGAACATATTCCAGTGGTCGTTGGACCGGGCATCTGGTGCTGGAATGAAATCGCTCCGAGCTATTCCCTCACGTTTTGGAACATCGATGGATTCCTGCGCGCTGGCCATAAATACGGTGCGCTGGGATTGATGAATATGGGCTGGACCGATGCTGGCCAAGTCCTGTACCGGACAACGCTGCCGGGCATGGCTTACGGTGCCGTGGCGGCCTGGCAATCGCCCTCGGTCGACCAAAGCCGATTCTTTTCTGATTACGCCTCGCTGATGTACCCCCCGAATGCGGCCAGCGAGGTGGCTTCCGGCTTGGAGAAGCTGGATGCCGCCGAAGGGTTAATCATGAAAATATTCGGTGGGCAAGATACGATTTACCGATTCTGGGAAGATCCGCTCACTCCTGACCGCCTTCAGCAAAGCGAGGCCAATCGCGACGCTTTCCACCAAGAGCGCCTCCTAGCCGAGGACGCCGAGGAACGCTTCCGCCGGGCTCTGTCTGTCACGAATGATACATATTCGCTCCCTAGTCTTGTGGTAGCAGCACGCATGCTGGACTATGCCGGCATGAAATACCTTTATGCCATCGAGATCGGCGGCTTCTTTAAAACCCTAGGCCGGCATCCCAGCCGGTCCGATGTCTTGCTTTACCTCTTCCGCGAGAGCAGCGTGGCAGATCACGGGCGCATCGAGGACTTGATGGATGCGATCACTGCGCTACGGGAAGACTATCGTTCGGCATGGCGACAGGAGTATACGGACTATCGCCTCGGTACCGAGCTCGGCCGCTGGGACACCGAATATGAATTCTGGCGGCGTTTCCAGGCTCGCCTGTGGGAGGCCGTCAACAACTTCAAGGACGGCGATACTCTGCCCACGCTGGAAGACCTTCGGCCGCGTCTGCCGATGGCCGGCTCCCCGCCCTAAGCAAGCGGCGTTGGGCCGGCAAGCGCCCCACAACCGGTTGCAGAATCTGTTTTCGACGTAAGCGCTACATGAGATGAATGGGAGCTAGCAACGAAATCTATTGCGCCAAAGGAGCACGGTTTCATGAACAACACAATATCGGGGAGTCTCGGAAAACGGGCATTGGGAAGGCCGGCTACAGATTCCGACCTGGAGCTTTTCGAAAGCATTGAAGAGACTCTCTACACCGCGGTTGTAGCGGATGCCCTGGACGAATTGGGTGAGCACGATCGGGCCATGAGGGAGTACCTTCGACCGCTATCCCCCGAATTCATATTTGCGGGCTGGGCGCGCACCATCATGTGTGTGGATGTTTTTTGCCAGCTGGCGGACCCCTACGGAATGGAAATTGAAGCCATAGATAGCATTTTGCCTGGAGAGGTGGTTGTCGTTTCCACCGGAGAGTCAAAAAGGAATGCCCCCTGGGGTGAATTGTTATCGACGGCTGCTCGCGCACGGGGGGCGCGAGGGGCCGTCATTGATGGTCTAGTGCGCGACGTGAAAAAAATTCGGCAGATGGGCTTTCCGGTCTTTGCCGCCGGCTTCAAGCCAGTGGATTCTAAAGTACGAGGGTTGGTTATTGATTACAACGTGCCTGTCCAGTGCGGCGGGATCGTGATCCAGCCGGGCGATCTGGTTTTTGGTGACTATGACGGCGTCGTCGCTGTTCCAGCAAGCATTCTCCCAGAAGCCTTACAACTTGCAAGGAATAAAGTCTCCAAGGAGAATCACAGCCGGGAGGAGCTAAGGGAGGGTGAGTTCCTCAGCGACGTTTATGAAAAATACGGGATTCTGTGATTCCTTGAAGGGTGCTGAAAAATCTCCCCTGTGGCGCCATTCAGGGCAGCACGTGCCGTGCTGAAGCCCCGGCGCCATAACGCGAACAAAGCTCTCGTTTCGTCGTCCATAACGCCTAACGGCTGGAAAGCCATGCTGCGCGCTTAAGCGGCGCGAAGAAAGGTCGAGGATTCGCGACTTGGGAAACGAACTTCGAAGTGCCAAATGGTTTGCGCCGGACACTGACACGGGCTTTCAGCATCGCGCCGCGTTGAGGTCCGAGGGGTTCACCAAAGAGTCCTTTGCCGGGCGGCCGGTAATCGGTATCTGCAACTCGTGGAGCGAACTGAACAATTGCAACGTGCACCTGCGAGTCATCTCGGAGGCGGTGAAGCGTGGGGTCTGGGCTGCGGGGGGATTCCCGCTCGAGTTCATGACGATCTCCCTGGGCGAGGAACTTACCATGCCCACGACTATGCTCTACCGCAATCTGATGGCGATGGACGTCGAGGAGATGGTGCGATCGAATCCGCTGGATGGGGTGGTCTTGCTCTGCGGCTGCGATAAAACCACGCCGGCACAGCTTATGGGCGCCGCCAGCATGGATGTGCCTGCCATCATGCTCCCGGTGGGACCGATGCTCAGCGGACGCTGGCGGGGTCAGCAGTTGGGCTCGGGAACCGACCTCTGGAAGTTCTGGGATGAACGGCGCGCCGGACGCCTCAGCGACCGCGATTGGCACGAACTCGAGGGTTGTCTCTCCCGCAGTCCGGGAACGTGCAACACCATGGGCACCGCGTCTACGATGACGGGCTTGGCCGAAGCAATGGGCATGATGCTCCCGGGCGCCGCGAGTATTCCCGCCCCGGACTCACGGCGGTTGGCGTGCGCGGAGGCGACGGGCCGCCGCATCGTGGGCTTGGTTCAAGAAGACCTGAGGCCTTCTCGAATTCTTACGCGCGAAGCCTTTGAAAATGCGATCCGAATTCTCGTGGCCTTGGGGGGGTCAACCAACGCGATTATTCATCTCATTGCCATCGCGGGACGCCGCGGCATCTCTCTACCGCTCAGCCGGTTTGATGAGCTTTCGCGAATAACGCCTGTCATTGTAAACCTCCAGCCCTCGGGGAAATACCTCATGGAAGACTTCTTCTATGCGGGAGGCGTCCCGGCGGTGGTGCAAGAAATGCTGCCCCTCCTGCACGAGGACGCGTTGACCGTGTCGGGCACAACCCTGGCCGAATCGGTGCGCGAGGCGATATGCTCCAACCGCGACGTGATCCGTCCTCTCAACCAGCCCCTGCAAAGGGAAGGCTCGCTCGCGGTTTTGCGCGGAAACCTCGCGCCCCAGGGGGCGGTGATTAAGACCTCGGCAGCCACGCCCGGCCTTTTCCAGCATACTGGTCGCGCCGTGGTGTTCGAGAATTATGAGGAGATGATGCGGCGGGTTGATGATCCCGCGCTTGCCGCCGGGGAGTCGAGCGTCCTGGTTCTGAAAAATGCCGGACCGGTGGGCGCCCCAGGCATGCCCGAATGGGGAATGCTTCCCATTCCTTCTAAACTCCTCCGGCAAGGTCTGAGCGACATGGTCCGGATCAGCGATGGCCGCATGAGTGGAACGGGCTTTGGCACAGTGGTGCTCCACATCTCTCCGGAAGCTGCTGTGGGTGGCCCTCTTGCCATCGTTCAGACCGGAGACGAGATCCGCTTGGACGTGCCGGAGCGACGCCTGGACCTGCTCGTGGACGGAGCAGAAATAGAGCGGCGCATCGCCGCCAGGGCACCTGCTCCGCCACGTTTCCGACGTGGCTATTACACGATGTTTTTGGATCACGTCCTCCAGGCCCATGAAGGCTGTGACTTCGGTTTTCTGCGCGCGCAACCCGACGACAAACCTTATGAGCCTCAAATTGGACGAACCTAGTGTAGTGCTTCGAAAGTCGCGGTACAAAAGATTGCCAGAGTGAGCGATGTAGCGGCGGGCTTTGGCCCGGCATACCCAGAATACTAACCTAATGGATATCGGAGGTGGTATAAGCCCCTGCCACGCGGAAAATGGCAGCCAATTGATCCATCAACAGGAAAACCTGGTAGCCGCCCAGAA
>QHZN01000105.1 GCA_003225365.1 Acidobacteriota bacterium
CTACTCGGGCATGTTTCGATCCAGACCACTGAAAGATACTTGGGTTGCAAACAGAGGCTTCTACACGCCGTCAACGACAAGATGGGAATTGAACCGGAGGGTGTCTGCTGACTGCGATGAGCTACTGGCCAAAGGGGCGGAAAAGGCCGCCCCTTGCCGACAAGGCAGGATCTAATTCCTCAACTGCCGTCAATGACCCTTGAGTTGGCCGAATGGCGCTGACAAACCGAGGCCCTGTCGTGGTAAAACTGACCCGCTTCGTAGTCCGTCGAAGCACCCAGCACTGAAAACTCGGCTGGGCTTTGCAGTAAGAGGCGGTCGGGTGTATGTTACCGGTCGGCCGGAAAATGAAAACGGAAATCCAAGTTCAGAGCGCTTGAAGGAGAACTCGAATGACACTCTGGCGACCCGACCCAACGTTTTACCCCTCGCCCAAGATGGCGATGCAAGCGCCGGCAGAGAGGCTGGCGTTCGTTGCCATGCTGAACGCCAACCACAATGGCAAACCCGATGCACTCGCGGTGGTTGACGTCGAGCCCGCATCATCGGGCTACGGCCATATCGTCGGCCAGGTTGACATGCCTAACCCCGGCGACGAGCTTCACCATTTTGGCTGGAATGCCTGCAGCGCGTGCCTGTGCCCTTACGCGCCGCATCCGCACGTAGAGCGGCGCTACCTGGTTGTCCCGGGCATTCGCTCCTCGCGAATTCACATCATTGACACCAAGCCCGATCCGCGCCGGCCGCAGATCGTCAAGGTGATCGAACCGGAGACGCTGGCGGCCCGCACGGGGTACACTTCCCCGCACACTGTACACTGCGGTCCGGAGGGAATCTACGCGACTGCCCTCGGATCGGCAAATGGCGACGGACCGGGCGGGGTTTTCGTGATGGATCAGGACAGCTTCGACGTCCTCGGCAAGTGGGAGCTGGACCGGGGGCCGCAGTACCTGGCCTACGATTTCTGGTGGCACCTGGGGTTTGACACCGCTCTCACCAGCGAATGGGGTACGCCCAACATGGTGCAGAACGGCGTCAATCCGGAGATCCTGCTCAAGGGCGGTTACGGCCACAAGCTGCACGTCTGGGATTTGCGCAAGCGGCGTCACATGCAGGAATTGGACCTGGGTTCCGAATTTCAAATGGCGCTCGAGTTACGCCCCGCGCACGATCCGACGCGCGCGCACGGCTTCCTTGGCGTCGTGGTATCACTCAAAGACCTTTCCGCATCGATCTGGCTGTGGCACCGCGACAATGGCAATTGGAGCGTGCACAAGATCATCGACATACCTGCCGAACCTGCAGAGCCGGAAAAGCTGCCACCTCTTTTGCAAGGATTCAAAGCCGTGCCACCGCTGATCACGGACATCAATCTCGCGCTCGACGACCGCTTCCTTTACGTTTCATGCTTTGGCACAGGTGAATTCCTTCAGTACGATGTCTCCGATCCGTTCCACCCCAAGAAAACCGGCTCGGTGCATCTCGGCGGGATTGTGCGCCACGCGGCGCATCCCAAGCAGCCCAAAACTCCGCTCAACGGCGGCCCACAGATGGTGGAAGTGAGCCGCGACGGCCGCCGCGTCTATTTCACGAATTCGCTCTATGCACCGTGGGACGCGCAGTTTTATCCCGAGGGCATCCGGAGCTGGATGGTGAAATTGAACGCCCATCCGCAGGGTGGAATGGAGATCGATCCGAGTTTTCTAGTGGATTTCGGCGATCTGAGAGGCCACCAGGTCCGCCTGGAAGGCGGCGACGCTTCCTCCGACTCGTATTGCTACGCATGACCCATGGCGCACGCTTGGGGCTGGTCCACGCTCTTTCTCCTCGGCGCCTATCACGGCATCAATCCGGGAATGGGCTGGCTCTTCGCCGTGGCTCTTGGGATGCAGGACAGCAGTGCTCGGGGTGTCGTACGTTCTCTGGCGCCGATTGCTCTCGGCCACGCAATGGCAATAGCTGTCGCGGTTCTTATCGCTGGACTGCTTCAGATCGTGCTCCCTTTGAAGTATCTCAAAATCGTAGTCGCCACCGCGCTTGTTGGTCTCGGACTTTATAAAATTTTGCGCAGCCGCCACTTCCGCTGGGGCGGAATGCGGGTGGGGTTTCGCGACCTTACCATCTGGTCTTTCCTGATGGCGTCGGCTCATGGCGCCGGGCTGATGGTGCTTCCTGTCGTTCTTGGACTAAATTCTGCGCCTGCCGGACATCATTTGCATTCGACCCCCATTCAAGACCCGCTGACCGGGCTCTGGGCAACGCTCATCCACACTCTAGGATATCTTATCGTGACGGCTGTGGTCGCACTTGTCGTTTACCAATGGCTTGGGCTGGGGCTCTTGCGCAAGGCATGGTTTAACCTCGACATGGTATGGGCGGTCGCTCTGCTAGCGACGGGCTGCTTAGCTTTAATAATTTAGCCTCATCCGCCCAGCACAAACCCGAGACACAGCGAGGCACGCATGTCCGTGGGGTTGTGAGGTGTGCGGTGAGCAGCCCAACTCCTCGCCGCCACGTTTCCGAGATAAGAGCCGTATGCGCTGATCTGCGCCCGCCCCTTTGGGTGCGGGCGAATGCCGCCTGCCACTGGAAATGCCGCATAGATCCTCTGCAACTCCGAAGGGGCGATCGAACCTCGCCGCTCCATCCGAAAGCGGCGCCGATCCGAGATCTCCCGCCGTAGGGCGACTTTTCGCGAGCAATCCCATCAGCGTCCGCAACCACCGTCCCGCTGGGTCACTTCTCTGAGAAGCCGACTATACAACCATGTGCTTGCATGCTGCGGAGGACAGTCGAAGGGAAGAAATTATCAAACGGACGAATGAGCAGAAACAGGCAACCTTAGAGCGCCGATTCCAGTACACTTGAATCTGTGAAATACCGGTGTTACATCGTGAGTACAGCGCGGAATCGGGCCTTGCCTTCCATAACGCGCTGATATGCCTTCGGAGCCTCGCCCAATGCGTACGTCTCGACTATCGTTTTAACTTTTCCTTGCGCTACGAAATCAAGGGCTTCGTAGAGATATTCGGGGCCGTTTTGCTGGCTGCCAATTATCCGAATGCGCTTCATGATGAGGTCCATTAGCGAGATCGAAAGCGGCTCCGCGTCGGCTCCCATTGTGACGAGCCGGCCGTCCGGCCGCGGTCCCTGAATGCAGTCCACCATCGACTTGGTCGAATTGGAAGTACTGAGGATCACGTCTGCACCGCCAGCCGCGGCAAGACTCTTTCCGTCGCGGACAATTTCATCCACGCCGAGATCGCGGATCGTCTTGTCCTTATCGGGGGAGTGCGAAATCGCGAAGGTCTCGAAGCCTGCCGCCTTCGCGTATTGCACCGCTAGGTGCCCAAGCCCGCCGATCCCCAGCACGGCCACGCGCTCATGCGGCTTGGGATCGGCCCAGCGGAGCCCGCTATAGACGGTGTAACCGGCGCAAAAGATCGGGGCCGCTTGCTCATAAGAAACCTCGTCCGGAATCAGATAGGTGGCGTCGGCATTCATCAACATGTACTCGGCGTGACCGCCTTGTACACCGATCCCCGTGCCCTTCAGATACGGACAGAACATCCTGCGGCCGCGCTGGCACCATTCGCAGCGCCCGCACGTGGATTGAATCTATGCGGTGCCCACACGGTCGCCTACCTTTCGTGTTGTGACGTCGGGAGCCACGGCGACGATCTCGCCGACCGGCTCGTGGCCTAGGATGCGGGGAAATGGTCCTGGAATGAGTCCAAGGGTTTCATGCACGTCGGTATAGCAGATGCCGCTCGCCTGCATCTTCAACTAGCACTTGATTGGGCTCGGGTTGAGGCTGGGGCACGTCTTTGATCTGCCACGAACTGCTCACAGCGGGTACGACTGTAGCTTGCATAATGTCTTCCTCCTAGCTTAATTCGATGCCGACACGGTTTGGTTTGGCGCATGATTTCTGCGTGCGCGAACCGGCGGGTAATCTAGGATTTGACGTTGTTACGACTTTTAGCGCTTCGATCACTTTTCCGATTAGCCGACTAAACGTACAAGTGACAGGGAATCTGTAAACGCTGCCCCGGTCCCGAGGGTTGAGTCATAGCAGCGGAAGGGGCCGCCCCTGGCACTTTGACGAGAGTGGCCCAGCCTCGTCGGTTCAGTTCACTTTTGTCTTCTCTTCGCATAAAGCGTATATTCTTCGGATGTTTAGAATGCTGCGACTTTTCCTCAATGGCCGCTGTGTGTTCGGGGGGCGTAAGGTCGCTCTCATCGAGGGGTAACCCTACGGGGAGGGATCGCTCGCGGTCGGCGGCTTCGCTGGTGGGATGCGGCAAAAACTTTTGCTTTTCTCTGCCTCGGACGCCGAAGAGAAATCCTGAATTCAATGCTCCAAGCGCAATCTCTGAATCGGGTCGGCACTTTTTTCGCCCGTGATTTCGCCGAGGAATCGCGGCACGCGATTCTCTTATTTGCCCGTCATCGCTGGGGGTCTTATTCCCGGTAATCCAGGAGATCCGCAGGGGGCCCATGGGGAAACCAATCCCACCGTGGCTCCTCAACTGCGCCGAAATTCGCTGGGTCTTTTGGATTTGGTGTTCCAGGGCATTACCCACATCGCTCCGGCGGGCAGTATTGTCTTTATGTTCCCGATTATCGCGCGCCAGGCGGGACCGGACATGCCGATCTCGTTGCTGCTGTCGACGACCGCGTGCTTCTTTATCGGGAATACGGTGGCGGAATTCTCCAAGTACATGCCGTCGAGCGGTGGTTACTACTCATTCGCCACGAGGGGCCTCGGGAGCCGCAGCGGCTTCATGGCGACCTGGAACTACCTGATCTACGACCTGCTGGGGCCGGCCGGCGCCCTGGGGTTTCTTGCTTACATGCTGTCGGACATCCTGCGGAGCGAACTCGGCCTGAAAATCCCGTGGTGGCTAATCGCGGGCGCGTCATTTGCCCTCATTTGGGTCCTGACTCACTTCGGGATCCGGCTCTCGATCCATACCACTGCGTTATTGGGCAGTCTTGAGATGTTGATCACGTTGGCGCTTGCGATCACTTTCCTGGTCCACCCGGGGCCCGGTTCAAGTTACGTCGCACCCCTGAGGCTCTCGTCGTCGCCGCACCACTTGAGTGGAATCCTGGGAGGGATGGTCTTCTCGATCCTGGCGCTAAGCGGCTTTGAGGCCCCGGCGCCGCTCGCCCAAGAAAGCCGCCGACCGGGAAAATTCATCGGGCTGGCGGTTAACCTCTCGCTGCTGGTTACCGGGATCTTCTACATCTTCACGTCGTACGCCAGCGCAATCGGCTGGGGCACCGGCGACATGGCAGCTTTCGCCTCCAGCCCGAATCCCTTTTACCAACTTGGCCACGCGCTTTGGGGGGCAGGCTGGTGGCTCGTCGTACTGGCTCTCATCAACAGCGCGATTGGGACAGGCATGGCCTGCACGAATGCCGCATCCCGGGTGATGTACACGATGGGCCAGGCGGGGACCCTCCCTGCCCGTTTCGGGCGGATTCATCCCGTTCACCAGACCCCTGCATTTGCAATTGCCTTTATCCAGCTATTCGGCTTGGCGGCGGTTCTGATCGTCGGCCTGCTGTTCCGGCCCGCAGACATCCTCGCCTTTCTCGGTACACTGGCTACTCTGGCTGTCATCATCCTTTATTCCATGGCGAACTTAGCCCTGACGTCCTACATCCGCCGTGAACATCCGGATGACTTCCGCGTCTCGCGGCACGTGGTGGTCCCTTCGATCGGGACATTGGCGCTGCTGCCCGTCCTCTTCGTAACCGTCTATCCAGTACCCGATTGGCCCTACAACGTCACGCCGTTTCTGTTCGTTGCGGCACTCATCTTCGGCTTTGGCTACATGCAGTGGTGCGAGTCGCGCCATCCGGGCGCGCTCCGTCGGGGGGCGACAATGCTTGTCGGACACCGCACCGACGCCGAGGGCGATGTAGATTGGGACTCACCCGTCCCTCCAAATCAATAGTTTACAGTTGTTCAGTAACCCTGAGCTGCCTTGTTCCATTTTCCGATCGTGGAAAGCCTACAAGGGGCATCTTTCCCTTCCCTCCTTCACACCGAAGGGCCGCCACCTGAGTCATTGGGCATGCTGATCGCCCCGGGCAACTCCGTCTGAATGACAACGCATGCCGAAGAAACTCACTTTGACGAATTAAGCGCAAACCGGACAAAGGGATCTAGAATCTCAGGTAATGCGAGCAATCGGGCAGAACCGATGGCACTACTGCCTTGTCGGGTCTTTGCTTGTGGATATAAGATGGCGCAGGAGAGTCAGGAGCAATCATGGCCCGTCAAGCACCACTGAAATATATCTTCTACATTGCCGCCACCCCGGAGAAGGTGTGGGAAGGCTTTGTGTCGCGGGAGTCGAACCGCATCATCTTCTCGGGCGCTGAGCTTCAGGCGGACTTTAAGCCTGGCGGCTTGCTCGCATGGGTGGGCGCGGCGGATGGCAAGCCCATGACCTACGTCCTAGGGGAGGTGTTGCGGTTTGAGCCGCCAAAAGTCTTTCAGTACACTTTCGCAATGAGCCAAAATGATAAGGCGTCACGCGCAACTATCGAACTGTGCCCGAGACCGAAGCCACCAAAGTAACGGTGACGCATGACGAGTGGGCCAAGGATGACCCCACTTACGCTGCCTGCGCCGATGGATGGCCACGTATTCTTTCCCGCCTGAAGACGCTGCTTGAGACCGGGAAGACATTTAAGCCCCATTGATACGACGTGGGAATGGTCTGAAATTTTTCGCCCGGCAGTATGCCCCAACCTAGTGCCCGATTAATGCGCTAACCGTCCATGTCAAGTACTCGGAGGAACTTGTCCGGTTTGCCGACTTATCGTCAAGTGGCGCGAATCGGTACGCCCTACCGCGTCAGAGAGGATGAATACTGGGGTCGCTGATGTCAGCGGGTCGTGATACGGTCAAGCGCGCGAATTATGCATGACTCGTTGTGCGATGTGGGGGCACTTCCTTCACCAATTACAGAAACCCGCAGTATAATTTTCGCATGTCAGTCCTTTGCACCGTGCCCCTCGTCCTTACCACGCTGGGGGCCACACAGCAAACCATCTTGTTCTCCACCGAAGACGGTGGACGAGTTTGCGCCGATCTCTATGGCCATGGCACCCGCGCCGTTGTGCTCGCTCACGGCGGCAGATTCAACAAGGAGAGCTGGCGAGAGCAGGCCCGGGCTCTGGCGTCGAAAGGATTTCGAATCCTCGCAATCGATTTCCGTGGATTTGGCTGCTCGACCGGTCCCGGCCAGACAGATTTCGATAATGCCCCCTTTGAGAATGATGTGCTCGCTGCGGTTCGCTACTTGAAAGCGCACGGTGCCAAAACCGTGTCGGTGGTTGGAGGTAGCTTCGGCGGGGGAGCTGCTGGCGATGCGCCGATTAAGTCCGCGCCGGGTGAGATCGATCGCATCGTATTTCTCGGCGCAGCGCCGAACCTCTCGGCAGAAAAGCTGAAGTCGCGGTCCCTGTTCATCTTCGCGCGCGATGACTGCAACGACAGCGGCCTAAGGCTTCCGGGCATTCGTGCGCAATATGAGAAGGCTCCTCAGCCTAAGGAACTAATCGTTCTGGATGGTTCTGCGCACGCTCAGTTTCTTTTTCAAACGGATCAGAGTACTCGGGTCATGCAAGAGATCCTGCGATTCCTATCCATGCCTTAGTCGCTTACCTCCCGGGCAAGCCCAATCGGGCGTAAAGTGCCCAAAGTCGGACTTTGGTGGTCGCAGGACGTCCCAGCGATAGATCGTGCCTGGTCGGCTACGGTTTAATTGTCGCGGTGGGGCCTGCCCCGCCGTTCAATTTGACGAGAAACGGCGTAACCTTAGCTCTTGCCTTGTCCCCCCACAAAACCCTGGTCACACGGTCGGTTTGCCGACTAACCGGCAAGTTCTGGCATGTAGTGGGCAATTGTTTCCGAGTGGGCGACCCTCCAGGAGTTGTTCGGTTCGGTAAACACTTCGGGGTATTTGACCGATCGCTGGATCGAGAGGACAACCGCGGAAAATAACCAATCTGAAAAAATAAAGGTACAATTGGTACCCCGAACTCATATTATGATTTGGACCAAAAACGGGGAGCAGCTCAGTCGACGCAGAGTGGTCCATTTCAGCGTAACCGAACATCCGGCGTCGGCGTGGACTGCTCAACAAATCTTTGGAAGATCTCCCTGAACGCAGGGCGCCACGATATTTGATCCGAGACCGAGACCGAGACCAGATTTACGGCGAATGTTTTCGCAATCGGCTCGGGGACAAGGGCACTACCGTAGTTCTCATAGCCCCGCAAAGCCCTTGGCAAGACCCGTTTGCGGAAAGACTTGTGGGCTGCATCCGGCGCGAGTGCTTGGATGATGTGATCGTGCTGGGAGAGAAGCATCTGCGATGAATCCTGAAAAGCTATTTTGATTACTACCTTTGTGCGAGAACTCACCTCGCTCTAGCCAAAGACGCTCCGACAACACGTGTCGTGCAGGGGCGGGAGGCTGGAGAGATCGTGGAGTACCCGCAGGTCGTGGCCTGCACCATCGCTGCGAACGTCGAGGTGCGTAAACGAATAGAGCTTGCGCCTGCCGTTCCCTTACCTCGAGAAATGTCACGTGTCTCGCTCGAGGCGCGCTCTTGTCAGCGGAACGGTTCGACCAGCCAAATTGGATCAAGGACCAGAAGCCGAGGAACAAAGCGACGCTCACTCTGCGATCTTTGGTTGGCTGTTCTTTCAGCAAGTGCACAAGAATCGTAGTTTGGCGAAGGACACCCTCGAGATATGGTTGAGCAGCCCATGAAGACTGGTTGGCCAAATGGCGGGTTGGTTGCCGCTCTGCTCTGTGGGTTGGCGGCGAGTCTTGCCCTCGCGGCGACGTCACACCCGGAAATGGTCTCGTCTCTCTATTCCCGAGGCTACACGGTGATTCCAGAGCCGCAGCAGGTGAAATTGGGCGGAAGTGACTTTGAAATCTCGGCCGCCTGGCGAGTGGAGGTTGGCCCGGGAGTCCCGCCCGGCGACGTCGCGGTCGAAATTCTGAGGGAAGAGTTCCAGGCACTCTACGGACTCAAGTTGAGTGATCGCAGCAGCGGACCGGCGATTCGGCTCGAGACTGGGCAGAACTCGGTTTGGGTGGGCGATGCCCAGGACCGAGATAGGGCGGCATTGGCAGAGCAGGCGTACAAGCTCACGCTCACGAAGGATGGAATCACCATAATGGCTAACGCGCCGCCCGGGTTGTTCTATGGGGCGGAGACGCTGGTACAACTGGTCAAGGTCTCTGGCGCGAACCTCTCGTTGCCGGAAGCCGAAATCGTGGATTGGCCGGACGTCGAATACCGCGAAGTCTTCTGGGACGAGCAAACACATCTGGACCATCTGGAGGTTTTGAAAGATGCGATTCGGCGCGCCGCGTTCTTCAAAATCAACGCCCTTTCGCTGCGCATGAATGCTCACTTTGAGTACGCCAGCGCCCCGGCGTTGGTGGATCCTTATGCGCTCTCACCCGCCGAACTCCAGGAGCTGACCGATTATGGTTTGCATTACCATGTTCAGGTAGTTCCTTACCTCGACGGCCCCGCGCACGTGAATTTCATCCTGGAGCGTGACGAGTACTCGAAACTGAGGGAATTCCCAGACACTGCTTTCGAGATGTGTTCCACAAATCCCGAAACATTTGAGCTGCTGGAGGGATTGTTTCAAGACCTGATGAACGCCAATAAGGGAGGGAAATATTTTCACCTCTCGACGGATGAAGCGTGGTTTATCGGGAAGGCCGACAATGACCAATGTCACGAGGCGGAGCGGGCGAAAGAGTTGGGAAGCCCCAGTAAGCTTTGGGCGGAGTTCACCAACAAAACCGCCACGTATCTACGCGACCACGGCCGCGAGGTGATCTTCTGGGGCGAAGACCCGCTCGAAGTGGAAGATATACCGCAGCTCCCTCCCTGGCTCCTCAATGGCGAAGTCTATAGCCCGGCCTATAATCGAGCCTTCCGGACGAGAGGCATCCGGCAAATCATTTACACGAATTCTCAGCCTGACGACCCGCTCTTTCCCTTTTACTACGTTCTTTCGCCTCAGGAACAGATTCATCCTCGAGAAGCTACCGAGGGACGGGCTAACCAAGTCTTTGATGAGATTTCCTATACATCGGCTCGGAAGGACGCGGAAATCATGGGCGTTGGTGTCTATGCCTGGGGGGACCGCGGCCCGCATCCGGAAACGTTTTGGCTGGGCTATGCCTTTGGCGCCTCGGCAGCCTGGCGCCCGGGTTCACCAGACCCGCAGGAACTCAACCAGAGTTTCTATCGGCTATTTTACGGGTCGGGGTCTACCGGAATGGGTCGGCTTTATCAACTGATGAGCACGCAGGCCGAGTTCTGGGCGAGCAGTTGGGATCGTGAGCCGTCGGGAAAACTGCCCCTCGTGTTCGGCTACTCATATGGCATCGGGCCTTTCACACCACACGTCGAAACCCTTCCGTTGCCGCCGGTGCCATCGGCCGACTACCTGCGTCTGCATGGTCATTGGCTTCCGGTTAATGCCAGGCGCCTCGAACTGACTTGGAAGTTTCTGGGTGAGAATGACGAGTTGCTGGATCTCCTCTACAAGAACCTATCCTCGGCCAAGTTTCATCACTACAACCTCGAAGTTTATCTTTCCATCGCCAAACTATACCGGCAGAATCTCCTCATGCTGCGTGAGGTAGGCGAGATCGGCCGAGACCTCGAAACGGCCGAGGATCGGGCCGCAAAGTTACAATACGCCGATGCGGTCGGTGCTCTCGACCAGGCGCTCGACAGGGCCTGGAAAATTCGCGACGACCGCAACCAAGCCCTGCACGACGCCACGACAACTTGGTACAAGACCTGGTTTCCCAGATTCCGCGAGGCCAACGGGCGCCACGTGGCCCGCGCCCCTCAAGAATTCGTTGACACCCAACCGAGCGAGCGAGCTCGTCGCGCCCAAGTGGGCCTCGTTTATTTGATCGATCGCGAATTCTCGTTGCCCGTCGGCGAGTGGGTCAATGAGGTTCAAGAGGTGAGAAATCGCTATGCAAAGGCTCACGGCCTGCCGGCTCGAGTAGGAAAGTTCGACTGGCAAGACACCGAGACCCCTCACAGCCACGCGGTTGACCGCGAGTTGTGAATAGAATGACTCCGCGCGTGGCCTTGGCCTTAGCCAGCGCCACCGGGGTCATACGTGCTTTGCTCGGGTCATTCATGAAAAAGCAGGGCGCGATTTCGATATGGGTGTTGTGCTGGGCGGGCGCAGCCTTCCCTGCCTATCCGAAAAATCCCTCGATCGTCGTTGACGGGCGCCTGGACGAGGCCGTCTGGCGAAGTCTCCCCCCGGAAAGGCTCACGCCCTCGGAGGCAGGAGTTCCCTCTGAAACCGGTGGAGAGATTCGGGCGATCGTCATCGGCCGATTCCTTTACATAGGAGCGCGGCTTCCTGAGCCGACAGGGCGCATTACCGCTCGCTTGATCGGGCGCAATCCAAGCTGGGAGGATGAGGACCTGCTAAGAATCCTCTGCGGGTCCGATATCGGGTACACGGATCGAATTCTGCAAATCAATCCGTGGGGCGCGTACTCGGTTGAGAAGGCGCTTCACGTTACTTCCCACTTCCTGGACGTCTACCCGTATTCGCAGGAAAATCCAGCATCGCAGGTCATCGTCAAGGGCGGGGCGAAGTTTCTCGTCGCGACCTCGATACGAGAACACGAGTGGACGGTGGAAGCCGCCATTCCGCTGAACGAATTGAGCGCTCCGCGCTCCGACCGGGTAATGGTCAGAGTCGAACGAATCCGCGCTGCTCGGCCAGGGTGCCCTCAGGAACGGTGGCATTGGCCCGAGCATGGCCCTGCCGCGAGGATTCCGGTCCTTCCCTCGAATTGGGACGAACCCCCGCCCCCGTTCCGTCCTCAACTGGTCGGAAACAAGGAATCGCCTATCCAGGTTGGCCGGACTCCAGTTTTGCCGGCACCGGCAAGCGCCTGGGGCGACGCCGCGTGGCGCAATGTCCCCACTTGGAGGCTACTTCGCAATGAGTCCGATCCGCGATTTCCGCGCTTCCCCACCGAAATCAAGGCACTCCATGACGGCCACTCACTGGCGGTCCTGGCGCGGTGCATCGAGCCCGGCGAGCCGGTGACGCGGGTCAAAGAAAATGAAGGTCCCGTCAACCACGATGACAATTTTCAAGTATATCTCGCGACCTCCGGTTCGGCCTATGTACAGTTCGTAGTGAATTCGGCGGGATATCTTTTGGACGACATGGGTTTCTTAGGCGGCGAGCGATTATCCCGGGCACGGGAGTGGAACAGCGGGGCTCGTGTCGTCGCTCGGAGAGAGGCCGGCGCGTGGACCGTACGACTTGATATCCCGCTAGGGCCGGTCGCGATGATTCTCGGCGAAGACGGGATCCCGGCAGAGTGGCGGGTTCTGTTCAGGCGTGTCAGGCGGAGCCGCACCGACGAGCCGCAAGAGGAAAGCGAATTACCGGTAACCCAGAGCGATACTCCGCTTTGCACGCCGCGATACCGGCGCTTGCGATTGGCAGAGGCCGCACCATCGACACTGGCCCACGTGCCTCCGCCAGCGATGCCGACCGGCCTCGCGGCGCTTGACGGTCGAGTTCTCTCGCCCGAGGAGCGCAACAAGGTGTCGCTCCCTTCCATGCTTCGTAACGAGCTCGAGGTTCAATTCAACCTGGCGTCGGATGAGGTGCGACGCGAATGGGAGCAAGTGAGCACGCATGTCGATTGGGAGCACTTTCGGGATAGGCGGATCGGCGCGCTAAAAGCTTCGTTTGGAGAATTTCCTCCCCGCACGCCGCTCCGAACCAGAATCACCAAAGAGTTCGAAGGCAACGGCTACCGCAGGCAGGATATCATCTACCAAAGCTCGCCGGGCATGTGGGTGACCGCCAATTTTTATTTACCCGCCAACCCACACTCGCCTATGCCGGCGATCGTTATCGTGCACAGCCACCACAGGCCAAGGTCGCAGGCGGAACTCCAGGATATGGGCATCCTCTGGGCCCGCGCCAACTGCGCCGTTCTGATCATGGATCAGATCGGTCACGGCGAGCGGCTCCAGAACTACCCCTGGAACCGCGAACCCTATCATTCCCGCTATATCATGGGCATGCAACTCTACCTTGCTGGTGAAAGCCTCCTCAAGTGGATGGTTTGGGATGTCATCCGCGGCATCGATCTGTTGTTGGAGCGAAAGGACGTAAATCCGGATCAGATCATCTTGCTGGGAGCTGTTGCGGGTGGTGGCGAGCCCGCCGCGGTTACCGCGGCGCTGGATAGCCGAGTCGCCGCTGTCGCGCCTTTCAATTTCGGCCTTGCCGAACCGGAATGGGGCGAGTGGGAATCGACCCGTTGTCCGCGCCGCACCCTCGTCGACCAGTTCTTTCCTTGGATTATCTCTGCTTCCGTCGCCCCACGGCACTTGTTCTACGCCAACGAAATGGGCTGGGAACACTACAAGAACGACCCCGCCTGGGCGCGCGACCAAAAGGTATTCGCGCTGTTCGGCGTACTCGATAACCTGGACAAGGCATTTGGATTTGGTGATTTCCCCGGGCCGGGCGAGTGCGCCAATATCGGTCCATGGCAGCGCCAGACGTTGTATCCTGCGTTGAAACGATGGTTCGGCATTCCCATCCCCCCCTCGGAGCCGGATGATCGCCGGCCCGAATCTGAGCTGGCCGCTATGACTCCCGCCATCGCCGGAGAATTGAAAATTCCTCCCCTTCACGAATTAGCCCTCAAAGTTGCTGTCTCCAAGCTCAATTTGGCGCGCGTGGAGATGGCAAAGCTGGTTCCGGATAAGCGCCGCCTGGAACTCGGAAGAAGACTGGCCGCCAAGCTCGGCGACATCGAGCCGAACCGGAAAGCCGAAGTGAACATTCACTGGACGAAACAATTGGACGGTGCCGACATTGAGGCGATTACGCTTCAGATAGAGCCTGGGATTGTCGTCCCGGTTTTGGTGTTGAGGCCCGCCAAAGCCTCGAGGCCAAAGTTCCCGTTTGTAGTCGCGATAGACGAAGGTGGAAAGGAGCGGTTTTTGGCTCACCGCAGTGATGAGATCGAAGAATTGATAAAAGCCGGAGTCGGCGTCTGCCTCGCCGACGTTCGCGGAACCGGCGAGACCACGTCCGAAATGCACCGCGGCTTGAACAGCGAGGAAGAGTCAGCCGCGGCCACCGAGTTCATGCTGGGAAATACGCTGCTCGGAGTACGCCTGAAGGACGTGCGGAGTGTGCTGACATTCCTTTCGGCACGCCCCGATGTCGAACGCGATAAGCTGGCTTTGTGGGGAGATTCCTTCGCTCCTGTGAATTCGTCAAGATTCGCGCTGGATGAATTGATCGGTTGGCAGATTGGCCCGGAAGTAGAGTATCAAGCGGAGCCACTGGGAGGACTGCTGGCGCTTCTAGGCGCACTTTACGAAGATAATGTTAGGGCGATTGCGACACGCCGCGGACTGGCGGCTTATTCCTCCGTTTTGGAGGATCAGTTTGCCTATGTGCCGAACGATGTCATTGTGCCCGGCATTCTCGAAGTCGCGGACGTTGCCGATATTGCCGCCGCGCTTGCTCCTCGCCCGCTGCTGATCGAAAACTTCGTGGATGGGCGAAACCGCGTGGTACAGGACGCCGAACTTCATGAGCGCTTTGGCCGGGTATTTCAAGCGTACCGAGGGGCTCCTAGCCAATTGCGGGTCCGATCCGAGAGCCAGGAGCCAAGCCTGGCCGGGTGGCTAACGCAAGAGTTGAAGTAGTCGCCCGGAGCAATGTGGGCGGTCTTGTGCGACTTGAAGGTCACTTTTCGAACGGTCTCGGTAAGGTGAAAGGAAACGCACGGTGAATAGGCGCGACCGCGCCGTTGCGATGCTGGAGGAACGGTTGGTGGGTCGCCCTCACGCCCTATCATTCCTGTGGTGCGCAATAACCTTGTAGGAATCGTGCCGTAATCCTTTGAAGTTGAAACCTTTTGTAGAGTTTTTACCGCCTCCCCGCCGATGGGGCTCTCAGTACCCGGTTCCCCTGAGACTGATGAAATTGGCTCCTTTTTATCCCACTGCTGACAGTATATTTCGGGTTCGCTGTCCGAATTCCGGAAAGTGGACGGTCATACGACATCTTGACCGGGTTGTGCGCTTGATGCGCAGGCTTTGACCCGACCGGAAAAAGCGAACTCGATGGATCGGTCTTCCGACCGGCAAAGCGCCAAGAGATTGACTGCAAACAAGAAATCAAGTAGTGGGTGAGTTTGAATCGACAGGCCAGGCGGTTCGTAATCACAAAGCGACAAGGCAGGATCTATTTCCTCGAACCCCGTATCTCGGGAGTTAGGCTGGCACCGCCAGCGGTTGGCCGACAAATCAGCGGGTGTTTAACTTCCGGGTAGCTGACTATTCTGGCTTGATCGGTAAAGGCTACGCCGACTTGCGTGATCTACCCCTAGGAGGAACCTGAATCGGGATCACTCGGAAATTGGCCTGCCATAGCTTCAGATCTCGCAGTCGATCCCTGCCAGCGATATAATTCAGAAGGGCAGGACGGGCGTTGACCAATTTGAGACGTCGGCCGTAGCAGTTCAGCAGATGAACTGGTGCGTCTCTGATACGGACCGACGCAAAGACCGCGGCGTTCGCCCTGATCGAGCACAAGGAGCACACGAACATGAAGCCAAAGAACACGATCTGCCTCTGGTTCGACAAGGACGCGCACGAGGCGGCGCGCTTCTACGCCGTCACCTTTCCAGGTAGTAAAGTAACCGCTGTTCACGAGGCTCCCGGTGACTATCCGGGCGGCAAGAAGGGCGATGTGCTGACGGTGGAGTTCACCGTCCTGGGCATTCCCTGTCTCGGTCTCAACGGCGGCCCGGCGTTCAGGCACACCGAGGCCTTTTCCTTCCAGATCGCGACGGAGAATCAGGAAGAGACGGATCGTTACTGGAACGCGATTGTCGGCAATGGCGGCGCGGAAAGCGCGTGCGGTTGGTGCAAGGACCGCTGGGG
>QHZN01000106.1 GCA_003225365.1 Acidobacteriota bacterium
TATCGTTTCAGGCTGCGGGATGAGGCGAGACGCCCCCGCCGCCGAAATTCGCGGGTCAACCGTGAAAACATAATTCTGCGTTGGGCGCAGTCTGCCCCATTCGACTCCACCAGGATGATGAAAAACACTTGTAACGCTGTCAACCCTTCCCGTTGGTCACAGTTCGACTTCGCTCACTGTCCCTGAGCGGAGTCGAAGGGAGGGCAGGCTCTGATCCCTTCGCTTGTCATTCTGACGCTGAGCCGAGCGAAGCGGAAGAATCCCTTCTTTCCCGCTCAGGGTAAACTCCGCGAAGGATTTGCTCTGCGACAAATCAATAACAAAGCAGCGCCGTCGCTGCCTGAGTGAAATTTTCGGAGCAGATTCTTCTTCGTCCCGATGGAATGAATCGGGACTCCTCGGAATGACATCGTCAGGGGGCTTTTCAGCCACCTGCTCGATTCCCGAACTCTGAACATGCTCTTCCTCGCTCAGGCAGACGTCCAAAGGCTGCTCGATACCGACCGGCTGATCGAGGCATTGGTGCCGGCCATGGCGGAGCTGAGCGCGGGGCGAGTCTCCATGCCCGCGCGCATCGGCGCCGAAGTGCCCGGCGCGAAGGGCGTTCTCGGCGTGATGCCGGTCTATCTTCCCTCCGCCGCTTCGTTAGTCACAAAGCTCGTCAGCGTGTTTCCGAAAAACGCCGGCGGCCCGCACCCAACCCACCAAGCCCTCATCGCGGTCTTTGACGCGGAGACCGGAGCGCCCCTGGCCGTGATGGACGGCACGTTGATCACCGCGGCGCGCACGGCGGCGGGCTCGGCGCTCGCCACCCGGTGGTTGGCGCGGCCCGACGCCGGCGTTTTGGCCATTGTCGGCACAGGCGTGCAGGCGCGGGCGCACGCCCGGGCCATTCCGCGCGTTCGCCCAATTCGCCGAGTGCGCGTGGCAGGCCGGGACGAAAGAGAGGTTGCCCGGCTTGCCGAGGAGCTCCGGGAGGAGTTGCGGCTCCCGATAGAAGCCGCGAAGACAATTCGAGCGGCGATCGCGGGCGCGGATATCATCTGCGCGACGACCCACTCGCCCGAACCCGTCATTCGCGGCGAGTGGCTCGAGCCCGGCGTGCACGTCAATTCCGTGGGCTTCAATCCTGAGGGGCGCGAGGTTGATGCTGAGACGGTCCAAAAGGCGGTGGTGGTCGTCGAGTCGCGCCAGGCGGCGCTCGCGCCTTATCCTTCCGGGGCGAACGATTTGATCTGGCCGATTCGCGACGGCCTGATCACCGCCGCGCACATTCACGCCGAAATCGGCGAAATCGTTTCGGGCACACGCCCGGGGCGCAGCTCGCGCGAAGAAATTACTCTCTATAAGTCCGTGGGAGTCGCCGTCCAGGACGCGGTCGCCGCCGGACTGGTCCTCGAAGCCGCGAGGAAACAAAAAACTGGCCAGGAGATTGAGCTCTAGCAGGGTGTTGAGAGAGATTCGATGGCTGTCATTCTAAGTCCCGATGCGGTGAATCGGGACGAAGAATCCCTATCAGGGATTTCAACCCAAGACGAGGGATGCTTCGCGAAGTTTACGTTGAGCGCGAAATGAAAGGGATTCTTCGCTTCGCTCAGAATGACAAGCGAACGGGCTCAGCATGACAATTTGGCATTGTTCGGCACGCCGTTAGT
Organism: Acidobacteriota bacterium; assembly: GCA_003225365.1. Taxonomy (GTDB): domain Bacteria; phylum Acidobacteriota; class Terriglobia; order UBA7540; family UBA7540; genus Gp13-AA74. The sequence goes on from QHZN01000106.1 coordinate 1,656, forward strand.
GCGAAGGTCGTCGGCGCTGTTCTAAGACCCATGAAGCCGAAGCCGCAGATGACGCTCGACCGAGTGCTTTCGCGCTATGGCCTCGCCTCGCGGAGCGCGGCGCGGGTGGCGATTCGCTCCGGGCGCTTGAAGGTCAACGGCCGCCTCGTGCGCGACCCGGAACTTTGGGTGCGGCCGAACAAAGATACGATTCAGCTCGACGGCGCGCGCCTGAAACGGGCGCGGAGAATCTACCTGGTCTTCTACAAGCCCAAAGGCGTTGTCACCAGCCACGGCGACCCGCAAGGACGAAAGACGGTCTATGATTTCCTCGGCGAAAACTCCTCCTGGGTTGCGCCGGTGGGGCGGCTCGACAAAGACACCTCGGGGCTTCTCCTTTTCACGAACGACACCGCGTTCGCCGACTTCATCACCCGTCCTGATTCGCGAGTCCCAAAAACTTACCTTGTCAAACTCAACGGCCTCGCCGCGCCTGAAGTGATCGAGCGCCTGAGAGCCGGCGTCGAAATGAAGCGCGGCGACTGGGCGCGGCCGGAGATTGTCCGCCGGGTCGAGGACCGCGGAAAATATACCTGGCTCGAAGTGGTATTGACGGAAGGCAAAAACCGCGAGGTGCGGCGCATGGTCGAGGCGGTTGGATTCAAGGCATTAAAACTCGTTCGCACGGGCATTGGTCCCCTCGCGCTACGTGGCCTGGAAGTGGGCAAATGGCGTCCGCTCGGAGAGGGCGAGATTCGGGCGTTGAGGAGTGCCCGGCCAGCGCAGTCCGGAACGAGCGGCCAACGCATGTAACCCCCGCGGGCTCGGGCTCGTCTATCCCACGCGAGGAGGGAACTATGCTCAAGCATTATCTATCTCGGATGGCGGTGGCGACGATGGTCTTGGGATTGGCGCTCGCGGGCGCATGGGCCCATGCTCAAGCGCAGCCGGGTCAGGGCGGCGGACCACAAGGCGGGGAGCGCCGCGGACGGATGGGGATGAGTCCCGAGGAGCAGTTAGAGCGGCTCTCGAAGACGCTCAACCTTACCGACGATCAGGAGGGCCAGATCAAGCCCATTCTGGCGGAGCGACACGAGAGGATGGGAAAGCTTCGCGCGGACGAATCGCTCGCGCAAGAAGACCGAAGGGCCAAAATGCGCGAGATCTTCGAGGAGAGCAATAAGAAAATCCGCGATATCCTCAACGAAGACCAGAAAAAGAAGTTTGGCGAGATGCAGGAACGGCAGCGCGAGCACTTGGAAGGGCGCTCCGGCACCAAGAATAATTAGCGGTTTGAGGAAGATCGGAGTTAGCGCGTCGCTCTAACGAGCCCCGCTGAGCGGGCGGGAGGGGAAACCCCTGTCCAAACCCCCGGAGTTCCCCAACTGGCGGACCACAGAACAGGCAGGACCACCTGCTAAGTTGTTGACGTGTCAAAAAGCAGATCCCTCGCGGAGTTTATCCTGAGCGCGGAATGAAAGGGATTCTTCGCTTCGCTCAGAATGACAGCCAGCGAAGGGCTCGGGATGACAAGCGAAGGGGCTCAGAACCTGCCCCGATCCCGCAGTCGCCGTTCGACTTCGCTCACGGCCCTCCCTTCGACTCCGCTCAGGGACAGTGAGCAAAGTCGAACTGTGAGCCTGTTGAAGGGCGGGAGAAGGGATGACAACCACGCAAGAGTTTTTCATCACTTGCCAGGCGACCTCACAAAGACGACGGCGTACTCCGCCAAGCCTTTCGGATGGCTCGCCGCCAGCCTGTGAAGCAGTTTGGCGAGAATGGCCGGGTCGTCGGCGGGGACGGAGTGAGGGACGAAGACAATTCCGTGGTGAGGAAGTCCCTGGTCGAAAAGCCGCGCGGTCAGGGCGAGGTAATCGTTCCGGTTCCGGGTCACCATCGCGGCACCGATATGGGCGGCGAAGGCCATCTGCGCTTCGTCGTCAGCCCCGCGATTACCGGCGTCCTGTGTGCTTGTGGCCACACACCCGAGGCGCGAAAGGATCTCAGCGACCCGAGGATTTATGTCCTCATCGAGATAGAACTTCACTTTATCGCGCCGGCCGCAAACGCGTAGCGCGAGCGGAGCTTGGCCGGAGTCCATGCCGCATTCGCTTTGACGAAGCGGTCAATCTCGGTTTTGAAGTGGCGGTAGTAGTTGAGGGCGGCCAATAACTGGGCGTTGCTCAACTGCGGATAGGCTCGCCGAAGGCGGTCGAGATTCTTCCGAAGGCTTCGGTAGGTCGCGACGACTTCCCAAACCTCAATTCCCGTTCCGGCAATTCGCGCGCGCGGGCCCGTGGGGCCAGGAGCGTAGACAATGCCCGGACAGCGCGCCATGCGCGCCGCCTGCGCGAGAAAATCGTTGGCGACGGTGGAGAAATCGGAAGCTCGTTCCCGGGCGATCTCTTCGATCACCCGCAGCGTGCTCGACCGAATGCGCAGGCTCTTTTGTTCCGTGGGCATGCCTTGACCTCACTTCGTCTTACATTGTATGCCAACGTCCCACAGATCGCAAGCCTTATGCCTCGAAGAGCGATTCCACAAATTCTCTGGGGTTAAACGGCAGCAAGTCCTCGACCTTCTCCCCGACGCCAACGAATTGAATGGGCAAGCCCAATTCGCGGGCGATGGCGACGACCACGCCGCCTTTGGCCGTGCCGTCGAGTTTGGTCAGGATGATGCCCGTGGTTCCGGCGTGCTCCTTGAATTCACGCGCCTGCTGGAGGCCGTTCTGTCCTGTCGTGGCGTCAATGACCAGAAGCACCTGGTGGGGAGCGCCCGCGACTTCGCGGCCCGCGATGCGGCACATTTTCTCCAATTCCGCCATCAAATTGTCTTTGGTGTGGAGGCGGCCCGCCGTATCCACGATCACAGGGTCGTCGTTGCGCTTTTTCGCCGAGGCGAGGGCGTCGAAGAGAACCGCCGCGGGGTCGGCGCCGGGCTTCTGCTCGATGATCTGGATGCCGAGGCGTTCGGCCCAGATTTCGAGCTGTTCGTTGGCGGCGGCGCGAAACGTGTCGGCGGCGGCGAGCAGTGGGCGGCGGTTCTGCTGGAGGTAGTAGTGGGCGAGCTTGGCGATGCTGGTGGTTTTCCCCACGCCGTTGACGCCCACCACGAAAATGACTTCTGGGCCGCCTCCGCGGGCGGGCTTGTCGGCACGAGGTTTCGCAGGCTCGGATGGGCCTCCTGGCCCCCGACGCCGGTCGCCCGCGGGCCCGCCTGCGCAGCCAGGGTTTTCGAGCAATGTAAGGACCTCCTGCTCGACCGCGGCGCGCAATTGCCTTGGCTCCCGGAGCTTTTGGGCTTTTACCTGGGCTTTCAGGCGAGTGAGGATTTCCCCCGTGGTTCCGACACCCAGGTCCGCCATGATGAGCGTAGCTTCTAGTTCGTCGAGCACGCCCTGGTCAATCGCGGTCTTACCCTCGGTGATCGTTTCCAGCCGCTCGACCAGTTGTGCTTTGGTTGAGGCGACCGCCTGCTTGAGGCGGTCGAAAAACCCGGGCTTTTTCTCATTGGCGCCGAACACGTTTGAGCTCTCGTTTACAATTCTATCTCGGCCCGCGGGCGGGCAGAAAAACTTTTGGGTCAGGGAAGGGAACAGGGCCCCGCCGGCGGGGCACCCGGCGCTAGGAGGACGCGGCCGGTTGGGGAACCGTAATGACCGCGCTGCGGCGCGCTTCCGCTTTCCGCAGGACGCCCTTGGCGTATGCGGAGTGCATCGCGTCCACGACGATGGGGTCGTATTTCACCCCGGCGTGCTTGCGGAGAATCTCGAGCGCCTGCGGGAATTCGCGCCCCGCCTGGTAAGGACGGTCGGTGGTAATGGCGTCGAAGGTGTCTGCGACAGAGATGATGCGCACCATGAGCGGGATCTCGTCTCCGCCGATACCGTCGGGATACCCTTTGGCGTTCAACTGTTCGTGGTGCCAGCGAATGCCGGGGAGCATCTCTTCCAGCGCCTTCACTTGGCGGACGATTTCGTAACCCATGACGGTGTGCCGCTTCATGACCTCGAACTCTTCGTTCGTCAGCACTCCGGGCTTCTTCAGGACGCGGTCGTCCACGCCGATTTTACCCACATCGTGCAGCATGGCGGAGACTCGAATCTTCTCCACATCCGCCTCTTCCAATCCGATTTCCTGGGCCAGGATCACCGAGTATTGCCGGACGCGGCTGGAATGGCCCTTGGTGTAAGGGTCCTTGGCGTCCACAGCGGAAGCCAGGGCTTCAATCGATTCCAAAAAGAGTTGGCGGTTCTGTTCCGCGGCGGTTTCCAGGTCGGTGATGTAATGCTGGATGTCCTCCGCCATGGTGTTGAAGGTCTCGGCTAACTCGCCGATCTCCGTACGGCTGCCGACGTCGGCCCGCTGTGTAAAGTCGCGCTGGGCGATGGAGCGGGCGGTGCGCGCGAGCTGGTCAATGGGGCGTGTAATGGACTTGGCGGAGATGAACCCGACCCCCAGGCTCAAAAGGATGACCAGCAAGCCCCACCACATAGTCTGCCGAATCATCTCGTTGACGGAAAAATAGGCGTCGCTGACTTTTTTCTGCACGATGATCCCCCAGCCGAGCGTTTGGATGGAGGAATACGTCCCCAGCATGGCGACGGACTGGGTGCCTTCCGTCAGGCTGAAGGGCAAGGTCTCGGATGCCAGGGCTCCGCCGCGCCAGGTCAGGAATTTCTCGACCACCGGCACGTTGGCCATGTCGCTGTTGGCGGGAAATTTGTTGGGGTCGAAAGAGGCGACCAAGCGGCCGGAATTATCGACAATGTAGGCTTCCAGCCCCGCGGCCGTCCGACAGGTCTCCTCCAAGCGAGCCTGCAAGTGCTGGAGCGTAACGACGGCGCCGGCCATGCCCGCGAACCGGCCGTTCACCACGATCGGCTTCGCGAAGACGATAACGGACTCGTTTTTTCCTTGGCGCGTGATGGTGGTGGCGTTGCTCTCGAAAATGGTGTTTTGGCGAACCGCGATGAAAGCTCTCTCCAGAAGCTTTGCCAGAAATACGTCGCCGGCAGCGTTGTAGCTGCCCGCGCGCGGACCCTTCCCTTCCGTGTTCACAACCGTGACGAAAATGACCTCTGGCTGGTCCGTGGGGAAGCTTTCAAGAGCGGATCGCAAGGCGGGGTCGGTCTCGAAATTCGAAGCCGGGAGCTTCGCCACCAGCGTTTGCACGGAGTTGTAAAATTCCTTGAGCCGCTGGTTGGTGTTGTCCATATAGAGGCCGATTTCTTGCGCCAACGATTTCGACGTGATCGTCTGCAACACTTGTTCCTGGGTTTTCAGCGTGTCCTGATTCGTTTGCATCATTTTGATGCCGTAGAAAGAAAGGGGGACCACGCTGATGACCACAAGAATCAGCATGAAAACGTAGAGAATTCTCAAACGCCACACAGGATGCTTGTTCATGCCGCCTTTAGACCTATGTTAGGCGAAGCGAGCGCGGAAATCAACCGCGCAAGTTGTGGAACCCTGGGAAAAGCGGCAGATCAAATCCTAGGTTAGGGGGAAGCACGATGTGGAAAAAGAAAAGTCCGACATCCCGAACATGCCTCGCTCTGGTTGCGGTCGTCCTCTCCGTGACAGAGTCGCATGCCCAGGACCAAGAGCGCCGAGACTGCAATTGGCGGCGCCAGCTCGAAGCGCAAATCTTGACAGCGGCACCGGGAATCGGAAGAGAAGCGGTGGGTATTTAGTGAGGACCAATCCCCGAAATCGAACCCTCGAGAATTTCCGGAATAGGGGAATAGAAGTGATTTGCAGCCGGGGAGGTGCTGCCCCGGCCTGATGTGAGCTAGGTGGTTTGCTGTTCGCTGCCGAGCTCACGCCTTCGGCCAGCGCTCGACCACGACTTTCTTCTCGGTGTAAAACTCGACCGCATCGCGCCCCTGGCCGTGGAGGTCGCCGAAGAAGCTGTCTTTCATGCCGCAGAACGGGAAATAGGCCATGGGAGAGGCCACACCCACGTTGATGCCGATATTGCCCGCCTGCGCCTCGCGGCGAAACTGGCGCGCCGCCGCCCCGCTCGAAGTGAACAGGCAAGCCATATTGCCGTAGTTCAACCGATTGACCAGGCGAATGGCCTCCTCGAGGTCTTTCGCGCGGATCAGGCCCAGCACCGGGCCAAAAATCTCGGTCTGGGCGATGCTTCCCGCCGGGGGCATTTCCGCAAGAAGCGTTGGGCGAACGAAATTGCCTTGTTCATGGCCGCGGATTTGCGCTTTGCGCCCGTCTACAATCACTTTGGCCCCTTCCCGGATCCCCTGGGCAATCAGCCCTTCCACGCGTTGCTTGCTTTCGCGCGTAATGACGGGGCCCATCTGGACGCCCGCTTCAATGCCATAACCCACCTTGCGCGAGGCGGCCGCTTCGGCCAGGCGCCGAGTGAACTCATCCCCAGCCTCGCCCACGGCGATAGCCAAAGTCGCCGCCAAACACCTTTGCCCCGCGCAGCCGAAAGCGGACTCCGCGATGGTCTCGGTAGTCATCCGTGGATCGGCGTCGGGCAGGATGATGACGGGATTCTTCGCCCCGCCTTGGCATTGCGCCCGTTTTCCCTTCGACGTTGCTCGGCCGTAAACGTAGCGGGCTACGGCGGAGGACCCCACAAAACTCACGGCGCGGACCTCGGGATGGTCAAGCAGCGCGTCCACGGCTTCTTTCGAGCCGTGAATCAGATTGGCCACGCCGGCGGGCAGGCCTGTCTCGGCAATCAACTCGAAGATTTTGGCCGCAGTGCGGGGCACCTTCTCCGACGGCTTGAGTACGAAGGTGTTGCCGCAAGCGATGGCGTAAGGCAGAAACCAACAAGGAATCATGGCCGGAAAATTGAACGGCGTGATGGCTGCCACGACGCCCAGAGGCCGGCGGATCATCATCTCGTCGATCCCCGGTGCGATGCCGTCCGAGTTATAGCCCTGCATCAGCGATGGAATCCCGGACGCCACTTCGATATTGTCAATGGCCCGGCGTAACTCTCCGGCCGATTCCGCTAGCGTCTTCCCACTTTCCATCGTAATTCCGCGCGCCAGCTCGTCCAGATGATTTTCGAGCAATGTCTTCAACTTGAACAAGTACTGGACCCGTTCGCCCGCCGGGGTCTCGCGCCAGGCGGGAAAGGCCTGGGAAGCGGCGGCGACGGCCCCAGCAACTTCGGAGGAGGGCGTAAGAGGAACATGGCTCAGAAGCTCGGCGGTGGCGGGGTTCACCACGGGCAGCTCATCTTCAGCCTGCGATTCGACCCAGGACCCTCCAATGTAGTTGAGGAGCCGTGCGGCGCTCGTCACCTCGGTCGTGCTCATCGGCGTCATCCCTCCATCGCGGTTGGGGGCCCGGCCAATCGGCCTTCCGAAAACGCGGGACGAGCCTCCTTCCAGTCGCAACGTTAGCTATTCCTCATAACAAGCTCAAGCCCTGAAATTAGGCTTGCGGAATTTTAGTAAGGTTTTTCAGGCATCTCAACTCGGACCGTAGCAGTCCTCGCCGATAGTTGTCCATCGTAAGGGTGGCGGCCAAGGAGCTGCCTATGAAGCCGAAGATTTTGCTCGAGCTTGGGCCGAGGCAAATTGAGGTATAATCACAGACACCGGAAAGCCTAACTGGGGTTTCTGGCTTAATTTAATAAGGATCACAGCTCTTTCGCTTTCCGGGTCGGAATTAAATCCGGCGACCGCTCAGCCAAATGGCCCACGAGTATGAAATCCAACTCAACTTCTTGATGATAGAAGGCGAAATATCAAATTGTTACGAGCACGGACTTATGGTGATGCCCGCAGTATCTTAGGGCAACGTGATCCCGCTTTCCTTATGCTGGTAGCGAACCACAAACCCCACTGGCTCCATCCCTGGCGCGACCGACCTATCCAGTCCGCTGTTTGGGCAATGCGCCTCCGGAAAAACGCGAAACGTGGTACAACGTTTAAGGAGGCCAGCAAAGCCAAGGAAGCCCTCAATGAATCCGAACGTCCGCAACATCGCCATCATTGCGCACGTGGACCACGGCAAGACCACGCTCGTCGACGCGATGCTCAAGCAGAGCGGCATCTTTAGGGAAAACGAAGAAGTGATCGAGCGCGTTATGGACTCGAACGAGCTCGAGCGCGAGCGCGGCATCACCATCCTGGCCAAAAACACCGCCATCACTTATCAGGGCGTCCGAATCAATATTGTGGACACGCCCGGTCACAGCGACTTCGGCGGCGAAGTAGAGCGGGCATTGAAGATGGTGGACGGAGTCCTGCTGCTCGTGGACGCGAGTGAGGGGCCGCTGCCGCAGACTCGCTACGTGCTCCGGAAGGCGCTGGAGGCCAAGCTTCCCCCCATCGTCGTCATCAACAAGATTGACCGCGCCGACGCGCGCCCCAGGGAGGTCGTGAACGAGGTCTACGACCTTTTTATCGACCTGGACGCCGCCGAAGACCAACTTGAGTTTCCCATTCTGTACGCCTCGGCCCGGAAAGGGGTGGCCCGGACGTCGCTCGAGGACGACTCCGAAAATCTTCAGCCCCTTTTCGATTCCATCCTCAAGACGATTCCTACTCCAGAGGGGGAAGCCGATGGCCCTCTTCAGTTGCTCGTGGCCAATCTTGACTACAGCGAATATCACGGCCGGCTGGCGCTGGGGCGCATCTTTTCCGGGAGGCTTCGGCGCGGCGATGAAGTCGCGGTTGTTAAACTCGAAGGCAGCATTCAGAAAACGCGCATCACCAAGCTTTACGGTTTCAAAGGCCTCGATCGAACGGATCTGGACGAGGCCGAGGCGGGAGACATCGTGGCCATCGCGGGGGTCGAGGGCATTACCATCGGCGAGACGGTGACCAGCGTCGAAACGCCGCTCCCTCTCAAGCGCATTCCCATTGACGAGCCGACCATCTCCATGGTCTTCACGGTAAATACGTCGCCCTTCTCCGGCCGCGATGGAACCTACGTCACTTCGCGCCACCTGCGCGAGCGGCTGAACAAGGAGCTGCTGACCAACGTCTCCATCCGAGTCGAGGAAATGGATAACACCGACTCCTTCAAAGTGCTCGGCCGGGGCGAGCTGCAGCTTGCCATCCTGATCGAAATGATGCGGCGCGAGGGTTATGAGCTGATGGTCGGCAAGCCCGAAATCGTCACGCGCACGGCCGACGGCAAATTGCAGGAGCCGGTGGAGCAACTGATCATCGACGTCCCGCAGGAATTCGTCGGTCTACTGATGCAGGAAGTCGGCGCGAGAAAAGGTGTCAACACCAAAATGGTCGGCCACGGGACGATGGGCACCGGTCGCGTGCGGCTGGATTTTTCCATTCCCTCGCGGGGCCTGATCGGCCTGCGCAGCGAGGTGTTGAAGTTGACCCGCGGCACCATCGTGATGAACACGCTGTTCGACGGCTACACGGACTGGCAGGGCGACATGTCCTTGCGCCTGACGGGCGCGCTCATCGCCGACCGCCCAGGACGCACTACCAGTTACGCGCTCTGGAATTTGCAGGAGCGCGGAGAGCTGTTCGTCGGTCCCGGCATCGAGGTGTACAAAGGCATGCTTGTCGGCCAGAGTGCGCGCTGGGACGACATGGACGTGAATGCGACCAAGGAAAAAAAGCAGACCAACATGCGCGCCTCCGTCGCCGACGAAGCCATCCGGCTTGTCCCCATCCACCCGCTGAACCTCGAGGAAGCGATCGAGTTTATCGCCGAAGACGAATACGTGGAAGTGACGCCCCAATCCATTCGACTCCGGAAGAAAATCCTTGAAGCCAACCGACGGCCCCGGAAATATCGCGACAAGGGCCAGGAGTAGCGGCAGATTCGTCTGGGCGCCCCTTCCGGCGGCAAGAAAAAGCGCAATTTATCCTTCCGTTTGACCGTTCGAGGATCACTCTGCCTGCCGATGCCCCATACGGCGCGCGCTTGATACGGCGGTTGCGCAGTGCGGCCCCTCTGGTACAAAATCTGATCTCAGCAGGCCCGCCTTCAGCTCCCGCCGTACGGATTCGGCGTAATGCAAGACAAGACTGGTAACGCAGGCTGCCCGGCCCATCGTGGACGTGCCAAGCCCCGGCATGTCCGTGCCACCCGCGTTTGTCGGATCACGGCCCTTCGCCGGGTGCGGGGGACGGTAGAATTTTGCTTTGTACAGTGAATAGGTGGAAATCGGAATAGCGATGCAGGTTTCAAAGAATTTTCCCATTCCACTCCACCGTCACCACGACATCGCGAGGTAGCCAAAAGGAAACGGCAAGGCTTGCAAGAAAAGCTCTTCAGCTTTTTGGGGATTTCCTCGCCAACATTGGAGGACCCCCAGGACCAGGTCAGGCTCTGACCTTCGTCCCCTTGCCTCCAGCGACGCATTCATGGCGGCCGTCTCAGCGAGTTGCCGGATAGCTCCGGACCAACTTCCTGCCTCTAGCATCGCCAAGCCGTGCAGGGTGCGAAACTCGAGGCAATTCGGTTCGAGTTCCACGGCCTTCGACAGAAGCCGAAGGGCGCCATCCGCTGGTAATGGCAAAAAGCCAGCGGCTCTTGAGCCTGCATTCTTTCAGGTTGGGCAAGGAGGGTTCGCGCAAGCGATTTGACGCCCTCACTGTAACGCTCGGTTTTAGGGCATCCCTGTTTTCTCCGCCGGCTCTAACGAGGCATATCAAGCTTGGGGGGCCTTATTCAATTTTGCTTGACTTCCAAAAGCGGAAAGCCAAAATCGTGTTTCCGGTGGACCGGCATTGAACCCATTTCAAGCAGGGGCAAGCTTTGCATGGCCGAGAAACGAAAGTCGCGAGAATACGCCCGCCGCGAGTTCCTGAAGAAAGTCGCCGGCGGCGGCGCCTTAGCTCCGGCTCTGGGCGGCCTGGCTTCATCCGGGCAGGTGGAGAAACTGCAAGCGGAGAAACCGCGCCGCGCTGAGGCGGGAGTAGGCGGGACGACGCCCACGCGGATCCAGTTTCCTCGAATCTTCTCCGGGCGCAACTTGAATCTGATTGCCTTCCCTTTGGGTGGAATTGGGACCGGGACAATCTCGCTTGGCGGCCGCGGGCAGCTTCGCGACTGGGAGATCTTTAACCGGCCCGACAAAGGCAACACTCCGGATTATTGTTTTCCCGCCATTTGGGCGCAAGTCGGGGACCGGAGGCCCGTGGCGCGCGTGCTCGAGGCACGGATAGAGCCACCTTACGAAACGACCTCCGACGGGTTGGGAAGCGCCAACGCGCCCGGCCTGCCGCGCCTGGCGAGCGCGACCTTCACTGGAGCCTACCCAATTGCTCGCATCGCCTTCCGCGACGAGACGTTGCCGGTGCGGGTCTCCTTGGAGGCATTCAACCCCCTTGTCCCGCTCGATATCAAGGCTTCGGGGTTGCCCGTCGCCCTAATGCGATATTCCATCAAGAACCCTAATTCCATCCCTGCAAGAGTCGGAGTGGCTTTCAGCCTCCAAAACTCTGTGGGCAAAGAGGGGAAACAAAGCGACTTCCGTGAGGAAGGCGGCTTGTCCGGACTCCTCATGACCAATCCCTTTCTTCCCGCTTCGGATTCATTGAAGGGATCCTTGGCTCTCTCGGTTGTGGGAGCCCCAGCGGGAAGTGTTACCTACCTGCGGGGCTGGAAGAGGACTCAATGGTGGGACGGTGCGTTGACCTTTTGGGACGACTTCACAGCCGACGGCGCTCTCACGCCCGACGCACCTGCCCTGATGCCTGTGGGCTCGATCGCAGTGACGCAATCTGTGCCAGCCCGCAGCGAGGCCAGCGTCACCTTCCTGATCGCCTGGCATTTCCCTAATCGTACTCCCCACCGATGTGGGTGGTCGGCTGCGGAAGGCCAGGAGGAAACTGTGGTTGGAAATTATTACACCAAGCGTTTTCGCGACGCCTGGGAGGTGAGCCGTTACGTTTCGAAGGAACTCTCTTCACTGGAGGGCCGGACGCGGGCCTTTGTCAAAGCCCTAGAAACATCCACGCTCCCTCCATCCATTCTGGATGCCGCCACCAGCACGCTTTCCACGCTGCGGACGAATACCTGCTTCCAGACACCCGACGGCGAATTTCACGGCTTTGAAGGCTGCAATGACCACTCGGGATGTTGCCATGGGAGTTGCACCCATGTCTGGAACTACGAGCAGGCCACGGCGTTCGTGTTTGGGTCGCTCGCGCGCTCGCTGCGTGAATCCGAGTTCTTGCGGAATACCACCATGAACGGGCAGATGGGTTTCCGCTCTTATCTCCCGGATGGGTTGAAGATCTGGGACAAGTCCGCGGCGGACGGCCAGATGGGTTGCCTCATGAAGCTTTATCGAGACTGGCGATTATCGGGAGACACCAACTGGTTGCGGCGTTTGTGGCCGCAAGCCAAGCGCGCCCTCGAGTTCGCCTGGATTGAAAACGGCTGGGACGGAGATCGCGACGGCGTGGCGGAGGGTGCGCAGCACAACACGTATGACGTGGAGTTCTACGGTCCGAACCCGTTGTGCGGCGTCTGGTATCTGGGAGGCCTGCGGGCGGGCGAGGAAATGGCGCGCGCCCTCGGCGAAGAGGACTCCGCGCGAGAGTATCGCAGACTCTTTGAGAAGGGCAGCCGTTGGCTGGATGCCAATTTGTTCCACGGCGAGTTCTATATTCAAAAAGTGATGGGCCGTGCGGCCGAGCAGATCCCCGCACCGCTGCGCGTAGGCATGGGCGCCGGCGACTCGACCTCTCCGGATTATCAGATGGGCGAAGCCTGCCTCGTGGACCAATTGGTGGGCCAATATATGGCCCATGTGGCGGGGCTCGGCTACCTGCTGGATAAGGAGCACGTCCAGAAAACTCTGCAGTCAATCTTCCGCTACAACTATCGTTCAAAACTGAGCGAGCACGAATGCGTCCAGCGGACGTATGCTCTGAATGACGAGGGAGGAGTCCTGGTGGCGACCTACCCCAAGGGTAAACGTCCCGAGATTCCTTTCCCGTATTTCGGTGAGATTTGGACGGGTCTCGAGTACCAGTTCGCTGCGCACCTGATTTTCGAGGGCATGGTTGCGGAGGCGTTGGCCGTTGTGGAAACCGCTCGCCGTCGCTTCGATGGCGAGCGTCGCAATCCCTGGAATGAGTTGGAGTGCGGCCACCACTACGCTCGCCCCATGGCGGCCTGGGCACTGCTCGTGGCGCTCAGCGGGTTCCAGTACAATGCCGTCGGGCGCGAATTGACCCTGGCCCCGCCGAACGGTGGCCAGAGCTTCGGCTGTTTTTGGTCGATTCCCTGTGGCTGGGGAAACTTCTCTTTGACCTCCAATACTAGAAACCAGGGAGCGCGGATCGAGGTCGTGGAGGGTTCGATGCCTGTTGCGCGCGTGGCGCTTGGCGGCACAGCCAAGGCCGCCCTCCGAAAAGCCTCGGCACGGCTGGGAGATAAAACTCTCCAAGCTCAATTGCGGGAAGAACCGCCAGCACGCATTGTAACCTTTGAGCGAGAGGTCACGATCACTCCAGGCCGACCGCTTTCAGTCAGCTTGGGTGTATAGGAAGCTTTTCGGTCCGCGCCGCCCGGCAGTCAATCGGCCTCCATGACGCAGCGGAATCCGATTGTCCCGGACCGGTCTCGGCTGGGCGCCATCGGCAGATGTTTTCCGTGCTGGGCTAGTCTGTAGGCCTGCGGGAAGTACCACATCGAACTTAGCGGTTGATAGTAGCTCCCCCCACGGACAACCGCGGCCGCGTGTGCTCATCGGCATATTCATCTGTCCACTGCCAAACATTTCCCACCATATCCAACACGCCCAATGGACTTACGCCGCGCGGGTAGGCGTTGACATCTGTGGGCTCTCGCATCTCGCGTCGTTAGTCGGGTGGGGGAGTCGCAGCCGCATCCCATGCGTTTCCCCAAGGATAGAATCGGCCGCCCGTACCCTGCGCGGGCATAGGAGGCCATATTCACATTGCCGACGTAATGCCCGGCGGCTTCCGCTGGCGCATCCCAGCGCTTGCCTAGATTTCATCGCACTTTTCGGAGACTGCCAACGAGTGGTATCCCCTGCGACAAGAGAAAGGCAGTGTAATCACCGGCCAGGATTATCAGTTCGAAGATCAAGAGATTCGAACCATGTACGAGTTCACGACGGGGAACCCTTTGGCTTGCAAGAAGCAACAAGGGTCCCGTCGCGGAGATGCGAGGTTATTTTAAGAGTTAGATAATAACTCCTAAAGGCGAATGCATATCCTTGTTCTCCGACGCTGGATCGCAAATGTGCCTGAGATTGGAGTCATGTAATACAGTATGAAATCCTTTGTACATTTTTTCCGGAAATGTCTTGCACGCGTTGTGAGAATAAGCTTGAGAAATTACCAGGTATCCGGGTCCGTGGAAACACTAAAATTGACGGCAAATGACTGTAAAATAAGAAGTTGTAACAAACTTTCCATAAGCATTTGTTATCCACATAGTACATCCATTAAGAGTTAAAACTAATGGTACTAAAATTGCACTCTGACCTTCGGGTTTAATCAGTATGCGGAGACAGAGGTTCGGCGGCAATAAAAGTGTGGGCATAAAAGTAATTGCTCGCCAGATTTGCTATTCAACGACACGAAAGGAAGGAAGTATGTGGGAGCTGTCCCTGCACTGACAGGAGCGAGCCCCGCCGGGAACTAGGTCGTAGTCCTCTTTGCGCAGCTCCAGACTACATTCCTTTCTCCCCCACATTTTCAGGCTTGTTTGGACGGTCGCCTAAGTTCGACCCAAAGGCGCCGCCGCATAAAGTAGAGGAACTAAAGTCATGAGTTTTAGAAAAGGAAATACGCTTTTGCTTGTCTGTAGCACGATTTTCGCTATGACTGCGCTTCCAGCATTCGTGCTTGCGCAGGCTCCATCTTCGATTTTCCAGCTCGACGGCAGTCCGGCCAACCATAGTCTGACCTGCACGTACGGAACGACGACGGCGCCGTGCGACTACATGAACTTGATAAACCTTACCGGTTCATCGGGCAAGGCGAGGGGCAACTCTGCGCTTAACACGTTCATTTTGGGCTCCTCGAACAACGTCAACTTCACAACGGGCGGCTCCAAAGATCCAAACCCAATTTCCAGTTGGGCTTACTCGGTCACGGGCGTGCCGAACAAAGACACACTCAACGCGGCCTACGCCGCCGTCTACACCATCAGCGACTTTGACATTATTTTTGGCGGCGACCGCCTGTCCCCGAACGGCGACGCCAATATCGGAATCTGGTTCTTTCAGGATAATGTAACGCTCAACGGTAATGGTGGATTCATAGGAGCGCACCGGAACGGCGATGTGTTTGTGATCTCCGCGTTCACCTCCGGGGGCGGCACCTCCACGATCTCCGTGTACGCGTGGGACCAACCCGGCTTGCCCTTCGCGATCAACGGCGGCTGCACTGCGGGCGTTAAGAATCCCAAAGTAGGTCAGTGCGCTGACGCCAATCTTCTGCTTCTCGCCAGCCCATCAACGGTCTGCGGTACTACCGATTACTGTGCCATCACCAACGGCGGTTCTGTTAGCGCTACGTGGGCCACACCCGCTAACGGGTACAGCAGTGGTAGCCTCGCATCTCCGCTGTTCTTTGAAGGCGGCGTTGATATCACCGCGGCTTTTGCCGCTGTGGGCGGGACCCGCCCTTGCTTCGCGAGCTTTATGGAAGAGACGCGCTCGTCTCAGTCAACTAGTTCCGTCCTCAAGGACTTCTTGTTGGGCGGCTTCCCGGTCTGCGCCATGAGTATCACGAAGCAATGCGGCCAACCGTCGTTTACCGGCAGTGGATCGTTAACTTTCCCGGTGAACGGTGTTGTTACAAATACCGGGATCGGAACCCTATACGGCATTCAAGTAAAAGATTGCATTAAGGGCGCGAACAACAGTTGTACTGCAACTCCCACTTCGCCAATATCCATAGTGAACAACACCGCGGGTTCTACGTACCTTGGTAAACCGATTCTCGCAGCCGGCGAAACGGGCAACTGGAGCGACTCCTCCACCAGTGCCTCGACCTCACAGTCGGATCAGGCCTACGCTTTGGCAGCGGAGAGCTCAGGCGGGCAACCGACCTTACAGTCCACCAACACAGCTTCGGTCACTTGCAACCAATCAATAAACCCAACGGCGACTGTAAGCAAGTCCTGCACCACCACGCTGACCGGGACCAGCCTCACGTCTTGCGACGCGGGCCCCGAGGGTAGCACGGTGACCTACACTGTCGCCATAACGAACTCGTCGAGCTCTGGCGAGATTGTTGACCAGATCTGTGACAGTGCGTACGGCAATGTCTTCACAGCCGGTGGGTTCACGGGCCTCGCCTGCACAGCCGGAACTGCCGGCACCGTAGCGAGCTCGGACTGCTCGGCGCTGAACATTGCGCCGAGTGCCATTGGAACGTGTACTTTCACGGCAGTCCAGGGCGAAAATGCAATCGTGACGTACACCGTGACTGCATCGGGCCATTCAGCTATCAACGCGAGCTCGACTTTCACAACCCTTCCATCTAACAGCGTCACGGTTACGTCTTCGGATGCGCCGAGCACAGCAACGGTAACCAAGGGCTTGGATAGTACCCAAGCTGGGTGCGCAACCGTAAGATACACCGTGGACGTGAAGAACACGAGTGGAGCGGACGAGACTCTGTTGCTGTCTGGGTTCAATGACGATAAATACGGGAGCATCACGTCTCTCCACGAATATGTTCTGGGAACGACCTGCGGACAACCAGCTTTAAATGCCAGTAATCAACCTGGGGGCCTTGGAACGCTGAACGCGGTTGACGGGGCAGGCGCGTTGTCAGCGACTATAGCTGTGGGTGGCGACTACACCTGCCAGTTCGACGCGCAGTTCTGCGGCGCACTTGGGACCATCACTGAGCCGGACGGCAAAACCACGTGCCTTGGTCTCCAGCACGTCAACACGGTGACGGCGACGCTGATAGGTGACGAGGCGACCGACCCTGTCTTCAGCCAGACCTCTAACACCTTCACCGTTGACGAGTGCTTCGCTTCGTTTGTGACGTCGACGACAACGCCGTAAATTATTAACGTTACCTGGGGTCGCCCGCTGGGCGGGCGACTCCGGCCGTAAGTACACTGACAACGGTTTTAGACTCTGACCCACGGATCAACGAGACCTAAGGGTTCGGCAATACCAGATGCCCAATCGCCCAAGGTCCCGGCGAATGCACTGCGCAGTAGCAACTGACTGTCTCTTGTGTACGGTGTCCCAGCCAAAAACTCGATCGGCCGCAAAGAGTAAATTATTCACAGGAGTGTCCAAGGGTCGAAGAATTGCCGAGTGGCTGCGGTTTCAGATTTGGGCGCGGGGCGAACTCGGGAAGAGTCCTGTTCCCGCCTGGCGGGAATCTTCACGGACCTCGGTTGACTCCCTGTTGGGAGATACCTTTCTTCAGTTCGAGAACAACTCTTCAAACCGTTCGCCGTTCGTAACGGTGGTGCAGTCCGCCGACCTCCGGTAGTTCAACGACTGACCCCAGCTGCGGCGGTTGAACCGGTCTGGTCTCCGGCGCATCCTTCTCCAGCGACAAATGCGTCCGCGCCCAATGGTAATAATCGAAATACGACTTGAGAGTGTGTCGCAAAGACGATTCGTAGAGCACGATTAGGTGGTCCAGACACTCCTGTCGGACGGATCCAATCAGGCGCTCCACATAAGGACTTTGCCATGGCGACCTCGGGGCTGTCAGGACTTCGCGAATCGCCATCTCTGGCACTCTTTGCCGAAAGATGTCGCCGTAGACGCTATCGCGATCATGGGTGCCCGTCCGATGAAGCCATCTTTCGCGAATAGAGACCCCAACCAATAATCCTCGATGGATGAACACCACGTTCGTCGGACGGATACGGCACTTCCATGGCAATCGTCCTGGCGCGATACCATTGGCTGTTTGTCCTAGTGGCGATTGCGTCTTTGGTTGGGGGATTCGATCCCCACCGCCCCTACCAATCATCCCATTTGCTGAGAATGACTTAGCGATTTCGCGAGGTGGCAAAAAGGCGGCAATAGGAAATAAATTGAGGCTCATGGGTGGCACCTTATGGGTCTCGCGAACGACGCGCCTTATCAACATATTCAGCGTGCAGGGAGGAAAGATCCCTAGCCGTAGGTATAGTTGGGCTGTTGTAGCAGAGCGACTGAAGGCAATTTGTACCCTTCATGGAGCGAAGGAGTAGGTCCATTTCACGGCGAAGCGGGTCTCGCGGACCTGGGGAGGATTCGCTGGGGCGATGCTGGCGAATTGCGTACCAACGTTGTAGATGATATAGAGGTCGCTGTCCGGCCGGTAGTTATACCTCAGGCGCAAATTGGCGCTGACTGCTTGCGTGTTTGAAGTATCCATTTGAGTGACGCTGGTGAAGGTCAGAAACCGGTTAAACGAATAGTTTCCTTGTAAGCTCGCCAGCACTACGGAGAAATTCCCGTTTAGCAGTGGCAATCGGAAACGATCCCAAGTTTCCGAGGCAGATATCGAGAACTTTGCAGTCGGGCGATAGTTGGCTTGCACGCGAAATTCATTTAGAGTTCCTCCGTAGTAGCCGCCGAAGCGTTCGAAGAAGTTGTACGTAAAGCGCCGATCCTGTCTCGACCCGTAAGTAAGTTCATGGCGGGCGAAGTGATACAGCCCGTTCGGAATGAACACGTTCTTGTAAATGTGAAAGGGCGTATTGATACGCTGCGTGAACACATCCGCAATGTCATCGTCGGTGTAGGCTCCATTGTTGAAATCGGCCCGGAACGTGCCCTGCCATTCTTGAGTGGAGACTTCATTGCGCGTATCGGGAGCGTGGAGAACCTCTCCTTCGAATTGCAGCTCGCGCACACCTCTGATCTCCGGTCTTACTTTGAAAGTCAGATCCCCGTACGTTTCGTTGGAATCTACCCTTTCGATGAATCCTACTTCCGGGTTGAAGTTCGGGCCTGTCTTACGCCGCTCGACGATTCCGTCCAGCCAATTTGACCGATACGAGAGCGAGGCCCTCACATCGCTCGCGCCGCTCGGGTGTCCGGGCGATTGCGTTCCCGCCATGTGTGCGTCAACGAACCAGTCTTTGAAGAAGACCAGGCGTGTATCGACGCCGCCAGTTTGATTGAAACTCTCCAGGGGGTTGCCCGATCGTTTGTCTATCCCCATCACTCCCACATAGGAACCTCCCCATAGCGACTCTTTCAACCGCGCGACTGCATAGTTTGCATAAGGATTCGGGCCACTGGAGCGAGTATCTACCTCCATAATGCCCAATTCCATTCTACCAATCGTTCCCGTTAGTCTGGCTCCGCCATTGATGGGCACCTGTTGGCCAGTCAGCGGATCGATCCCGATCTGGCGACTAAAGAACAATTGATCTTGGTCGCCGATATCGAAATTGAAGACCCCAGCGTTTTCGAGGAAGAACTGGCGCTTCTCAGGAATGAAGACTTTGAACGGCGTCAGGTTGAAAGGCTCAAGGTCAACCTCGGTATCAGCAAAGTCCGTGTTTCCCGTCAGATTCAAGACGAGGTTAGAGGTAAGGCCATATTTAACATCGACTCCGCCCGTGAGCGGGAACTTCGCATCCTGGCCAGTTTGCCGGTCATATTGAGCGAGGGCATACGGCTTAACGACAAAGAGCCGTCCGCTTCCTATATTCTCGATACCTCGCAAGTCTCCCGCTTGCGATACCTTGGTAATGCCAAATGTTCTTCGATACGCCCTCCACAGGTCTTCTTCGTTCTTGCGCCTTATGAGGCGCTTGAAATTGAGTCCCCAAAGCACCTCTGTGGAATGCTTGAAATTCAGAGTGGTGAAGGGTATTTCTATGGTAATGGTCCAGCCATCCCCAACGATACGTGCGTTCGACCTCCACACCCCATCCCAACCAGCATCGAAATCAAGGTCAGAGTTATCTCTTTGCTCTTCGACGATGAGGCCATGCATTTGTGTGCCCAAAGGATTGACCTGGAAGACGTAACCCCCACGCCGGTCATGATTCGAGTCGATGAGAATCTCGAAGTGGTCATCCAAATCCTGGCTAACATCGCGGCGGAGTTCGCTGGCGATGATGCGAGACGGATTCGAATCGAAACAATGAATGCCAAAATAAACGGCGCGTCGCGTGTACAGAATCCGCACTTCTGTTTTCTCAGTCGCTGGCTGGCCCTCGAGAGGTTCCCGCTGACGAAAGTCCGTGATCGGTTTCGCCAATTGCCAAAGCGAATCGTCCAAAGTGCCATCAAGTTTGGGGGCCCGCTCCACCGGCACAGCTTGTGCCACCTGGGTGTCCGATTGAGGAACCGAAGGCAGACGACGTGGAGCAGCGCCATAAGACTGCGTGGACAGTGCGAAGGCTAGATAAGTGCCCCATGCAAGGCAGTGCAGATGTTTGTGTAAGTTCTTCACGTGTCCCTGTGCTTCCCACGCAGAGCCCATTTCAGCCTTGGAGTGTCGGCAGCAAATTGTGACCAGACACACCCAGGGCCTGCCACAGCCTTGCCGATTGTCTCAATACAAATCAACGCCGTAATCCCGATCGTGACGCCAAAGAACTATCAGGATTGTGCGCATCTTGTTTCCGAGAGTAGTTCACCACTACTCCTCTGGCCGAGTGGCTAGCCTTGAGGCATCCTCCATTGCCATTGACGTAGGCGCCAGCCAGTTCCCTCAATTGCCAATGCTCCGGCATAGCCCCGAGCAGGTCGGAGGGTATACAGCGACCAACGCTTGGTCGGAGCGATATTGTTTGAGGGAACATAAAGATCGACAGGAGTGTGCGCAGGAGCCGTTGTCAGAGGGACAGAAAAACTATTCAACGGTATCGCGAGACCCTCGCCAGAGGCTTTAAGGTAAGCCTCCTTCTTTGTCCAACAACCGAAGAAAGTTTCGGCGCAGAGCCAGCTTGGGAGACGAGTCAAATAGTCGACTTCACCTGCTGAAAAGAAATGTCGCGCGATATCGACGTAATCAGATTGTGCCCGGATGTATTCGAGATCAACGCCGACGTTGGAGGCAGTGGCGACGGCGATGAGGGCAAAACCGACCGAGTGAGAGAGATTGAATTTGAGTCGGTTGGCGAATTCAGGGCTAAGGTCAGGCTTGCCGAATGCGTTGTAAACAAAGTTTATTTGGCTAGGTTGGGTCTGGAGATAGCGCCC
>QHZN01000128.1 GCA_003225365.1 Acidobacteriota bacterium
CTATCGAGAGAACCAGCATCACTCGGTCAGGATCCTTCACAGGAGGCTTTCTCAGCAGGACGCCGCTGACCACGCTGAAGATCGCTGTGTTGGCGCCGATGCCGAGGGCGAGTGTCAGTACCGCCACCGCCGTGAAGCCGGGATTCTTCGCGAGCATCCGCAAACCATATTTCAAATCTTGCAGCAGGGTTCCCATAGGAAACCTCACATTGGTTCATTTTCCCATCGGGTCATCGGTTCATTGAGCGATTGGGTGATTGAGAGATTGAGCGAATTGAAGAGTGCTTCCGGTTTTCGGCCAATCACCCGGTCAATCAATCGCTCAATCACCCGATCACAAAATCACCCGATGATTCAATCACCCGATCACACAATCACCCGATCGCTCGATTCCTCACCCTGTCAGCCGGATGCGGTCGAACCCATCCCAACGCGTCATATCGGAGAGGATCACCGAGTCGCCGATATGGAGGCCGTTCACGATCTCGATGCTGTTCACCGAGCTTTTGCCGAATTTCACCGGCACGCGCACGGCCTCCTTGCCGTCGGCGGTGACCTTGAAAAGACTGACCGTGCTGTCGGGCTGGCCGAAGGCCGGGCGGTCCACAAAGAGCACATCGGAAAGCCGCTCCAGCGTAATGGTTCCGTCCACGCTCAAGTCGGGCACGGCGCCCTGCGGCAGCGGGCCGTCGAGCGCCACGTCTACAGTCCTCGTCCCGCTCACTGCGGAAGGATCGATCCGGATGACGCGGCCGGGAATCACGCCGTTGTGCGTGTCCACTTCCGCCTTCTGACCGAACTGGACGTCTTTTGCCTGCGTCTCGGCAATCTTGATTTCGGCCTTCAGTTTCCAGGGCTGCGCGATGCGCGCCAGCTTGAAACCGGCGATCACTTGTTCCCCGACGTCCACTTGCAGCAATTGCATCACGCCGTCAATCCCCGCGCGGACGTGCAGGGCGTCCACCTGGCTCTTCTTGAGTTGAAAGAGCCCGCGCAACTGGTCAACTTTCGCCTGCTGCGCCGCAAGCTGAGCCTTGGCGTTTTCCGCGTAGACCCCTAAGCGTTCCGTTTCGATTTGGTAGCGCGTGGCGAGTGAGAGTGCCTTCGTCGAAGAAAGTTCCGCCGTGAGCTTTGACGCCAGGCCCTCGCCTGCCAACTGCTTGTCCACTTCCGCCTGGAGCTTGGCGGACTTGTAATCGGATTCGACCGTTGCCGCGGTGGCGCGCTGGTCGAGCAATGTCGTCTGAAGCTGCACCTTCAAGGCATCGTATTGAGCCTGCGCTGCCTTCAACTGGAATTCCGCGTCCCCCGCCTCTTGTTCCAGTTGCAGGTTGCTCAAGATCAAAATCACGGTGTTTGCCTTTACCGGAGTTCCGGGCAGCACAAGGCGCTTGACGACGCGGCCTTCCGTTAGCGCGGGAACCCATTGGATCTCGACGGGGGTAAGCGTCCCGAGGCCCCGCACATCGCGAATCATCGGGCCCCGCTTGACCGTGCCGAAATAGAGGACGTTGCGGTCGACGTCGGGCGCAGCAGGCTTCAGCTTCGACAGCGCCCAAGTGATCGAAGAAACCAGAACTAAACCCACCCCACCGTAAATGAGGCGCTTGATTCGTCGCTTGCGGGCTAGTTCGGGCCGAGGAATATCCATGGCAGTCTCCCTCCCTGGTTTTCGCACTTCAAGTGCCTTTCACGTCCACATTCTAACCTTTTTCCTTTCAGCCTGTTGACCCTCTGTCGGGGGTCGGCTAGGTAGCCCGATTGTCCGAGCTTGGGATGCGTTTGTTCAGTTTCGAACAGCGCTGGGAGGCGAGAACTGCGAATGTCACGAGAGATGGTTGAGCGGGGCGATGCCGAGCTTGCTCGTCTGGCCAAGGGCGCTTCCGGGGCCATAAGAAAAATCTGTTGCTTCCTCCAGCTTTGAAAAGAGTTAAAATCATGGCTTGGGCTCAAACCTCGTTATGAATCGCTCCTTTCCATGAAATCGCTCTCAGGTCATTAATGTTATGCGAACCGAAAAGAGCTCTCGAAACTTAGGCTTCGGTCTTCTTGCCGCGTTAATGCTTCTGACGCATTTCGGCGTCCGCGCCGAAAAGGCCTCCGCCGCGCCGGCCCAGAACAAAGGGAAGACCGAGTTCTCGCGCGACATCCAGCCCATTTTCAATTCCTATTGTATTTCCTGCCACGGGCCCGACATGCAGCAAAAAGGGCTGAGGCTGGATTCGGCGGAAGCGGTTCTCAAGGGGAGCAACAGTGGAAAAGTTGTCGTTCCCGGCGACAGCAACGCGAGCCCTCTCATCCGCCGGCTGCTCGGCGAAGACAAGCCGCCGATGCCCTTCGGCGGCCAGCCGCTCGACGCTGAACAGATCGCGCGAATCCGGGCATGGATTGACGAGGGCGCGCCCGCCGGCCTCCCGGCTCCCGCTACGCCGGCCGTGGCTCACAAGCACTGGGCCTACGTCAAGCCCGTTCGGCCCGAGCAGCCGAAGGTGAGCGACCCGTCCTGGTGCCGCAACCCGATTGACTATTTTGTGCTGGCACGGCTCGACCACGAAGGCTTGAAGCCGTCACCCGAGGCGTCCAAGGAAACGCTCATTCGCCGCCTCAGTCTCGACCTTAGCGGCCTTCCGCCAACCCCGGAAGAAGTGGACGCGTTCCTGACCGACAAGGGCGCCGACGCCTACGATAAGCTCGTGGACCGTCTGCTCGCTTCACCCCATTACGGCGAGCGCTGGGCGCGGCCTTGGCTCGACATCGCCCGCTATGCCGACACCAACGGCTATGAAAAAGACGGCATGCGCACGGCGTGGGAGTACCGTGACTGGCTGATCCGCGCGCTCAACCAGGACATGTCCTATCGCGAGTTCACGATCGAGCAGATCGCCGGCGACATGTTGCCGCATCCCTCCCCCGATCAACTCATCGCCACCGGGTTTCACCGCAACACCATGCTCAACCAGGAGGGCGGTGTAAATTCGGAAGAGTACCGGTGGTATTCGCTGGTGGACCGCGTGAACACCACCGCGACGGTCTGGCTCGGCTCGACGCTCGCTTGCTCGCAGTGCCACGACCACAAATTCGACCCCTTCACGCGCGAAGATTACTATCGCTTCCTAGCCTTTTTCGATAACGAGGAGTACAAGGTGCTCGACCTCGGACAAGGCGAGGGCTGGGTGGAAGAACCTACCCTCGAGCTGCCCACTCCCGAGCAGGAAGCGAAGAGCAAAGAATTGAAGGCGGAGATTTCGAAACTGCAGACGGTACTCAACACCTCGACGCCCGAGCTCGAGACGGCGCAAACGAAATGGGAAGCTGACCTGGCTCAAGCGGACAGCCACTGGGCCGTACTTCGGCCGTCGCGCGTTGAGTCCAAGCGCGGCTCGACGCTTTCGGTTCTCGACGACGCCTCGGTGCTTGCGAGCGGCAAGAATCCCGATACGGACATCTACACCGTTGTCGCCCGCCTGGACCAGACGCGGATCACCGGCGTGCGCCTGGAGGTATTGGACGACCCCAGCCTCCCGCACGGCGGCCCCGGCCGCGACCCGGACGGGAACTTCTTTTTGAGCGGATTCGAAGTCGAGGCCGCGCCCGCATCCCAGGCTCTAGGGGCGATCAAGGTGGAATGGAAAGAAGCCGCTGCGGACGAATCCCTGGGCGGCTACAGTGTCCGCAATCTCGCCTCCGCAAGCCCCGAGCTGCGCGGCTGGTCCACAGACAACTCGTACGCCAATCCTCCTTCGCGGCGCCAGGCGGTGCTCGTCCCCAAGCAGCCTTTTGGATTCGAAAACGGGACGGTCCTGACGATTCGGCTGAAGCAGGAAATGCGGTTTGCCTCCCGCAACGTCGGGCGCTTCCGGCTCTCGGTAACGACCATTGCCGACCCGAAAGAAGCTGTCAACCTGCCGGCGCGATTGCGCTCCGTGCTTTCAATTCCGCCTGGAAAGCGCACTGCCCAACAAACGCAAGACATGGCGGCGGCCTACCGAGCGGTCTCGCCCGTGCTCGACCCGGCGCGCAAGCGGGTTGCGGAACTCGGCGAAAGCCTCGATAAGCTCGGTGTCGCGACGGCGCTGGTGATGCACGAGCGCGCGGGGTTCGAACGGCCTTCGACCGCCATGCACGTCCGCGGCAGCTTCTCGGCGCTGGGCGAAAAGGTCTTTGCTGGCGTCCCGAAATTATTCGGGCCGATGCCGGACGACGTCTTGCCGAACCGTTTGGGCTTGGGGAAGTGGCTGGTGAGCGACGACAACCCGCTTGCCGCGCGCGTCGAAGTGAATCGCCTCTGGGAGACGATTTGGGGACGCGGCATTGTCGAAACGAGCGAAGACTTTGGGACGCAGGGCTCGCCGCCCACCCATCCGGACCTGCTCGACTGGCTGGCGACCGAGTTTATGCGCCAGGGCTGGAGCATGAAGAAAATCGTCCGGCTCATTGTGACCTCGTCTGCGTACCGGCAATCGTCTGCGATCACGCCGGAGCTCGAGGAGCGCGACCCTTATAACCGCCTGCTCGCGCGCGGCCCGCGCTTCCGCGTGGAGGGGGAGATGGTCCGGGACATTGCGCTCGGAGCGAGCGGCCTCCTTACTCTTAAGGTGGGCGGCCCAAGCGTTTTCCCCTACCAGCCCGAGGGTATCTGGGACCGGCCGTACAGCGACGAGAAATGGGTGATCAGCGAAGGCGAGGGCCGCTACCGTCGGGCCCTTTACACTTTCATGCGGCGGACCGCTCCCTATCCGAGCCTCGACACGTTCGACGCGCCCAGCCGCGAGTTCTGTACCGTGCGGCGCGTGCGCACAAACACGCCGCTCCAAGCGCTTACCACGCTCAACGATCCGGCGTATTTCGAAGCGGCACGGGCCATGGCGCAAAGAATTCTGAAGGAAGCAAAACCCGACGGCCGCGACCGCGTGGGATACGGCTTTCGCCTCGCGGTCTCGAGAGCGCCGACCGAGTTCGAGGCCGGACGCGTACTGGCTTACTACCAGCAGGAACTCGCCCACTTCCGCGGGGAAAAGACGGCCGCCCTCGAAGTCCTTGGTTACCGGAAGGAAATAACACCGGAGAGCAACGAGAAGTCAGGAGTCAGAAGCCAGAAGTC
>QHZN01000129.1 GCA_003225365.1 Acidobacteriota bacterium
CAGCCCGAAGCGCAGCGGCTTGAGTACGACTTTGTCGTAAATCCCGGCGCCGATCCCGAAAAAATCCTCTTGGCTTTCGAGGAAGTCCGGAGCAGGCCTCGAATCGCTCGAAACGGTGACCTCGTCATTTCAACGGCAGCAGGAAAAGTTCGCTTCACGAAACCCATCGCTTACCAACCCGTAGGTTTGGGAAGCGGGGACCACATCTTTGATTCCAAAATTCGAGACTCAAAAAAAGTAGATGGGAAATTTGAGCTCCGGCGCGAAGGGCGCGTCGGATTTGAGGTGGGAAAATACGACCGTAGCCGGCCACTGGTGATAGACCCCACTCTTTCTTACTCGACTTATCTCGGCGGCAGAAGCCAAGATTACGGCCTGGCTATTGCCGTAGACTCGACCGGAAGCGCCGTTGTCGCGGGCTGGACAGATTCCAACAATTTCCCGACATTCAACCCCCTTCAACCGCAACTCAATCAAAACGGCTTTGCCACGGGAATATCTGATGCCTTCGTAAGCAAGCTCAGTCCGGACGGCAAGTCATTGGTCTTTTCAACATATTTGGGTGGAAGCAACGGTGATGCAGCCTATGGGATCGCTCTCGACTCGGCTGGAAATATTTACCTCACAGGGGGCACGAGTTCGTCAGATTTTCCGGTCACCACGGGAGTAATTCAGACTAAATTGAATGGAACTAACGACACGTTCGTTGCGAAGCTGAGTGCCGACGGCTCGAAGCTCCTCTATTCCACTCTCCTAGGCGGCTCCGCCGGTGACGCAACAAATGCCATCGCCGTGGATACATCGGGCGAAGCAATTGTCGTTGGAGAAACCAGCTCGCCGGATTTCCCGGTCACTCCCGGCGCCTTCCAGATGACCGGTCTGGCGGCGAGCAACGGGGGGAACGGGTTCGTTTCGAAGTTGAATTCCACTGCCTCGGGCCTAGCGTTTTCGACCTACCTCTCGGGCACGGAGGGACAATTTGTAAGTGCGATAGCGCTTGATTCCGCGGGAGATGTCTACGCGGCTGGGACCACGGCTTCGGTTGACTTCCCAACCACACCGAACGCCTACCAAACGGGATCCGCCGGCGGTGGAACGACTGGCGAGGGTTTTGTCGCCAAGTTCGATCCGGCTGGGAACGTTCTGTTTTCCACTTACATTAACGGCGTCTCAATTTCGAGTATTGCCCTCGACAGTGCGGGCGACGCGTATCTCACAGGGCAAGCGGGTTCAAATTTCCCCACGACTTCCGGGGCGTTTCAAACTGCGCCATTCTCAGACTCGCCCCAGAACTTCAGTGGAACGTACGTCGCGAAACTTCATCCAGGAGGTTGCGGCCTCGTTTCTTCCACGTTGTTCGGCGGCTTTTGGCTGACATTCGGGACAGCGATCGCTGTGGATTCTTCGGGAAACGCTTATATCACAGGAGGGACCTTCGACTTTGGCCTTCCAACAGTCAATGCATTTCAAGCGAGCTGCTCAGCCTGCGGCCGCCTTGGGGATACGTACGAGAGCTTCGTAGCCAAGTTCAGCCCGGACGGCTCACGGTTGCTCTACTCGAGTTTCCTGGCGGGCTCGGCCAATGATTTTAACTATGACGACGACCAGGGGAACGGAATCGCCGTAGACACGGCCGGTAACGCTTATGTGACGGGCCAGACCTTCGACAGCGATTTTCCAACGCTCAACGCCTTGCAGCCTTCCTACGGCGGATTCAGCCAAACTAACAACTGCGGCGCTTCCCTTGCGGCCGGCGCAAGCTGCGCTGTAAACGTGCAGTTTACTCCGCCCGAGACCGCACCCTGGACTGCTGTCGTCCTAATTCAGGACAGTGCATTTGGCGGGCCGCATGCCATTCCGCTGGTGGGGACAGGGATCAGCGGGCCGGTCGTCACGATCGTCAGTAGCGAAATCACGAACGGTGTCCTGACGTTTGGCGCGACTCCAATCGGGACAACCCTCGGCCCGGGCGTGGTCGGCATTGACAACACGGGCGATCAATCGCTGGTCTTCTCAAAGATCGCGATCAGCGGCGACTATTCCGAAACAGACGATTGCAACTCGTCCCTCGCTCCCGCGGGCGGCATGTGCTCGATCAGTATCACGTTTAAGCCGACGGCAGGGGGCACGCGCACGGGCACGTTGACGCTGACTGATAACGCCGCCGACAGTCCCCAGACCATCCCCATCACGGGCGTGGCCCAGGATTTTGCTTTGAGCTCGAATCCCACGACGGCAACGGTCGCGGCCGGCGGCACGGCGAATTACACGGTTTCAATCTCGCCCCAGGGCGGATTCAATCAAGCGGTCAGTTTGACCTGTTCACTCCCCCCCACGTTGACGTATTCGACCTGCGCGGTCAGCCCGATGATGGTGACATCGGACGCGACGAACGCCGTGACGACCATGATAAGGATCTCCACAACTGCGCCGACGGAAGCCGCACCGCGGCAATTACCCCTGTCGCCATGGGCGAATCGCTATGGGCCGTTGCTTGCATTGTTTGCACTGCTGGTTTTAGAGGCGCTGCGAATTCGCCGCCAGAAACCTGAAGGACTGTCTGGGCCGGTCATATGCCGGCATTTTGGCGTAGTGCTGGCGGCGGCTTTGCTTGCCTTTCTGCTGATCGCTTGCGGCGGTGGGGGTAGCGGGGTTACGCACTCGCCTGGAACGCCCGCGGGCAATTACACAATTACCTTTACAGGGGCGGACACGCAGTCGACTCCCACCCTGAGCCACTCGACCGCAGTGGATTTAACCGTTAATCCGTAAGGCGGTGAAAGGTCGCGAGTGGGAGACCGATGCGCCCGTATCGTGGCACTGGACAGACGGCGTCTTGCCGCGCCTGGTGGCTTGGCCCATTTAGCACGTGGTAAGTCAAGGTGGGCGCTGGACACTAAAAAAAGCCACTCCCCCGCTGTCATAAGCTATGCGCGATGCCTTGGAGGGGGGAGTGTGCTTAGTTCTGCGAACGCAGTTCCTGGCAAATCAGGCAAAACTGAGTCCAGGGAATGGCCTTGAGGCGGTTGGCAGAGATTTCCTCGCCGCACCCTTCGCAGACACCATACGTGCCGTCGGCGATTCGCTTCAAAGATTTCTCAACTTCCCTCAGCATCCGCGAACGCAGGCTCACGGTCACCGCGGCCACGTCCTGCTCCACGGCCTTCGCGGCGAGCTCCACCTCGTCCGGTGTGCGGGTGCTCGCATCCAAAACATCGGGCTCAGCCTTCACCGAGGCCAGCAACTCTTCGCGCTTCTTCAATAAGAGTGCGCGATACGGATTTTTACGTACCTTTACAGCGATGGACATTGCTCCGTTACAACCTTTCCGGGCTTCTCCAAGTAAGCCAACGCCTTTCTTGGCTTTTCAGTTCCGGCTTTGGCGCATCAAGACCTCGCCAAAGCACTCTTGCGCTTTCTAAAAACCCCGCCTATCGGATGGTGGAGAGAGGTGGAAGGTTGCAAGAAAGTTTTGAGATTCGGAATGCCGGCAAGTCAAGTGTTTTATTGCGGTTACATCCCATGCCCGGAAAGACTTGAAATTGGCCTCCGGAAAATGTAGAGATTGACCGTCCGTGAGGCCGGAAAATGGCGACCCGAGAGGAAATGCTTGACCGCATCCGGAGAGCTTTAGGACGCCCTCAAACTGGAAGGCCTGGCGTCGTGACAGATGCCCGCTCGCTTCCACCGGCTCGGCTGGACGGGGTCATGCCGCCAATAGAAAAGCCAGATTACTTGCCCAAATTCGAAGCAGAGCTCGAAAGACTTGCGGGAGCGACTTACCGGGCCGCGAATGCCGCACAGTTGGAGGATACGCTTCGTTCGATCATCGGGAATTCCTCGGGTGTCGTTCTCTCCCGTAATCCGCTTTTGAAGCAGTTGCAGCTGGCGGAAAAACTGCGGGCGTGGGGAGTCGCGGTCGAGGAATGGCCAGAGAAATCGGAAGCAGGCGGCGGCGGAAGAAATGCGGCATTCAAAGAAGCAAGCTTTCAGGCACAGGTGGGTATAACCGGCGTAGACTTCGTTTTGGCTGAGACCGGCAGCCTGGCCTTGACGAGCCGGACGGAAGGCGGCCAACTGGCTTCGCTCGCGCCTCCGGTCCATGTGGCGCTGTATCGCGAAAGCCAGGTGGCGGCGTCGCTCGACGATGTACTGGAGGCGTTGACCCTCTCCGGCGGGCCGCTGGCGCCGGATGGCGGGCGCTCGGTGGTTTTCATCACCGGCACCAGCCGCACCGCTGACATCGAGCAAGTGCTAATCCGCGGCGTGCACGGCCCGCGCGAAGTCCACGCCATCCTGGTTGGCGAAGCCTGTCTTGGGCTCTAGCCCTCAGCGCTTTGGCGAAGCCCCGATCGATCGGCCCCGCTTGGCTGGGACTATATTACTGGTATATACTATCGCCCCGAGGTTATTTATGAGCGGAACTGGAATCGCCAAGCTTTTCCGGAATGGCCGCAGCCAAGCCGTGCGCCTGCCGCGTGCGTTCCGATTCCCCGGGCACCGGGTGCGTGTCCGAAGGGTGCCCGGAGGAATCCTGTTGGAACCTATGATCGCTGAGCCGCGCCAGTGGTTCGCTGAACTGGACCGGCTTGCCGCGGGGGCGTTCATGCGCGAGGGGGCAAGAGGCCGCCGGCAGCCGCGAACGCCCAAGCGGTCCCTCTTCAAGTGAAATATCTGCTGGATACAAATGCCTGCATCGCGGTGATCAACGGCCAGCCCGAGCGAGTGCGTCTACGACTCGCGGAGGAGGTCGAGGCCAAGGCCGAGCTCGCCGTGTCCTCCATCGTCCTTTATGAACTCTGGTACGGAGTGGCCAAGAGCTCGCGCGCAGAGGCCAACTCCCGGCGACTTTCAGCCTTCTTAGGCGGCCCGATCAGCCTGCTCCCATTCGACGATGAAGACGCCCGTATAGCCGGGACCTTGCGAGCCAGTCTGGAATCCGAGGGGAGACCGATTGGGGCATACGACCTCCTGATCGCAGGCCAAGCCTTTCGTCGCAATCTGACTTTGGTGACAGCGAACGTGACCGAATTCCGTCGCGTTCGGGGCCTGGTTTGGCAAGATTGGGCCAAGTCCCGGTAGGGCCCTGCCAGAGGGGAATGGGGGCCGAGTGCCGGCTCCCGTCCTCGACTGCGAGTACAATAATCAAGCGATGTTCGAGATGACGCCCATGATGGAAGAAGTCCTCGACCAGCCGCGGGCGCTGGCCGACGTGCGCAAATACTACACGAGCCCTGGCGCGATTCCCTTCTCCACCCTCAGGCGCGTAGTCACGCACTGGCCGCCCACGGTGGTTTTCACAGGCATGGGGTCGTCGCTTTTCGCTGCCTACCCGGCTCAGGCGTTTCTGACCTCAGTTGGGATTCGCGCCCTAGTGTGGGAAACCGCCGAGCTGCTCCATCACCATCTCAGGATCCTTAAGCCGGACACCCTGCTTGTCATAGTCTCGCAGTCAGGCGAGACGGTGGAGGTGACGCGCCTCCTCGAGCACTTGCCGAAGCGCGTGGGCGTATTGGGTGTGGTGAACGTCGAGTCGAGCACGCTCGGCCGGCGCGCGAACGTCTTGCTCCCCATGCTGGCAGGCCGGCAAAAATCCGTCAGCACGCGCACCTACACCACGAGCGTCGCGGTGCTCATGTACCTCGCCTTCGCCATCGCGCGCCAGCGGCACAGGCCGCTGACGGAAACCCTGGTTCAGGCTATCGAGGCCGAAGAGCAAGTGCTGGAGCATCGGAAGGAAGTGACCGACGCCACCGCCGAATACTTCGGCCTCCCGCCCTACCTCTCGCTGATGTCGAGAGGCGCGGACCTTTCCACGGCTTATCAAGGCGCGCTGATGTTTAAGGAAGTCGTGCGCATGGCGGCCGAGCCCATGAGCGCCGCGCAGTTCCGCCACGGCCCCATCGAGATCATCCATCCCGCACATCGCTACATCATCATTGCCCGGCGGGGCCCGGCTCAAAGACCTTCCCGCCGCGCGGGGCCCGGCAAATTCCTTGAGCGTCTGGCGGAGGACATCCGCGCCCACGGCGGGCGCGTCCTGCTCCTTACGGATATCGCCGGGAAGCGTAAGCCCAGCATGCGCGTCCTCAAGGTTGAGCCGCTCGGCTTGGGGCTCGGGACGCTCGTGGATTCCGTTTACATTCAGCTACTCGTTCACGAGCTGGCGCTGAGAGCGGGCCTTGAGCCCGGAAAGTTCTGGATCGCCCAGGATGTGACTCGCGAAGAGTAGCGCGCGGCGGAGCCATGCACCGTATGGTGCGAGATCCACTCGTTTAGGGGAGGGGGCATGAGCTTAAGGGCTCATGCCCGCATCCTTTAGAACTGGCAACCACGGTGGGAGGGCCGTAACTGCCAGTTCGCACGCTATGTGAGTTCGGTCTAGAAGTTGATGGTTCCGTCGATCTTCATGTACGTGTGGTTGGTTGCCGGCAAGAGGGCCCCCGTCTCGAAGGTGGCCGTCAGGCTTCCTCCCCCCACGACATTCGCGAATTCGCCCGTACCCATGAAGTTGCGGTATGTCCCGTTATAGTGGTACGGAGAGCCGGCACCCTCCTCCTCACAGAGCCAT
>QHZN01000107.1 GCA_003225365.1 Acidobacteriota bacterium
AAACGAACTCCCCAAGTCAACAAAGGATCGGCGGCGGGTCCGATCCCCGAATCGAAGCCACCGCCAAATAAACTGGTTTAGAAACACCCGGGGCCCATGGGCTCCACTGCCTGGGACGAGCGCCCCACACGCCTCTCCCGCCCATTTCGAAGCCCCCATCTCCGGCCGCCGAATTGCCGCCTGCTTGAACTCCTTCGTGAACTGCCGTCGAGACACACGCTTGACTCAATCCTCGCTTCAATAGCAATTTCATACCATTCGCCGATTCTTGAGCCTTTGTCGTCTGTCTCAAAAAGGGGTGACAACTCCACTTTTCGTCAGCGGACGCGGTTTTCGGTAAGGACAGCCTGTCCCAGGCCCGTGAACCCAGCCAAAGAAAAAGAGTGCCCTGGAACCCCTCAGGGGGGTATGTTGTGAGGCTGTAGGGAACCTAAAGGGAGATTTCCGATGACCACCATTCTGGTAACGGGGAGCGCCGGGTTCATTGGGTTTCACGTCTCGAAGCGTCTCCTGGCTGAAGGTTTCCGCGTCACGGGGCTGGATAACCTGAATGACTATTACGACGTCAATCTGAAGCAGGCGCGCCTTGAACAATTGACCGCCAACTCCAGCTTCCGATTCGTCAAGGCCAATCTAGCCGACCGCGCGGAGGTCAAGCGCGTGTTCGAAAATGAGGGGCAAGCTAAAACCGAGCCGGGGCTTCCTCTCCGACTTTATAACGTTGGAAACAATTCCCCCGTGACTCTGTTGGATTTTATCAAGGTCCTGGAGGAGGCCACGGGGAAGAAGGCGAAGCTGAATTTCTTGCCTCTGCAGCCGGGCGATGTGCCCGCGACTTGGGCCGACGTCGACGGCCTGGCTTGCGATGTGGGTTTCCGGCCTCAAACCCCGTTGCGCGAGGGCCTTCGACGCTTCGTGAATTGGTACCAGGAATTCTATGGTGTATGAACTCCCGAGTGTTTAGCGGAAAGGTTCGCGGACCCTGGGCCAAGATAGCCGGGCGATCGTTGGTTGGCGTGAAAGATGAAAGTTGGCGACTGTCCTCGCACGGTTATTTCCGCGAAACCTCGGATGGTGTCAGTTCGGGTCACAACAAACCACCGGCGCGACGATGCGGTGCGTTCTGACATTCCAAGCACGCGTGAGTTTCACCGTGGAGGAGAGCAGCGAGCTGTCCAGCGCGCCCCAGTTAGAATACTCCAGGCCATTGTGGCCAGCTAGAACGGCGCAGCGAACCCCGGTCAAGGCAGCGTTGTTGCCGTGAAAGTTCAGGGCTGGCGGCCATAACCTTGGAATCGTGCGACAGTGACTCATCTATTAAATCGATAATCCAATAAAACTCCACTTCAATAATCGCCTCCTTCACGGAACTAACTCGGTTCTTTTCACCACACCAGTCTAGGTTCTATTCAGGACACCAGGCTAAGCTCTAATTACCACACCGGCCCAGGTTCTAGTTTAGGGGAACCACCCCTACTTAATTGGAAACAGTATTGCTACCTCTGATTGCCGCGGGCGGGTCCTCAGAGGGCTTGGGTGATTGCGCTCCATGGGCTTGCCGATAGGGAGAGGCTAATTTGCACATTATGGCGTGGGCTGGTCTGAAAAAATCAGTGCACCAGATTTGTCGGTTGAATCACGAGAAGGGCCGTGAACATGCGGAATTGCAATTTTTTCGGATGGTCTGACCTTCGCGATGCGACGGTGAGTGCATAGGGCAACAGGCCCGAGGATTGCACACCAACCGAAAACATTCGCCTTAATCGGAATTCGATGGAACTGATCCATTCTGCAAATTTGTTCACGCAACAATGTTCATATTTGTAACTGCCGTGTAATTTTGGCTTGACCGAGATGTAATTTTGGCAGGTTGACAAAAAGCAAGATTTCCTCAGGCGGGTTTTTTGGACTGTGGAGCGGAGTGGTCGTGAGGAATATGCCTGTGGACAGAAATGATTCGACACGATTGGTGACCTACTCTCATGATGGCTTTGGCCTCGGGCACTTGAGAAGGACATTAGACATCGCCCGCTGTGTCGTGCGAGACGTCCCGGAGTCCAACGTCCTAATGCTCATCGGCTGCCCGTCGGCGAGCCTGTTCGCTTTGCCCCCCGGCATTGATTACATCAAGATCCCCTCGATCATTAAGGTTGACACCGAGATCTGGCACATGCGCAATCTCCGCATCGACCAGAAAAAAGGCAAGGCTCTACGCGCCTCAATCATTCAGAAGGCCACGGAAGTTCTCGATCCCCAATTTTTCCTGGTAGACCACACCCCCGCGGGAGTTTGGGGGGAACTCGTCCCCACCCTTGAAGTGCTCAGGCGACGAGGGGCGACGAAGGTACTGGGGCTCAGGGATATCCTTGACGCGCCGGAGGTGATCCGCGCGGCATGGGAAAAGAAGCAGTTCTATCAACTCATCAACACCTATTACGACCAGGTGTTTATTTATGGATGCCGCGACATCTTCGACACCGCTTCCCATTACGGGATGGATCGAGAGGTGCCGGAGGAGAAAATCAGCTACTGCGGTTATGTCTGCTCGGATGGACCTCATGCGACGCCTCAGCAAGTACGCCGCGAGCTTCGAGTCCAGAATCAGCCCCTCGTACTCATTACCGCGGGGGGGGGTTATGACGCTTACCCAATGATGCGGGCCTGCCTTGACGCCTTTCAACTACTAGGGAAGCCCCTTCCGTTTGTCCCTCTCTTTATCACGGGCCCTTTGATGCAGCGGGACCAGCAAGAATCCCTCTGGACTCACGCTGCCGGGTTGAATATTCGCGTGTTGACCTCAGTGGAAGATACCCTAGGCTACATGAATGCCGCCGACTTGGTTGTCACCATGGCCGGGTACAACTCCTTATGCGAGGTCTTGCACTTGAAGAAGAAGGCTCTGGTCGTCCCGCGCGCCGGCCCGAGCGCGGAGCAAGTGATGCGCGCCCGGCTGTTCGCAGGACGCGGTCTGATAGACGTGCTCTACCCCCAGGAGCTCTCCGCAAAGAATCTCGCGGAGCGCATTGTTAGTGATTTGGACCGGACGGACTTTCCCCGTCACGATCGTGCGATCGAGCTTTGCGGGGGAAGAAGGGCAGCACGACGCCTCCTGGAACTGGGTGAGGAGAAAGTAATTCCCACTCCCGCGCTGAGACAGCGGTCGAGCGAAAGAGTTCCCGGATTTATCGGTCAGGGACTTTAGGGGCGCATGGTCATGCGCGCTTACTTTCTTCCACCGGGGACATGTGGACACCGGCCCCAGAACGGGCATCGCTGGGCAAATAACGGATGGGTTTCGACATGAATCCTGCGATTAACAACTCGATTGCGCACCGCATGAAGTATCCAATGCTCCAAGCAATCTTGGCTGGCTTCTCGGCGGCGGTCGTCGTGATTGGCGCGGCAGACAAAATGGACCTGCCGGCTAGACTCCAGTTCCTGCTGTCCCGCTTGGACGTCGCTTGGTGGCTCTTTCCCCAGGGAATTTCTGCCGACGGAACGCACACCTTTCTAAGTTGGGCGCTCCCCATAAACGCCAGCTTTTACATCTCCGTCATTTTCGCCCTTTTGCTGCTTCGAAGATCGGCTCGATCAGTGTCTGACAGGATGAAATTCAAAGGTGTTGATCCGTGGGCGACGTCCCCCGCCCTCAACAGCACCCTTCCGAATATCCCTCCCGTAGCGCTACTTTTGGATTCGGGCAGTCTGAGTCGGCACTTGGCGTTGCTCCCCATTTTTCAGTGGGCAGGCGCGCTGCGGGACATGCGAGTGCGCACGATAAGGTGCAGCGGAAAGAGACGCTCCACGTTCGAGATTTCACTGCGCTCAGGCCTGATCGCAAAGGTTTATGCCTGCGACCGCCGAGATGTTTATGAATTCATGGAGGCGCTCAAGCAGGCAGGGTTCGGCCCCGAGGCAGAGTTCTCGATTCCTCAAGCGCTTGCCTATCTGCCCGATATGCGTCTGCTGTTGCAAGAAGAAGTCGAAGGAATGCCGGCAACAGAGGTTTTCAATTACGGCGATGCGGGCCAGCGGGGCGAGGCTGCTGAGCGATGCGCTCGATGGCTGGCGCGGTTTCATGTTCTGGCCCCGCAGTCCGGCCATATCTCAGATCCCAATAAACTTATCAGGCACTCGGAGACTAGGGGCCTCCTCATCGCCCGCGGGGGTGGGTCCTTAGCGGCCAAGGCTCGGGAGTTGTTGGACGGACTGAAGGCCGCTCGGTTGGCACTCGGCGAGGCGTATACGTGCGCCGGCCATGGCGACTATAACACCTCTAACATTATCTTGGGTGCGGGGCGCACGGTGGTCATTGATTGGGACAGTTACAACGTCGCTGATCCGGCGCGCGATGTTGCAAGGTTTCTGGTCAGTCTCGAGCGGCGGGGGCTTCACCATCGTGGCTCAGTTCGAGCTCTCGATAACGCGGCGGAAGTGTTCCTGAGGACCTACCTGGCTTCAAACGGAAAATCACAGGTCCTTCGACACTTGACCTTCTACAAGGCCGCATTCTGTTTGAGGGGCGCAAGGCTTGACCTTTATAAGGGACCTCGGCCACGGCCCGATTCGGCCGAGGCCATGCTGGACGCAGGACTCGGGTATTTAGCGGGGGCGAACATTTGCTAGCTTTTCTAGGAGCAGCGGAAAAGTGTCCAATTTAGCCGACAAACAGATCGACGCGCTGGCGCCAACTTCCCCTGGCGTCCCGCGCACGCGGGACCCCGAGATTGGAACCCTGCCTCTAGTCTTTGATCCAGAGGGGCTGAGTAAAGAAATTGGGCGGCTTCGGCTTTACGCGGAACCGGGGAAACTGCCGAAGGTCGTTGGCATTCATGAAATGCGCAGGAATTTCAAGCCCCACTGCACTTGCGAAATCATTCTTGACACTGGAAACGGATCCCGGCGCCTGATCGGGAAGGTCTACGCCACCGACCGGCAGGATGTCTACGAATACATGGAGACGCTCGAACAAGGCGGATTTCACCCTGGGGCCGAGTTTTCGATTCCCCATCCGGTCGCATACGTGCCGTCCTTGCGCTTGCTGTTGCAGGAAAGGGTGGAGGGCACCTCAGCACAAGATATTTTCAAACGCGGTGACAGGCGTCATTGTGCTGAGGCCGCTGAGCGGTGCGCGCGATGGCTGGCGCGATTTCATGCGACAGCCCCGCCCACGGGCCGGGTCTCGGGGGTCGAGAAATTCATTAGAAGCGCAGAGCGTAAGTGCCGCCTTATATCGGAGGAAGGCGGGCCTTTGGCTGCCAAGTGTGAGGAGGTGCTTGGACGGCTGAAGGCTGCTGCGCCGTCCCCAGGCGCCGTCTCCATCTGCGCCGGCCATGGCGACTTCTGCGATCTCCAGATCATTTTCGCGCAAGGGCGAACCGTGGTCGTTGATTGGGACGATCATGACCTCGCCGATCCCGCGCGCGACATCGCGCATTTTATTGTGAGCCTCGAGCGGCTGGCGGGCAAAAACTTTCGCAGCTTGCGCGCGCTGGATGACACTGCCGAAATGTTTCGCAGGACCTACATGGCTTCGGGCGGTCATCCGTCGGCGATGGTGAACCTTCCATTCTATAAAGCCGTGTTCTGGCTCAAGGGACGGAAAAATGCCATTCAAACGAAAGCGCCTGGATGGCGCAAAAGCGCTGAACTTATGCTCGACGAAAGTCTTCGAAGCCTGACCTGTTGGCGCGGCGGCGAGGCTCGGCCGCCGACTCTGGAAGTAGGGTGCCACGCTTGAAGAATCAGGGAGGAGGATGAGTGCGGATTGCTTTCCACGTTCCCCGTGCAGGCTATCTTAAGAGTTGCCCTGGAGGTGAAAAGCCGACTTCGGGCGATGGGATGATTATCGCCAACCTGGTGGAAGCTCTGAGGAAGCGCGGCCATAAGGTGAGGATTGTCTCTCTACTGGACGCGCGCGATTTCTGGCTCGGCCGGCTTCCTGCGCGTCGTCTCTTTGCCGAAGCGGCCTTGGTGCGTGGGGAGATGAAAAGATTTTCCCCGGATGCATGGCTGGTCTACTGCCCTAGGATTCAATTCCCTGACTTGTTCGGCTGGTGGCAACGTTCTAAGAGGTAC
The DNA here is from genome assembly GCA_003225365.1 of Acidobacteriota bacterium. GTDB lineage: Bacteria > Acidobacteriota > Terriglobia > UBA7540 > UBA7540 > Gp13-AA74. The sequence continues at coordinate 6,079 of QHZN01000107.1, forward strand.
GTGCTCCTCAAGGGCGGGGAGGAAACTGGCCGGCGAAGCGCAGAAACGGTGCCGAGACCATGGCGCGAACTGTACACCTTCGCCTACCGCAAGTCCCTACAGCGGGCGGACAGGATCGAAGCGATTCGGCCCAGGACTGTTCGGAACCTTCGCGCCTGGGGCGTCGCGGAGGAGCGGATCTGTTTCCTGCCGCGCGCCATAAAGATGTGGACGCGGATGCCTGGCCGCGAAGAAGCACGACACGTGCTCGGGCTGCCACAGGAAGTGCCCATCGTCCTGTGCGTCTGCCGCTTCACAGTCCGAAGAACCGAGGTTGATCCCCGCCCTGGAAAAACTGAGTCGGTCCTCGACCTGATCCGCGCGTTTGCGGCGCTCCCTCCAAACGCCTTACTGCTGCTGGTTGGCGATGGTCCTGGCCGCGGGCAGCTAGAGGAAGAAGCCGCAAGGCTCAAGGTCACTGGACGCGTCCACTTTGCCGGTATGGTGGAGCACGGCGACGTCAGTTGGTACTACGCCGCTTGCGACTGCTTCGCCTGCCCTGAGAAGGGGGAAACTAATCGTCCTTATCAGGCGTTGCTTGAGGCCCAGGCCTGCGGCCGCCCCGTGGTCACAATGGAAACCGAAATGGCTCGACTGACCACCGAGTCTGGCCGTACCGGTCTGCTCGCGAAGGACCTGGACGAGTTCCAGGCCCACCTGCTCGCGCTCGCGCAAGACAGAATTCGCTGCGAGGAGATGGGTCGAGCAGGCACCGCGTTCATAGCGCGATCCTTCTCGATCAATGTCCGGGCAAGACAGATTGAGGAACTCATCCTGGGCGGTCCCCCAGCCACGGGATCGATTCCGGGTTGTAGAGAGCAAGGTGCCGTCCCCCGAAGTCAACTGGCGGGGGTTGTGCCCGACAGTGGCATTCAGGCTTTCGGGCAGGAGGGGAGGTCAACCTCGGCATCTGCCGGCGAATCGGGAGCGGAATCCATCTTCGCGCAGTCTCGTCGATGGAGAAATGGGTGGGAGGTCTGAATGAGCCCTGAGGGTCGTAAAGCCCGGCCCGTAAGGGGCAGTTCCGTTAGTGGTTGGGGCCGAGAAATCAAACTCGGCGTGGTAACGAAAGGAGACAGTATGCGGATCGCGTTCAACGTCCCTCGCGCATGGTACCTGGAGACGCGCCCGGGCGGGGAAGGCCACATATCTGGGGACGGGATGTTAATCTCCAACTTATTAGAGGCCCTGAGAAATCGAGGCCATGAATTGCAAATTGTCTCTCGAGTAAATGTGCGGGATTTCTGGCGCCGGCGCCTTCCGGCGCGACGCCTCATCGCGGAAGCGGCTGTCGTGCGCGGGGACATGAAGAGGTTTTCGCCCGACGCATGGCTTATCTACAACCCGACAGTTCAATCCCCGGACTTGTTTGGCTGGTGGCAGCACCCCAAACGGTACGTCATCCTCAAGGGGGGCGAAGGTGGCGAGCGAACCGTGGCGGCGGTGCCGAGACCTTGGCGAGACCTGTACACCTATGCTTACCGGAAAACTCTCGAGCGGGCAGAGTGGATCGAAGCGATTCGGCCCAACGCTGTCCGGAACCTTCGCGCCTGGGGCGTCCCGAATGAACGGGTCTGTTTGCTGCCGCGCGCCGTGAAAATCTGGGCGCGGATACCGAGCCGCGAAGAAGCACGTCGCGTGCTGGGTCTCCCCCAGGAGGGGCCCGTCGTCCTGTGCGTCAGCCGCTTCTCGGTGCGGAGATATGAGGGCGATCCTCGGCCTTCGAAAACTGAGGCGGTGCTCGATCTGATGCGTGCCTTCGCCGCGCTTCCCCCAAACGCTCGATTGCTCCTGGTTGGAGACGGGCGTGGCCGCAGGCAGGTAGAGGAAGAAGCTGCAAGGCTAAAGGTCGCTGAACGCGTCCAGTTTGCCGGAATGGTTGAGCATAGCGACGTCGGTTGGTATTACGCCGCCTGCGACTTTTTCGCCTTCCCTGAGAAGGCAGAGGGCAACCGTCCCTACCAAGCGCTCCTGGAGGCGCAGGGCTGCGGCCGCCCAGTGGTGACGATGGAAAACGAAGTGTCCCGATTGACCTCCGAGGCGGGCCGTACCGGCTTGCTCGCGAAGGACTTGAACGAGTTCCAGGCCCACCTGCTCGCGCTCTGTCAGGACAGGAATCGCTGTGACGAGATGGGTCGAGCGGCCGCAGCATTCGTGGCGCGTTCCTTTACGATTGAGTTTCGAGCAAGACAGATCGAGGAATTACTCCTCGGTACGAGGGCCGTTTCGGTAGCGGCGACCGGACAGGAGGCCGCGGTCCCAGCGCCGCAACAAGCTGCGGCGTTGGTCGAAAAAAAGCTTGTCGCTTTAACGCGGTCGGCAAAGTGAGAGCAGACACCAAGCGGCCACGGGAGCGGTTTTATTCTTGGGCGATGGTTGCCGGCGCGGCGGTCATCCTCCCAAATCCGTCACTTGACGGATAGAGCGTCAACTCGAGAGGGTACGTCAATACTTTGGGGGCGCAAGGAGCGGCGTCAGCCAGGTCCGAGAAGAAATGCCAGAGAGGAAGCCAAATTGTAAGGGCCCCGCGGTTGCGTACATTTTGAGCGCCTGGCCGCGGGTCTCGGAAACATTCATTTTAAACGAAGTCATCGCTGTCGAACGAGCGGGAGTCCCCTTGCGCATTTTTTCGCTCAAAGAGCCTAGCCCAGCGCCCGTCCACCCCAAGACCCAGCAGATGCAAGCGCCATTCAACTGCCTTGCCGAAGCCTTGCGCTGGAGACGCCCCCTCGGAGCCAGTCTCCGCCTGCTTTCCAGGCATCCGATCCGCTATTTTCGAGCCTTGCGCGATGCCATACGCTATCGCCGCACGAGTGGCGCCCACCGCTTTATGCAGGCCGTGTGCTTGGCGGACGTCCTTCGTCAGGAACCCGTGTCCCACCTGCACGCACACTTTGCCAATGCCCCCGCGGTTGTGGCGATGCTCGCGCACGAACTCACTGGAATTCCCTATACGTTTACGGCGCACGCCAAGGACCTTTACGTGAAGACTCCGCCCGAGCTGCTCGGCGCCGAAATCCGGCAGGCGCGGGCGGTCGTCACTTGCACGGAATACAACCGCCGATATCTGTTGACTCGATTCAGTTCGCAATGCGACGGCAAGCTGCGGCTCATCTATCACGGGCTCGATCTTTCTGAATTCAATTTTCGCTGGCCACCCGCTACCGGCGAAGGGCCGCCCGTCATTCTCTCCGTGGCCAGACTGGTCGAGAAAAAGGGGCTGGGGGATCTGATTTCGGCGGCCTGTCTCCTGAAGAAGAAAGGGCGGCATTTCAGGGTGGAGATTATTGGCGATGGCCCTATGAGGGATACGCTCACAAACCAGGTGTTCATGCTCGGACTTGAAGATCGGATCAAACTGCTCGGCGCGCTCCCCCATGAGGCGGTTCGGGAGGCTTACGCGCGGGCTTCCGCATTCGCGCTGCCCTGTGTCGTTGCCGCGGACGGTGACCGTGACGGAATCCCTAACGTTCTGCTGGAATCAATGGCGAGCGGCGCCCCTGTTGTCTCGACGACGGTGTCTGGCATTCCGGAGCTCGTGGACTCAGAGCGCGACGGTCTTCTTGTTCCGCCGAGTGAGCCCGTGGCGCTTGCCGGAGCTTTGGACCGGCTTCTTGGCCAGCCGGAATTATCCGAGCGGTTGGCCCGCGTCGCCCGAGCCAAAATCGAAGAGCGGTTCTCGTTGGAGAGCGGCGCGTCTGAGTTGATGGCGCTTTTTCAGGGGACAAACGGTCAATGAAGGTCTTATATCTCTGTACCGATGGAATCGACTTGGCCGCCAAAAGCGGCGGGGCGATCCATATGCGTTCTTTCGTCCGCGCGCTTGGCGAAATCGGCCACGAAGTGGCTGTGGTGTCGACGAGCGCGAGCTCTCCGGAGTCTCTCGAAACTGATTTGCACGCCGGAGTATTTCCCGCCCCTCGTACAAGTTGGAACCACGCTCTCTCCCACGCCATAGCAGCGGGGAATCGCGCTTTGGGCCGGCCCACTCGCCACAACCCCGACGCCGTCCGGGTTCTGCACAATTCCACGTTTCTTAAGGTGGCCACGGAGGTAGCGCGGCGTCTGAATCCGGACTTCATCTATGAACGTTATACCCTCTGGGGCCTGGCTGGCCTGCGCCTTGCTCAGGCTCGCGCGATCCCTCTGATCCTGGAAGTCAACGCGCCTTTGGCATACGAGCAGGAGAGATTTCGCGCCGGATTAACCTGTCCGCCCTTCGCGCGCTGGATGGAACGAAGGATCTGGCGCAAGGCGGATTTGGTGGTGGCGGTTTCGGAGGCGCTGCGCAGCCGGCTGGTTCAGGCTGGGGTTCGGCCGGAGCGCATTCGAACCCTGCCCAACGCCGTGGACACTCGCCGCTTCCATCCCGGGGTCAGCCGCGAGCCGGTACGGAGCGAGCTTCATTTGGACGGCCAGTTTGTGGTCGGCTTCGTGGCGAGTTTCAAAAAGTGGCACGGAGCCGATTTGCTGATTCAAGCTTTCCGCGACCTCCACGCCATTGATAATTCAACTCATCTCCTTCTGGTGGGGGACGGGCCCCTGCGTCCGCTGGCTGAGGCGGAGGTTCGACAAGCCGGGCTCGAAAAGGCCGTTACGTTTGCCGGCAGCGTTGCCCATGACGACGTGCCACGCTATGTGGCCGCGATGGATGTCGCGGTCGCGCCGTATCCGGCCCTGAACGAGTTCTATTACTCTCCCCTCAAATTGTTCGAATACATGGCCGCGGGACGAGCTGTGGTCGCAAGCCGGGTCGGACAAGTGGCGGAAATCGTGGCGGATGGGGTTACGGGCCTGCTGTTCGAACCTGGGGATCGTGCCGGGCTGCTCGCATGTATCCGCCACCTCCACGAAAGTGCGGCGCTGAGGGAGGAGGTGGGCAGAAGAGCCAGCCGAGCATGTTCGAACCGTACATGGGCGGCGAATGCGGCGCAGGTGGTCGAATGGGCCGAGACACTCCTCGGCCGCCCTGCAAGCGCGGGGCCCGCACCGATTCACCCTGCGGTCACGGGGAGCCTGCGCAAGGCTATCCGGACCAACATCCGACCCTTTCCCAGCAGCTCACAAGGGGCGGGTCCTGAGTAGTTGGAATGCGGCTCGTCGCCATCTCAGCCTAAGGAGTCTATGCCAGACGTGACCACTTCGAGACTCGAACTCAAGTCCATGAAGGCCCAAATGCCCATTCGGGACTTGGTGCGTTTCTTTTTGCCGATGGTCCGGCCATTCTGGAAGGAGCTCAGCTTGGCGTTTGTGGCCATGGCGCTGGGAGCCGGCATCAGCGTGTTTCGGCCCTGGCCGCTCAAGGTCGTCATTGATCTTGTCATTTCGCACAAGCACTGCCGCGTGCCTCTGATTGGCCCCTGGCTGGACCACGCTCCACTTACTAAAATGCAGGTCCTTTACGGGGCCTGCGCGGCGACCATCCTGATTTCTCTGTTGAGCGGGGCGCTGACCTATTCGGTCACGCGCTCGTTGGGTGCCGCCGCTCAGCGGTTTGTATTCACCCTGCGGCGAGACCTGTTCGCGCACATGCAGCGTCTCTCCCTCCGGTTCCACGATGGCCAGCGGACGGGAGATTTGACCACTCGCCTGACCGCTGACATTCAGGCCATCCAAGACTTGATCATGACCGGCGTCATCCTTTTGGGCACGAACGGGTTCCAGGTGGTAGGCATGCTCGCCCTGATGTTTTGGCTCGACTGGCGATTCACGCTCGCAACCCTGTCCGTTATCCCCCTGTTACTCCTCGTGGTCTTCCGCTATTCGCGGCGCGCCAAGCTGGCTCACCGTCAAGCCCGCAAGAGCACTGGGATGATGGCCGCTCTGGCCCAGGAGGCCCTGTCCTCCATCCGCATCGTGCAGGGTCTTGCGCAGGAAGAGCAGCTTGAGGAGCGCTTCGAAGCTCGAAGCGAAGGGTACTTGCAGGCGTATCTCGAAACTCTGCGCTATCAAGCGCGGGTTGGCCCGTTGGCCGACTTGATCTCCGCCATCGGCTTGACGATCGTCATCTGGTACGGGGCCACGCGCGTGCTTTCTGGGCAGCTCACCACGGGGGACGTGGTCATCTTCTTCGCCTACGCGACAAGCTTTTACCGTCCGATGAGGGCCCTTGGCCGGTCCTCCTTTCTGTATAACCGGGCGTCCGTGGCGGCGGAACGCATCCTCGAAGTGATGAGCGTGCATAGCGAATTAAAGGATCGGGACGGGGCTCGCCCCGCTCCACGGTTCCGCGGCGAAATTGAATTCCGCGACGTCTCGTTTGAATACGTACCGGGGCAGCGGGTTTTGTCGCGCATCAACCTGGTCATCGCGCCGGGAGAGAAGGTCGCAATTGTGGGGGCGACTGGCGCCGGGAAAAGCACTCTGGTGAGTTTGGTCCCGCGATTCTATGACCCGACCCGGGGCGCCCTGTATATCGACGGACAGGACATCCGGAAATACACCCTCCTGTCCTTGCGCGAACAGATCAGTCTCGTCTTGCAGGACTCGCTGCTGTTCAGCGGAACCATTCGGGAAAATATCGCGTTCGGATTTCCCGAGGCCAGCGACGAAGAAATCGTTGCGGCGGCCCGCACCGCAAACGCGGAAGAATTCATCGAGCGGCTCCCGAATGGTTACGACACTACCGTTTCCGAGCGCGCGACCACGCTCTCGGGCGGCCAGAAGCAGCGTGTCGCGATCGCCCGGGCGGTGCTCCGGGACGCGCCGATAGTGATCCTCGACGAGCCGACTACGGGCCTCGACGCCGCCGTGGAGCGCGTTGTCATGGACGCCTTGGAGCGTGCCGTGGCCGGACGTACCGCCCTCATCATCGCTCATCGCCTCACGACCGTCCGCCTTGCCGACCGCATCGTCGTCGTCGACCGCGGGCAGATCATCGAGGAAGGCCCCCACGCCGAGCTGATGGCCCTGAATGGCGCGTACGCCCACCTCTATCGCCTCCAGATGTCTATTTACCCCGAGGATGCGCTCGTTTCGGCCGCCCCGGTAACCACTCGCGGCCACACCCCGCGCACTCGGGATGAAGGAGAAGAGGAATGAGTCCGATCAAGTTAAGCGTGTCGCAGCCAAGAATCGCCACTCCCACTTGGCAGCTCCCTCCGGCGGTTAGGTGCCTCATCGCCGTGGCCGTCCTGGCGTGTCTACCGTTGCCCTTCGCCAACGCTCAGGGCAAGATCGTCTTGAAAGGAACGTTGATGGATTCCACCGGGGCTCCGATCCCCGGCATGGATGTTAAGCTGAGAAGCCTGGCCGGGGCGAAAGAGTTGCAGGCGTCGTCGGATGAGGATGGTTACTTCGAGTTCGAGGGCTTGGAGCCTGGAAAGTACGTTGTGGACATCGCGGCCCCAGGTTTCGAGCGAGTATCGGAACCTGTGGAAATCGGAACGACAGCGCCTCGCCCGCTGCGAATCCGCCTCCAACTCGCCCAAGTGAAGCAGCAGGTCACCGTCCGCGATAAGCCCTACGTCACACCCTCCGTGGAACAGAACGGCGACTATATCAAGTTCGACCCGACGGCGTTGCACGAATTGCCCATCCTCAACGGCGATCCGTTGGCGGTTCCGGCGCTTTTCCTTGAGCCCGCCAGCGTGGGCGCGCAGGGTCCGCAGCTCATTGTCGATGGCATAGAGACCAACTCGCTGGACATTCCGACGTCGGCCGTTCGGTCGGTCGCGGTCAACAACAACCCCTATTCGGCGGAGTTCGGGCGGCCTGGAAAGGGGCGCATCGAGGTCACTACTCGGCAGGGCTCGCACCGTCGGTATCGCGGTCTAGTTTCTCTGATGGTCCGCAATTCCGAATTCGACGCGCGCAACGCCTTCGCCGCCAACCGCGCCGAATCGCAGCACGGCATCGGCGAATTTCAGCTCAGCGGCCCGATCACAAGGCATGTGACGTTATTCGCGGCGGGGCGCTTCTATACCAACAACCAAGGCACCGTCGTCCAGGCCGTAATTCCCACGGGGCCCCTCGTCGAGAATTTCATAGCGCCTGAGCGCAACTACTACGGCTTCGGGCGACTCGACTACGACCGCCACCACCGTAAGTTTGCGGTTATTTATAAATATAAGTACAAGTCGAAACGAGACCAGGACGTGGGTGCGTTTAACCTCCCGGAGAGCGCCACCAACTTCTTCAATCAGGAAAACGAAGTCACGGTCGTTGAGTCGGGGCCGGTGTCGGATCAAATGGTCAACGAAGCGCGCTTTCGGTTTAAGACCCAGCCCCAGAGCGCCGGGAGCGTCACCAATACACCGGCCATCATTGTGCACGGCTTCTTCACGGGCGGCGGATCGCAGGTAGCACAGCGTACCCGCGAAACTTCCCTGACGTTCGAGGATATCGTCTCCCTGTCCAAGGGAAGGCACACGTTGCGGGTGGGTGGACAGGTCAGACCCAGGTACTTTGACATTTTCAACGGGTCCAATTTTGGCGGCACCTATGATTTCTCAAGCTTGAAGGATTTCGAAGCTGGCACGCCGACACTCTTCACGGTGAATCGCGGCAATCCCGAAGTTTCGTTCTCACAACACGAGTTTTTCAGTTTCATCCAGGACGAGATCCGAGTTCGGCACAACCTCTCCCTCTCGCTAGGCTTGCGCCACGAATTCCAGTCCGATGCGGACAATCACCACAACTTTGCGCCACGGGTGGGGCTGGCCTACGCCCCTGGCGGAAGGACGGTGATTCGCGCCGGGGCGGGTGTCTTCTATGATCGCCTGCCCGAGGTCATGGAGCAACAAGCCTTGCTTTACAATGGAAGTCTCATCCACAAGGCGATCATTCAAAACCCGAGCTATCCTGTTCCCACAGGCAACCCGATCAATGTACCGCCGAGCGTAACGCGTATCGCCCCCGGCATCGTGATGCCCTATCTCATCCAGGAGAATTTGAGCATCGAACACCACTTCGGCAACGGAAGAAATATGCTGACGTTAGATTTCACCGGTCTTCGTGGCCTCCACCTCTACCGCATGAGGAACGTTAACGCCCCACTGCCCGGAACGACCGTTCTTCCCGACCCAAGCTTTGTCAATATAGACCAATTTGAGTCATCGGGAATGTCGCGTAGCAACAGCATGACCGTCTCTTATCAGACGACGCTGCGAAGGCGATTCGACCTCACGGTGCAATACGTCCTTTCAAAGTCCATGGACGACACGCCGGGAATCCTCCCTTCTTCGCTGACGAGCCTGCTTTTTTACCCGATGACTGCGGATGCCCTGTTTCCAGCGAACCCCTACGACTTGAGGGGCGAATGGGGCCGCTCAGACTTTGACCGGCGCAACCGAGTCAACCTGGTGGAGTTCTACCGGCTGCCGTGGGGTTTCAAGACCGGCGCGATCGTGAGCTTCAGCTCGGGCGTACCCTTCAGCATTACCACCGGCAAGGACGAAAATCATGACAACGTTGTGAATGACCGGCCCCCCGGCGTGGGACGAAATACCGGGCGCGGACCCGGGTATGCCGACGTCGATCTGCATCTTGGCAAAGAGTTCAGAGTTTTCCAAGTTGCGGAAACGGCCCGCATGGAATTTGGCGTGGATGCATTCAACGTGCTGAATCACGTGAATTACAAAGATTATGTAGGTGT
>QHZN01000108.1 GCA_003225365.1 Acidobacteriota bacterium
CGACGCGGCTGCTGATTCTCGGAAACGGGCTGGTCGAAACCAAGAAGGGCATGCCGCCGCGAACCCCGGAGCTCGCCTTCCAGTGGGACACCGCGACCGACAAGCTCTCGGGCAAAGTGAACAGCCTTGGCGCCAAAGGTGGGACCGGCCCGGCGCACTATTTCCCCAACATCCGCTCCGTTGGGATGGCCAAGGGTAACGCGTTCGACTTGTGGAATCCCCTCGACGGCCGCGGGGGCCGCGTCACGATTCCGCCGCTCACCCAGCCAGCGAAGCTTTATACATTTTCGCCCGACGGACTCTGGCTCCTGCTCGCCCAGATTGCCACGAGTTCCGAGCCGAACCCAGTCGTCGTGCGCTTGAGCGAGCACCAGTTCGTGGACTCGCTTGCCGCCCACCGAGGGGCCGTCCTGAGCATGGAATTTTCGCGCGACAACAAGAAAGTGGTGACGGCCTGCGAGGACGGCAAGGTGCGCGTTTTCTCCGTCCCCGACCTGACTGCCGGGCAGGCGGGCTGGAAACTGGCCGAAACTCTTGAAGGCCACTCCGGGCCGGTCCACCGGGCGGAGTTTTCGGCCGATGGAAAATGGCTGGCCTCCGGCGGCGAAGACCGGACCGTGCGCGTTTGGTCGGCCGACAACGGCAAGCTCCTCCAAACGCTCGAAGAGGCCCGCGAGCCCGTGCTGAGCGTGGCTTTCTCCCCCAACGGCCGCTCTATTGCCGCGTCAACGGAGAAAACCGTCCTGATCTGGCAGCGCCAGCCTTGAGTGTTGCCGCAATTTAAAATGGGCCGCTAGACTTGACATGGACGCCTTTCAACCCTCGCTATTTCAGTTACGCGACACAACTCCCTGCTTATTTTCCCATGCGCCCGGAAGCAACCCGCCCCGGCTTGCGGGTGGTGGTGTCATTTGGAAAAGGGCTCCGCTCGCCCCGCCGGTCATTTCCGCGAAAGCGGGAATCTACTTCGCAAGCCTTTGGAAACGTGCCTTCGTCGGACTGGATTCCCGCGGGAATGACTGCTCGCCGCGGCGAGGGAGCCCACGTTGCTCGCAAATGACACTGCTATCCGGCTCCCAGGGGCAACGATGGGCTGCACAGTTGCATCCCTTTATCAAGATGGTGACGGTCTGCCGTGTTTTCCCACAAGCCTTGCGCGCGGTCGTATTCAGGAAGGGGTTCGTGCTCGCATGTCTCGCGGCGGGCGCGGCATCGGCCATCGCGGCCTTCGGGTCTGACTCAGGGTTCAGGAACGACGCGCGCCTCGATGACGGCTTCCACGCCATGTATTCGCACGACTTTGCCAGCGCGGACCGCATTTTCGCCGACTATCAGCGCTCTTACCCGCAGGACCCATTCGGCTATGCCGCCCAATCGGCCGCGGTGATGTTTGGCGAGCTCAACCGTTTGCAGTTGCTTGAAGCGGCGTTCGACGTGGGCGAGGATGAGCGGTCGGTCACGAAATCGGTGGGGGAGCCCGACCCGCTGGTCCGCCAGAAGATTTTCGAACTCGCCGCGCGCACCGAACAATTAGCTGAAGCCAGACTCCACGGCGACCCCAAGGACGAAACGGCCCTCTACTCCATGATGCTGGTGAAGGGCCTCCAGGCCGATTACAATGCTCTCGTCGAGCACCATTACTGGTCGTCATTGCGGCTGGGCTCGCAGGGAGAAAACTGGGCGCGCAAGCTCCTGAAAGTGGACCCGGAAGGTCGTGACGCGTATCTCTTCATCGGCATTCCCGAGTATGTAGTCGGCACGTTGCCGGCGCCGGTCCGTTGGCTGGTGAGCCTAACCGGATACAGAGGCCATCGCGGCGTGGGGATCGAGGACCTCGAACGAACCACCCGGGAAGGCCATTACCTTAAAAGCTATGCCAAAATCGTTTTGGTGCTGATCTATCTGCGCGAGCAGAACCGGCCGATGGCGGCGGAGCTGATGGACGAGCTCCACGCCGAGTACCCCGCCAACCCCATGTTCGCCAAGCAGGCCAAACGACTGCGCGCCGCTGTACGGTGATGGACTTAAATCAAAGCTAGTCAAGGGAAGAAGAATTATTTATAAGGTAGTGGTGTCCCGCCGCGGCGGGGCGGTAGCTGGCGTGGAGTCGAGTTTCTTGACAATTCGCTCCGGCCTCCTCAAGAATGAAGCCTGGGCGGTGAGCGAAGAGGGGTTTTGTCGGGTTTTCGCTTGCCGAAAGGGTAACGATTGTGCTCGGCGGGCAGGTCGTAATCACCTCATCGCGCAAAGGCCTTTTTGAAGCCGAGGCTTCGAGGCTGGGGGTCCGGCTTCGGTCGGCGTGGCCCCGCGGACGCGGGGCGGCCAGGGTAATAGTTTTCACGTTTGCGTTTTACTCCCCTTCGACAGCGCTCAGGGTCTTCGACTTCGCGGTAGCGCAGAATAGTTCCAGCCCTGCCTCCGCCGAAGCACACGTGATGCAAGGGGACAGCCTGCGCTCACGAAACGATTGGAGCGGAGCCGTGGTGGAATACCGCGCAGCCATTCGCCTAAAGCCCGCCCTTGCGATTGCGCATGCGGGTCTGGGCGTGGCGCTCCGGCACAGCGGCGACCTGGAAGGGGCAATTGCGGAATGCCGCGCCGCCATCCACTTGAAACCCAACTTGGCCGAGGCGCACTCCACCTTGGGCATGGCGCTCGCGGACGGGGATGACTTGGAGGGGGCCATTCGGGAACTGCGTCGGGCAATCGCGCTAGAGCCCACCCTCGAAGAGGCGTACGTGGGGCTCGGTGTTGCGCTGGGCGAGAAAGGCGACCTTCGCGGAGCGGTGGCAGCCTTCCGGGAGGCGATCCGCCTCAACCCTAACCTTGCCTCAGCTCATTATGGTTTGGGCGAAGCGCTCGACGAAAAGGGCGACTTGGATGGGGCGATGGCGGAATTACGTGAGGCGGTGCGCTTGAACCCGGACCTCCCCAATGCCCACGCGGACATTGGCCGAGAGCTACTGGAAAAAGGGGAGGCGGACGAAGCGATCACCGAAGAACGGCTCGCTTTGGTCCTAAAGCCAAACCTTGCCGATGCCCACTACCTGCTGGGCACGGCGCTCGAGCGCAAGGCTGACCTGAGGGCCGCCCTTGAAGAATACCGCAGCGCTTGCGAGCTTGATCGCAAGAATTCCGCCGCTTGCCAGGCCTACGATAGGTTGGCGAGAGGGAAGAAGTAGGTGCCTTCGGCGTGGCTGTCCGCTGGAGGCGAGGGTGTAGAGATCGGTCTGGTTGGAGGAGTTAGGCGACCGGACGGGCGGTCTTCGTTTTGACCATCGGTATCCCCTCCGGCCCCCTACCGAGGCAGCCAGGCTTTGCACCCTCTTCCCACTTAGACATTTCAGCCTCACAGGGGGGTAGATGTATCCTTCCAATTCTACAATCGCGGGGCGTTTGACAAATCCTCTGGGGGCAGGATAGTCTTTGCGCGGCTTCTCAGGTTCAATTCAAATAGCCAAGCGAGGGAAAATATGAAGAGCATGGTTGTGGCGAGCATTCTCACGGTGTTGGCCCTGCCCGCGGGTGTCGCGAAGGCCCAGACGAAAGACGAAGCGGCGATCCGAAAAGTTTTCGCAGACTTTGCCGAGGCGTGGGGAAAGGACGATGCCAAGTCCATGGCTGCCACTTGGACCGAAGACGGTGACCTCATCAACCCTCAGGGGCGTGTGGCCACGGGACGAGCGGAGGTTGAGAAATTGTTTGCGGACGAGCACGCGGCGATTTTCAAGGGTTCTCACATCAGCTTTACACCCGGAACCATCCGTTTGGTGAAGCCGGACGTCGCCGTGTTCACGACGGATTACGAAGTCCCGGACGCTCACGGGCCCGACGGAAGTCCGATGGCGGCGAAGGGCACGGTCACAAGCGTGATGGTGAAAAAGAGCGGGAAGTGGATGACGTTCGCTTGCCGTCCGATGGTCCCCCAAGGTCCGCCCAGCCAGTAGCAACGAGCAGAGGCCAAGCGTCTTCGAGCGGCGGTTGGTACACATCGGGCCGCCGCTTTTCTTGACATTAGCCGCGCATATCCTCAAGAATGCCTCTTCACCTTTGCGACGCGGAAGCGCCATGGCTGCGCGGGCGCGGCTGTAGCGCGGACCTCCGCCTTTGAGGTCCGCGGCTTTTCCCGGCAAAAATGCAAATGCCGCAGACCCAGAGGGCGCGGGTCTGCGCTACCAAGAGGCACACCCGATGCGTTGGAGCCAGGCTTTCATCCCGACGTTGCGCGAAGTCCCCGCGGAGGCCGAAGTGCCAAGCCACCAGCTCCTGCTGCGGGCGGGCTACGTGCGGCAGGTGGCGGCCGGACTCTACGCCCACCTCTTTCTTGCCCGAAGGTCATTCCTGAAGATTGCCCAGATTATCCGCGAAGAGATGAACCGCATCGGCGGGCAGGAATTCTATTTGCCGGCGCTCAACCCCGCCGAACTGTGGCAGGAGAGCGGGCGATGGGAGACGGTGGATGTGATGTTCCGGCTCAAAGACCGGAACCAACACGACCTGTGCCTCGGCATGACCCACGAAGAAGAGATGACGAACATCGCGCGCGGCGAGCTGCGCTCCTACCGCCAGCTGCCGCAGATTTGGTATCAGATTCAGGAGAAGTTCCGCGACGAGCCCCGCCCGAAATCGGGCCTGCTGCGGCTGCGCCAGTTCGTGATGAAGGACTCCTACTCATTCGACTTGGACGACGCCGGACTCGACGTAAGCTACAGGAAGCACGTCGAGGCCTACCGGCGCATCTTCGACCGCTGCGGCCTCAAGACGCTCTTCGTCGAAGCCTTTTCGGGGATGATGGGAGGAAGCGAATCGAGTGAGTATACCGCGCCCACGGACGCGGGCGAAGACCTGATCGCCACTAGTGAATGCGGCTACGCGGCGAATCTCGAAAAGGCGGAGGCCCAAGCGCCTCCGGCTGAAGACCCGGCAGGCGAAGCGCTGCCGGAACCCTTTCCGACGCCCGGACAGAAATCCATCTCGGACCTCGTCAAGTTTACGAAAGAAAGCCCGGCGCGGATGATCAAGACGCTCGACTACATCGTGGAAAGCCGGCCCGTGGTGCTCTTGCTGCGCGGCGACCACGAGTTGAGTGAAACAAAACTGATCATGGCGCTCGGCACCGCGGTGTTCCGGCTGGCGACGCCGGAAGAGGCGCTGAGGCTCCACGGTGCGCACTTGGGGTCGCTCGGGCCAGTGGGGTTAAAGGGCGCTCGCATTGTCGCCGACCGCGCGCTCGAGGGCCGGCGGGACTTGATCGCTGGGGCGAATCGCGACGACACACACTTGCGGCACGTCACGCCCGGCCGCGATTTCGCCGCGGAATTTCGCGACTTGCGGGTGGTGGCCGAAGGCGACCTTTGCCCGCGTTGCGGGAAACCGCTGAAACTGACGAAGTCGGTGGAACTCGGCCACCTCTTCAAGCTCGGGCGCAGGTATTCGGACTCCATGCATGCGATGGTGCTCGACGCGGAAGGAAATGAAGTGCCGCTGCGCATGGGGTCCTACGGCATCGGGCTCGAGCGGATTCTTTCGGCCGCCGCCGAGCAGAACCACGACGCCGACGGGATGTTCCTGCCGCCCTCGATTGCTCCCTTCGACGTGGTCGTGACCGCCGCCAACATGGAAAACGCCGACGTGCGAGCGGCGGCCGAAAAGACCTACGAAGAGCTTCTGGCTGCCTCCGTCGAGGTGCTCTTCGATGACCGCCAAGAGCGCCCGGGGGTGAAGTTCAAGGACGCCGACTTGATAGGGGTACCCTATCGGATTACGCTCGGCAAACGGAAGTTGGCCCAGGGGCTGGCGGAGATTTTCGAGCGCTCGACAAAGCAAATACAGGATGTTAAGCTGGATGCGGTTACTGCGACTCTGAAGGCCCGGTGCCTCCAATAGCGTCCGGAGGGAATTTGGAAACCGGAGGGGTCAACCATGCGGCGGCTCGAGGATGGTAAGGGAAGGCTGAAAGCGCTTTTTGCTCTGGCCGTTGTGGCGGCAACGGTCTACCTCTCGATCAAAATCATCCCCGTTTACGTTAATAATTACGACCTGCACAACCACATCCAGGACCTGGCAATCACCGCGACGGTAAGCCACATGTCGGCCGATAAAATCTCTAAAGACGTGGTTGCTTACGCCAGTGATCTGGGCCTTCCAGTCACCGCCGACAACGTCAAAGTGGCCGTGGGCGGCACCGTGACCATAAACCTTGATTACACTGTTCCCATCGACTTGAGATTTTACACGCTGATGCTGCACTTTTCGCCTTCGGCCGAAAACCGGCAGATATAATCCGTGCGTTTTCGAAAAGGCACCGGAACTCGAACTAGCTCGGCGGCGACCCGCAGCCGCAAAGCGGACGGGAAAGGCCTGAGGCGAGGCCTGAAACTCGGGCAAAAGGCCCTGCTCGTACTGGGTCTGGTGGCCGTGCTCTCGGGACTGGGCACTTTCGCCTATTTCTACACGCATTTCGCGCGGATTATAGACGCCAAGCTGAGCGGCGACATCTTCAACAACGCCTCGCTGGTGTTCGCCGCTCCCACCCAAGTGCTCGCAGGCGAAGTCGCGACTCCGCAAGACATCGCCGGGCGGCTCCGTAAAGCGATGTACTCCGAAGGTGAGACGGGGTCGAGCGCGGGGACATACGTGCTCAAGGGCAATCGTCTGATTATCCGTCCCGGCCCCGCGTCCTTCTTTCGCGGCGACCTACAGAAGGAAGGCGCCGCCGAACTCGAATATCGCGACGGGCGGGTGGTTTCCATTACCGACCTCGACCGGGGGGTGCCGCTCCAAAGCTACTGGCTCGAGCCCGAAGTGGTGACCACGCTGTTCGACAGCGAGCGCTCCAAGCGCCGCCTGCTGCGCTATCAGGACCTGCCAAAACAACTGGTGGACGCCGTCGTCGCAACCGAAGACAGCGGCTTCTTCTCGCATTTTGGCGTGAGCATCTATCGAATTTTTGCCGCGGCCGTCGCCGACATTCGCGCCGACCAGCGCACGCAGGGCGGAAGCACGCTCACCATGCAGTTGGCGCGGAACGTCATCCTGAACAATCGGAGGCGAACCTTCCGAAGGAAGGCAGAAGAGATTTTCGTCGCTCTTCTGCTCGAGCAGCGGCTGACCAAACAGCAGATCTTCGAGCTTTACGCCAACATGGTCTATCTCGGCCAGCGCGGAAGCTTTTCCATCTATGGGTTCGGCGAGGCGGCGAGCGCTTATTTCAACAAGGACGTCAGTAGCCTGACGCTTTCGGAAGCAGCGTTCCTCGCCGGGCTGATCCGGGGGCCGAACCTTTATCTCCCTTACAAGCACCCGGAGCGCGTTCTCGAGCGCCGCAACTACGTGCTTCAGCGCATGGTGGAGACCGGCGCGCTCAAGCCGGAAGTGGCGGAGGCGGCGGCCGCCCTGCCGCTCGGATTGGCCAAGCAAAACGTCGAAGCCAGCCAGGCGCCCTATTTCATGGACCTGGTTCGCGAAGACCTGCTCGCCCAATTCTCTGAAGATGAACTGATGTCCCAGAAGTATCGCATCTACACGACGCTCGATTTGGACCTTCAGCGCGCGGCGTCGGAGGGAGCGATTGCAGGGGTGGTCGAAGTGGACCAACAAGTCAAGAAGCGGCACTGGAGCAAGAAGGTGGGGCCGCCGGGCCCCGACCAGCCGCAATTGGCATTGATCGCCCTCGATCCGCACACCGGCGCCATACGCGCGCTGGTCGGAGGGCGGGACTACGCCTGGAGCCAGCTCAACCACGCCGTGGCGCGGCGCCCGCCAGGTTCATCGTTCAAGCCCTTTGTTTATGCGGCGGCGCTGAGTTCCGGCGCGGACGGCTCCCTGCCTCTAATCACTCCGGCGACGACGCTCATGGATGACCCCACTTCGTTTCAATTCGGCGACGAGGTTTATGAGCCGGAGAACTACAAGCAGGAATACCACGGCCTCGTGACGGTGCGCGAAGCCCTCATGCTTTCGCTCAACGTGCCTACAGTGCGCTTGGCGGAGATGATCGGTTACTCCAAGATTCGAAGCCTGGCGATTGAGGCGGGAATCAACAAGGACCTCGGCTCCACGCCCGCCCTGGCGTTGGGCGCTTACGTGGCGACTCCGCTTGAAATGTCGGGCGCCTATACGGTCTTTGCAAACGGGGGCGTTTACGTTGCCCCGCGCACTGTCCTCGCCGTCGAAGACTCGACCGGCCGCACCATCTGGGCCAGCCCCACGATCAATCGCCCTGTCCTCGACGCGCGAGTCAATTATCTGATGGTGAGTTTGCTCGAGAGCGTCATGAACAATGGCACCGCCTACACGGTCCGTTCGCGCGGGTTCAAGGCGCCTGCGGCGGGCAAGACCGGGACATCGCACGACGGCTGGTTCGCCGGGTTCACGTCCAACCTTCTGGCGATTGCGTGGGTAGGCTACGATGACGACCGGGACCTGAACTTGGAAGGCGCCCACTCGGCGCTGCCCATCTGGACGGAGTTTATGAAGAGGGCAGTCGAGGTGCCAGCCTACTCGATGCCGCAACCCTTCAATGCCCCTGCTGGAATTGAAACGGCGGCCATAGACGATCAGACCAACGTAGTCGCAGGGTCCGGAGCAGCCTCGACCCACACGGAAGTCTTTATCGCCGGCACAGAACCCACCGTGCCGTCCGAACTGGGGGAGGTGGGGGAGAAGCCTCCGGCGGGCGGCGCCTCAGGCGTCTTGGGCCGGATTCTGCACGTCGTCAAGCCTTCCACGCCAACCCCCGCCATGGCCTCGCCGCCTCTTCCGCCTGGCGCTCCACCGCCCGGAGTAGGAGGACCGCCGCCGGAGAAGCCCCCGCCTGCCGCCGATCCGGAACCCAAAGAGAAGAGTGTGCTCAAGAAGCTTTTGTCGGTGTTTAAAGGCAAGGGATCAAAGACACCCTCGAGCAAAGATACTCCTCCCGCTAAGAATCAAGACCCTTGAAGCTTTGACTTTTTCCTGAGGGGGCTTTGAGTCAGCGGGGGCGCGGGGTGGGACAATGCAAACCAAGATAGGTTTTCGAGGGGCCCTCATGCTGCTCGCTCTCATTGCCGCAGCGAGGTGGAGGGGATACAGCCGGCAGCCGGGTCGTGCTCTCGCGGCGAACTCGCCTCAAGTGGTCACCGGGACGCCGGACCAGGAGGCGAAGCGCGCGCTGACGATTGAAGAGCGCGCCGACCTGCACATGGCGCGCAAGGAATACGGAGATGCCGTCGACAGCTATGCCCAGGCCCTTCGCCGGTCCGGCCTCTCCGCGGACGACACCGCCTCGCTATGGAATCGTATCGGCATCGCCTACCAAGCGGAATTAAAATTCGGCGCGGCGCGCAAGGCTTACAAGAACTCTTTGCATTTTCGCAAGGATTTCGCCGAACCCTGGAACAACCTGGGCACCACCTATTACATGCAGAAGAAGTATGGAAAGTCGGCGAAGTACTATCTACGCGCCATTGCGTTAAACGGACAATCAGCCTCCTTTCACATGAACCTGGGGACCTCGTATTATCACATGGACCGCTTCGACCAGTCGGTTCGTGAGTATCGTGCCGCGTTGCTTCTCGACCCGGACATCTTGAGCAAGCATTCCTCGATGGGCACGGTCGTCGAGACCCGCGAGAGCGACCCGAAGTTCTACTACTATCTTGCCAAGACTTTCGCGAATCTCGGCCGCGTGGACGAGGCCGTCCACTACCTTCGTCGTGCCTTTGAAGACGGGTTCCACGATCTCAAGGGGCTGAACGAAGACCCCGACTTCAAGAAAATCAGCCAGGCTCCCGTATACGTGGAATTAATGAAGAACCCTCCTGCGGCCATCAAAGAATGACCGCGGCCGCAGACCTTGTGTGCGCTCTTAATCGCCGGGCGACGCGGTGTATAATAGCCGCGTGGCACGTGGACGCGTGTTGAATAAGCTGACATGGTGGATGCTGCTGGTCGCCGTCCCGGCCCCCGCCGCCGAACGGGTCCGGACCATCCTGGTGTTCCCCTTTGACAACCAGAGCACGCGCGCCAACCTCGCGTGGCTTCCCGAAGGGTTCGCAGAATTGGTTTCCAGGCGCCTGGGGGCCGGGAACCGCTACGTCTTCGGCCGCGACCAGCGCGACGCCGCCTGCGAGCAGGCGGAAGTGACGCTCGAGGGTCCGCTTACCCTTGCCAGCAAGTATCAGGTGTCGGGGATTCTGGGTGCCGAGTGGGCCGTGGTGGGGAGTTTTAACCTCCAAGGTGAGGTGCTTACGGCTCGCGCCCAGTTGTTCGACGTGCGATCCATAAGGCTTTTTCCGCCCCTGGAAGCCGAGGGGAGGCTTTCAGAACTCGACGACATTTCGACCCGGCTGGCGTGGCGGATGCTTGCGACTCACGACCCGGAATTCACGGTCGGCAGGGAAGAGGACTTCCGCCGGCGATTTCCGCCCATCCATCTGGATGCCTTCGAAAGCTACATCCGTGGAATTCTCTCAACCGAGCCGGACAACCGCATCGCGCTCCTCACGGAAGCTGACCGGCGCGACCCTTCCGACCGTCACGCAGTGTTCGAGCTAGGGAAATTTTATTTCAGCGAGAAGGATTACGCTCAGGCAAACCAGTGGCTTGCGAAAGTTCTCCCGAATGATGACGGCTACGCGGAAGCTCTCTTCATGACCGGCGTAGGCGAGTTCTTTCTCGGCCATATTCCCGCCTCCGAGCGAGCATTCCAGGCGCTTGAAAGCATGGTTCCCCTGGGCGAAGTTGCCAACAACCTGGGCGTGATGGAGTCGCGGCAGAGGCGATACGAGGAAGCGCTTGCTCAATTCGATCGCGGGCATCTGAGCGACCCCTCTGACCCCGACTTTTCCTTTAACCGCAGCGTTTGCTTTTGGCAGTTGAAGCGTTTCGACGATGCGGCAAAATCGCTCCGGGAGACGCTCGAGGCCGACCCCGGCGACACCGAAGCCCACGCCATCCTCGCCGAGGTATTGGACAAGCTCGGTGATACCACCGGCCGGGAGAAGGAGCTCGGCTGGCTCGCCGGCCGCGGTGGGCCACTCGCCAATCCCTCCGATCCCGGAGAAGATTTCCAGCCCCTGACCCGCCTCAAGAAAAATTTCGATGGCCGGGCCTTCCAACTGCTTTCTTTGGCGCTCGAAAACGAGCGGGAGGAAAGGCTGGCCGGTCTGCCGCCGGAGCAGCGCGCCCTCGCTCATCTGGACCGCGGGAAGGAGCTTCAAGCCGGGGGCCGGCCGGCCGAAGCCGAGCGCGAGCTCGTGGAGGCGGTGGCGCTCGACCCGAAATCCGATGCCGCGCACCTGGCGCTGGGCGAGGTGCTCGAAGCAGAAGGCAAGCACGGGGATGCCGCCGCAGAAGGGGAAGCGGCTTTGCGCGTCAAGGATAGCGCGGGCGCGCACCTTCTGCTCGCCAATGCCTTCCTGAGCCTGCACCGCCTTGACCCAGCGCGCGAGCAGGTTCGCAGCGCCTTGGATCTCGAGCCGTCGAATCCCGCCGCCCAAAAGCTGATGGACCGGATCCAAAGCCTGACCTCGGGCTCGGGGAATTCGCCATGAAGAACCCTCTTCGGAGCCCCGGCCATTTTCCCTACGTTCGGGGCCTTGTGCTGGCGGCCTTTCTCCTTGTCCTAACCTGGGTGGTCGGCTGGGCGCACCCCGCGGCCGTAGGAAACCGGCCGGTAGTGGTTGAAGTGGATCTCAAGGACATGGTTGAGCCGCTGAGCGCAGGTTTTGTGGCAGACGGCATCCTCCATGCCAACGCCATCAAGGCCGGCGCAGTCCTGCTCAACATAGACACCCCGGGCGGCCTGGAATCGTCCATGCGCGACATCGTCCAAGCGATTCTGGAATCGCGCGTTCCGGTGATTGCCTACGTGGCGCCCAGTGGGGCGCGAGCGGCCTCGGCGGGATTTTTCATCCTTCTCGCGGCCGATGTTGCGGTGATGGCTCCCGGCACGCATGCCGGCGCCGCCCACCCGGTCTTCCTTGGCGCTCCCGACCTTGGGAAGACCATGGAGACCAAGATCGAAAATGACACCGCCGCTTACATCCGCAGCATCGCCGAGCGCCGGGGGCGGAACGCGAAGCTCGCCGAAGACGGCGTTCGCGAGTCGAGCTCCTACACGGAGGAGGAATCGCTCCAGGGCAGACTGATCGACGCGGTGGCCGGTTCCCCTTCAGAAATCTTTCAGAAATTCGACGGCAAGACAATCAAGCGGTTCGACGGCTCGACCACCGCGCTGAATCTTCACGACCCCGTCCTCGAACCTTTCGCGATGACGTCTTGGCAGCGGTTCTTGTTTTACATCGTGGACCCCAACGTGGCGTTTCTGCTGGCTGGGCTCGGCGTCATTCTTCTGTATGTGGAGTTCACGCATCCGGGCCTCGTGGCGCCGGGGGTGGCGGGGGCGATCGCTTTGGTGCTGGCGCTGTTCGCATTTCATCTCTTGCCGGTCAATGTGACAGGAGTGGTTCTGCTCTTGACGGCGCTGGTGCTTTTCATCCTCGAAGCCAAGACTCCCTCGCACGGCGTCCTGGCCGCCGGGGGTGTGGTGGCCATGGTGCTCGGCGCGCTGATGCTCATCAATTCGCCCTGGCCCGAAGCGCGGATTCGCCTTTCGACGGCGCTGGGCGTGACGCTTCCCCTGGCAGTGATCGCGTTCATTCTCACGCGGCTGGCCTTGGCCGCCCGGCGCGCCAAGGCGATCACGGGCAGCGCCGGCATGATTGATCTGGTCGGCATCGCTCAAACCGATCTGGAACCGGATGGGAAGATCTTGGTGCACGGCGAAATCTGGGCGGCTCGGGCGAAGGCCCGCGTCTCGAAAGGCGCCCGAGTCCGCGTCCGCCAGGTGGATGGGCTTACTTTAGAAGTTGAGCCGGAAGTTCATCCCGTATAGACTGGCCCTGGTAATCTCGGTTCGAGTTGAGCCGGCGCAAAGTCCTGAGCGAAGCCGAAGGGCGCCGACGAGCTTGAAGCCGGTAGTCATCCAAATCAATCGAGTGAGGTGAACACCATGGAAGGGCTCGGCTGGGGCTTGTTCGTGGTCGCATTCATTTTGCTGGTATGGATTCTCAAGTGCATAAACATCCTGCCGGAGTACGAGCGGGCGGTGGTTTATCGCTTGGGGACACTCCAGCAACAAGAGAAAACCAAGCTCTTCCTTATCATGTGGCCCATCGACAAAATTAGGGCGCGGATCTCCCTGAGGGTTGTGACCTGGGATGTTCCGCCTCAGGACGTCATCACGCGGGACAATGTCTCTCTGAAGGTCAATGCGGTGGTTTATTTTCGCGTGATTGACGCGCTGAGGGCTTTCAACGAGGTGCAGAACTACCAGTATGCGATCGAGCAACTGGCTCAGACCACGTTGCGGGCGGTGCTGGGCGAAGTCGAGCTGGACGACCTGCTCTCCCAGCGCGAGAAACTGAACGTCCGTCTGCAAACCATCCTCGACGAGCACACGGAGCCCTGGGGCATCAAGGTGACCAAGGTGGAAGTCAAGCAGGTGGACTTGCCGCAGGAGATGCAGCGCGCCATCGCCCGCCAAGCGGAGGCCGAGCGCGAACGCCGCGCCAAGATTATCAACGCCGACGGAGAGTTTCAGGCTTCGGCAAAATTGGCCGAGGCGGCGGCGATCCTTCAGAAACAGCCGATGACCATTACATTGCGTTATCTTCAGACCCTGGCGGAGCTCGGGACGGAAAGAAGCACCACAATAGTATTCCCGCTGCCGGTGGACCTTTTGGCCGCGTTGATTCCAAAACTTGCGAAGCCGCCCGCGGCGACCGAGTGAGGGGGGCAAGCATCGCGTTGTTCGTCCTGCGCCTTAAGGGGGGACTATGAACGCCACTCAAGGGCCCTTCAAGGAAGAGAAGGGGCTTTCCACCCATCAGCTCATTCTGATGTTCCTGGCCGCGGTGGCGGTCTGCGCAGTGTTCTTTGCGGCGGGGTTTTTGGTGGGATACAACGAGCGGTCGTCGAAGTCCGCCCCTGTCGCCGAGCGCGTCTCGCCCTCTTCTTCGGTGATCCCGCCCGTCGTTAACCCCGCCCCCGCCGAGCGGTCGAGCCAGGGCAAGGAGGCCACCGTCACCGAGGGCACCCCCATTCGGGAATCGGCCGAGCCGCTCCCCAATACCTTCCTTCCGCCAATGAAGCCCGCGGAAAAACCCGCTCGAGCCACGGAGAAGCTCGCGCCCGCTCAAACTCGGGCCCGAGAGCGCCAGGGATACACCATCCAAGTGGCGGCTTCCGGCACCCACGCCAGCGCCGAGAAAGTGGTCGCCTCCCTCAAAGCCGAGGGCTTCCCGGCCCTCCTCGCTCCGCTCCGAGGCGCTCGGGGGAGAGCCCGGCGCTACCGCGTTCGGGTGGGACCGTATCGGACGCGCGAGGAAGCTGAGAAGGTGCGAGATAAGCTGGCGCAAGCGGGATTCAAGCGGCCATTTATTAAACATTGAGTCGAGCGTTCGTTATCTCACCTTGCGAGCGTTCATTGCGAACTATGCCTACGCGCTCGCCGGGACCCAACGCGCCCCCAAGGGCCGCCTCAAAGGCTTTTGCTGTTCCGTCCCCCACAAGTCGGGGCCGCGGCGCGAGGCCCCCACGGAATCGTCCTGTCGTTGACTTTCGCGCAAACCCTACTAGAATTCATACATCAGTTTCACAATGCGCCTCGGTCATCGCGTCACGACCGGATTGACCTTCCTCCTCTGGGCAGGATTAACGCCGGGAAGCGCCTGGACGCAGACGAACCCCGTCCCGTTCGTCAACCAGCCGCTCGTGCCCTCCGCTGTCGCGCCCGGGGGGCCGGACTTTACGCTAACGGTCAACGGCACAGGCTTTTTCTCCGGCGCCACCGTCAATTGGAACGGCACGCCGCTCGCCACAACCTTCGTCAGCAGCTCGCAACTGACGGCGACGGTTCCTGCCGCCAACATCGTTACAGCCGGTTCGACTCTTATCACAGTCTCCAACCCCGCGCCCGGCGGAGGTAAGTCTGGGCCCACGACGTTCGAAGTTCGAATCCCTGGGGCCTCGACCCTTGTGCTCACCGCGCCGCTGCCGCCGCACGGTATTTCCCCCGTAGATGCCGCGGTTGCCGATTTCAACGGCGACGGGAAGGCCGACCTCGCATTCGCAGTGAACGGCGGATCAGCCTACATTTACCTAGGGAACGGAGATGGAACCTTTCGGAGCCCCTTGGCATTTGTCGTCGGTGTGGGGGGACAACATTAGGGCCGTGGCCGTCGGTGATTTCAACGGCGACGGAAGCCCCGACATAGCTGTCGCTGATGGAAGCGTGGGGACTGTGACGATGGGCCTAGGCAACGGTGATGGAACCTTCCAAGCCGGGCCCACCCTTTCGACAGGCCAGAATCCCATTTCGATGACAGCCGCCGATTTCAACGGCGACGGGAATCTTGACCTTGCCGTGTTGGATTGTGCCACTTGCGTGAATGCCACGGGGCCGGACTCAATATTTGTTTTCCCTGGGAATGGGGACGGCAAAACTGACTTGGCAATTGTGACCGACCCTGCGGATAACGTCCAGGGATATGCAACGATCATTTTTGGGTGCGGATGCAACGGCCCCGCAGTCGGAACGCCATACCCATTGGGGTATGGCCCCAGGGCTGTTGCTGCGGGCGATTTTAATGGCGATCGCACCTTTGACCTTGCTGTCGCAAACATGTTCTCTGACACCGTTTCTATCCTGTTCGGGAACGGGGACGGGACTTTTCAGAGTGCAGTGGAC
>QHZN01000130.1 GCA_003225365.1 Acidobacteriota bacterium
GAGCGAAATCAGCAGCAGCCGAAACGGAGTGGAATACGCATCGTGACTGCGTAGCATCCCGGAGTGGACTATGACATGCGCCAGATCCGGGCAGAACCGATTCTTTAACCTCTCGCGTTTTCAGTCGCATCCAGTTTTTGGACACTACGGCGTGGCACAATGCGACATCCGCCGTGGAATGTCCGAAGTGCGGACGGCTTCAAAGCCCCGCCGATTCCTGCCAGAATCACGAGTGCCAAGCGGACCTGCGTGGTATCATAAGTCCCTTGACCGGATTGCGATTTCACGATTTGCGACACTCGGCGGCTACCAAGATGCTTGAAAACGGAGTCCCCATAGCGACGGTTGCCCAGGTGCTCGGCTGGTCGGCTTCCACGGCGATTCGGATGGCGAAGCGTTACGGTCACATTCGGCCCGAAGCGCAGCGGCAAGCCTTGGAGTCTATCGCCACTGCCATGCCCGGCGTCGGGGCAGGCGAAAAAGAGGCCGATTTTCGGGGACATGTGCACCAAATTGGTAACCAAGCGGGGAGCGTCAATTAGCTAAGTCCTTTCAGGCCCGTAGCTCAGTCTGGTTAGAGCGCTACCTTGACACGGTAGAGGTCAACGGTTCGAGTCCGTTCGGGCCTACCAAAATCAACAACTTACAGAAGTTTGGTAGCTACCGTACGAGGTAGCGGCGAGCGTTTCGAGCAATCCGGACGGGCCATTTTTTCAGCAACTTGCAGGTCTGCCTCTATCGGCTCCCGCACAATTCCCGCAAACGCAAAGCTAATCGTCCAATATGGCGTTCTCCGGCGGTTGCACACCAGTGCTCGCCAAGCACACCAAACACTTGAGCCTCGTGGACATTCTCTCTTTCGGTTTGGAACGCATGCAGCGCAACTTCGAACCGATGAGGAAGCCAGTCGAGGCGTGGAAACGGACGCGGCTTCGGGATGAGATCGCAAGGCTCGTAATCTACCGGGCCTTCGCTGAGGGCGAGCTGGACGTTCCCAAGGATCTGGCGCGCCGTCCTTCACAATCTGCATATCAATCCGTAGATCGAAGAATTCTCCCGAAGGGCGACATGGAGTCTCTCGAATGCGTTCAAGGGGGCATGGATCAACAAGTGGTTCCACCACGGGCGGTGTCGCGGAGTAGCCAATACGCCCCCCTGTTGCGATCAATTCTGACCTGGCCCCGGGAAACTGGTCCAGTGGGAATGTGAGTTCTCGAGCAACTCATATTATGATTTGGACCATAGAACGGGGGCAGGTCACCCGTGTTTGCATCGGAACGCGAGCATCACCGATACCGAGCCGCGGTAGTTCTTTCACCGTCGCAGGCGGCCACTATTTTTTCTCGACACCGAGTGTGTAGCACTAATTTGATTGCTTGGATACATGAGAAAGCCAGCTACGGCCAGATGTCAAGAGGTTAAGTTTCTGACCAGAACCATGTCCTTAATCTGGAGATGCAGGTGGAGGCTTCCAACTGGATGGTTCGCTGGCTGAAGCCTTGAACGCTCGGAGCCTCGACTGGAGCGAGGGGCCAGATTTCGCGACGCGATGGAACCAAGCCTGAAAGGATGAAAGTGAGACGCGAGCTAGCATACGCCTTCGGCCTCTGTTGTCTCCTTCGCGCCGGCGCCTTGACCCCGGCTAAAGCGCAGTCCGACGGCGCGGGGTCGAGTTGTGCTGACCTTCGGGGTCAACTTGAAGAAGCGCAGCAATACGTCCACCGGAATAACTTTCCACGGGCGATCCAAGTATTACGTTTGGCATTCGACGCATGTCCTCGAAGTTCGGCCGCAGGCGTCGAATTGACGAAAGCCTACGTCGCAGCTCGCGAATTCCGGGAAGCGGAGCGCACAGCCAAGAAGGTCCTCGAAATCGACGCGGACTCGGAGGCCGCGCAGTTTCTGCTCGCTTACAGTTACTTCATGCAAGAGCGGTTCGCCGAGACTGGAAACTTGCTGCGTCCGTTCTTGGCGCGACATCCGGAAAACGCCGGTGCCCACAAACTGATGGGGCTGACTTTATTCTTCTACAAGGAGTACGTCGCGGCGGAGCGCGAACTTTCCATCGCCCACCAGAAGGACCCCAACGACAGAGAAGCCTTCTATTACCTGGGCCGCGTCTATTACACTCAGAACAATTTCCCGCCCGCCGTTCAGGTGTTTAGCAGGCTGATCGCGCTTGACCCGGATGATTACAAGGCGTCTGACAACCTCGCATTGTGCTATGAGGCGATGGGCCGCAATCGAGAGGCCGAGGCCATATTCAAGAAGGCGCAAGAATCGGCTAAGAAGAAAAACGCTGCCTACGACTGGGCCTATGCAAACCTGGCGGAACTTCTGATCAAGCAAGATCGAGCTCCCGAGGCTATTCCCTTCGCGTCGCAAGCACTTAAAATCGGCCCGCAATCAGCCCGAAATAACTATCTCTTAGGCAAAGCTCTTGCTGCCAAGGGAGAGCCCGAAGCTTCGGTTCCATACTTTCAGCAGGCCATCCAGCTTGACTCGAATTATCCTGAGCCGCATTACGCCCTCGGACAGGCTTACCAAAAACTGCACGAAAATGAAAAAGCCCGCCGCGAGTTTGAATTATTCGAGCAAGCCAAAAAGCGCCTGCCTACGAAAAAACAATAGTGGTGTAACTTTGTGTCCCCCGTCGCTTTTCTTCGTGGCCTGCGTGTCGAGTGCTTTTTCTCCGGAACCGATTCGTGCTGCAACTTAGTGACCGCTGCATCCGCGAATCGCTTCCCGTACGTCGGGGAAAAGGTGACCGTATTGCGACTGCGACGCCTTCTGCAAAAAGCGCTGAAGATATCGCACCGCCTCCGGGCACTTGCCGGCCTTCTGGTATAACACCCCCAAATTAAGGAGTGGCTCAATTTCATCCGGACCAAACTCGAGCGCCTTTTCAAAGTTGCGGCGCGCCGAATCCGCGTCCTCCCGCTGGACCGCGACCAGTCCGAGCCCGTTCCACGCCGCCGCGTAATGATCATTCTGAACGATGATGGCTTTAAATGCTTTCTCGGCGTCCTCCACACGGCCAAGCTGGAGGTAAGCCGTCCCTAGATTGCGCAGATTGTCGAGGTCCGTAGGATTGATCCCGGCGGCGCGAGCCATCGCACTCACTGCCTTATCGAGGTGCTGGAGGCGCAGCTCGTCCTTGCCGAGTCGCGCGTAGACCTGGTCCGTTCGGGCGTTCATCTGGATCGCTTCCTCATAAACGTGAACCGCCCGCTCAAACTCGCCCGTTCTTTCAAATGCGATGGCGAGATAAAGGTGACCGAGCGGATTGGCGGGGTCGAGTTTCAGCCCTGGTTTCATCGCCTGAGCCGCGGCCGGGTATTGCTTGGCGTTCAATAGATCCTCCACGTGGGCGAGAACCTTGAGGATGGGAGCGCGGTCTTTGGGGTCCGGCCCACTCGCGCCCAACTGGATTTTCCGTGTTGTGCCCGGGCTGGCGTAGCCCAGCGACTGTAAGAGCTGACGCGTATCAGGGTCGATCGGGCTTGTTAAGACCCTCTCATGCTTGGCCCCGGAGCCTGCCACCTCCCAGACTTTGTTCTCGAGCGTCTTTGCGACTGCCGGAAAACGCGAGATCACGTTGTCGGTTTCTTTAGGGTCGCTTTTCAGGCTATAGAGCTCAGGCTCGGGAGCGACGATTAGCTTCCATTCGTCTGTACGCATGGCGCGTAATTCGGACCAGCCCATGTAAGTGCGCGGATAGAGTGTCTCAAGATAGGCGTAACCTGGCTGAATGGGCCGTTCCCCGCGGAGGAGGGGCCAAAGGCTCACACCCTGCGCTTCGGCGCCGGGAGAAAGATGCAGAAATTCGGAGATGGTCGGCATCAGATCAATCGAACGCACCTGGTTTTCAACGACTTTGCCCGCGTGGACTTCCGGCCCTGCCACGATGAGCGGCACGTGCAAAGTCGAATCGTAGAGGAAAACGCCATGCGTCATTTCCCCATGCTCTCCGAGGCTCTCTCCGTGATCGCCGATGACGATGATCAGCGTGCGGCCGGCTAAGCCCGCCCGGCTGATTCCATCGAGCAGGCGGCCTACTTGTTCATCCATGTTGGCGATTTCGCCGGAGTAGAGATCGTGGGCATAGGTGCGTTTGTAAGGTTCGGGCGGGTTGTACGGCGCGTGAGGGTCGTAATAGTGAGCCCACAGGAAGAACTTTCTGCCGCCGTTTTTCTTGAGCCATTGGAGGGCGCGATCCGTAACCACGGACGCGCGGCGCTCGGGGAAGACCCCCGGCAAGCCTTCTTCAGTCTGCCCGCTCATGTCGTCGTCGTAAGTGGCGAACCCGTTCGATAAGCCAAAGTGCTTGCTCAAGACCCGCGAGCCGACAAACGCCGCCGTCTCAAATCCCGCGGTACGAGCGATGGAAGCAATGGTGGGATGATTCTTCTCGAGAATGAACCCCCCCATATCACGCAGACCGTTTACGGGAGGATAAGTTCCCGTCATGATGCAAGCGTGCGAAGGCAAGGTCAGCGGGACTTGCGCCGTGGCATGGGTGAAACGTACTCCTCGCGCGGCCAGCGCATCCAGGTGCGGCGTCTTCGCGCCATGGGCACTGTAACAGCTCAGATGATCCGCGCGCGTGGTGTCGAGGGTAATGAGAACGACGTTGGCGTCACGCGAACTCTGCGCAGTCGATGCCTGAATTCCGACTGGTTCGCGAGAAATGCCCAGAAAGGCTAGGATGGACAAACAGCAGGCCGCTGAAGCCAGGAGCGCACGAAAAATAGTTGTCCGAAAATCCGACGAACTCCACATCCGATTCAGTCTATATCAAACGCGAAGCCCG
>QHZN01000074.1 GCA_003225365.1 Acidobacteriota bacterium
CGTCGTTCGATATGTTATTGGCATTATTGAATCGGTTGTAGCCCGCGCTGAATTCGTTCACGGAATGGTCGTTGACCGTCCAGGAGTGACTCACGCGAGCCTGGGGACCGCCCACGATCTGATTCTTGGTCGGGTTGATGGGCTGGCCGGGGAAAGGTGGAAATGTCTCTCTGGTCCGGTGCCAGCGGAAGCGTTTATAGTAGCCGAACATCGCCGTCAGGTGTTGGTTCGTTCCGATCACCTGATCCACTTTCACGTTATATGCATCGCGATTCAAAATGGGGCAGCAGCCGCTGAATTCCGGTGTATTCCGGCTGGTTCCGCCAAATAGCGGTGCAGGAAACAGGGGCAGCAGCGTGGAAGTCGCTTTGCTGAACTCGCTCTGCGGGATCTGATTACCCGGGAAGGGGTCGCGTATGGTGGCATCGAAATTGGCCATCAGATTGGTAACCGGATCCACTTGTCCGCCCGTGACGGTGCGAGTCGACGTGGGGTCATAAATCGCGTTCTTGAGAATCGGCCGTCCGAGTGCGTCCACACACGGTTGATCGCCGGTGCTTCCGCAGGTGCTGACCTGCGCCCCGAGAATCTCGCTGAAGTCTCCGCCGTCCATCGCCTTGGTCGGGATCGTGACGGCGCCGCTGTAAGCAAAGCTGCGAAACCGGTCGCCTTCATAGCTGAAGAAGAAGAAGGTGTGATCCTTCCGGACGGGGCCGCCGAGGGTGCCGCCAAAATTGTTTTCTTTTTCGTTGTCCTTGGCCAAGTCTGGAAAAGCATTGACGATCAATCCCGCGGCGTTGAATTTGGGATTCTTGTTGTAGTCAAAAAGCGAACCGTGAAACTGATTGGAGCCAGACTTCAGCGAGAAGTTCGCGATGCCGCCGCCTGTTTCTCCGTATTCGGCGGAGTAGTTCGTCATCTGAACTTTGAACTCGCCGATCGCATCGGTTCCAGGGCTGTACTCATCCATGCTTCCGCCGGACAAATCATAACGACCGATAGAGAGGCCGTCGATCAGGATCTCGTGGCTAAAGAGCTGGCCGCCATTGATCGAGCCCGAAAACGTGTCGCCCTGCGTTCCGGGCAAGCTCGTAAAGATGAAGGTCTGCGGGTTGCGGCCGCCATCGCCCACTTCGATAGGCAGGGTCTCGAATTCCTCCGGCGAGACGGCGGAGCCCACTTCGGCCGTGGAGGTAGTCAGCAAGGGAAGTTGCCCCGTCACCTCGACCGTCTGTGTTTGAGTGCCTACCTGCATCGTCACATCAACGGTCACGACCTGCGCAACGGGCACTTCAATCTTATCCACGACAGCGGTTTTGAAGCCCAACTTGTCCACTTCCAGCCGATACGTTCCCGGAGGAACCGGTACACGGTAATAGCCGGCGCTGCTCGATTTGAGCGTCGCCTTGACACCAGTTTCGGTATTGGTCAAGGTGAGTACCGCTCCCGGAAGCAGTGCCTCAGCAGGATCCCGGACTGTACCGGTAACCGCGCCAAGGTTTCCTTGGCCAAACCCCATGTTCGAACTTAGAACCAGCGTGCAACCCAATAGGACCGTGACGCAGACCTTGCGCATGCTACCTCCTCCCAATCCCAGCCGACGCTCACCAGTCATGCTGCCTAAGTCTTGCACGAGCTAGTTTTGTGAGGGCCCGCCCCATTACCACGCCAAAGATCGTCCGCTACGACTCTGATTGTGCCGTATTTCGTAAGACCTCGAAAGCATCCGAAAACGGCCGCCCAACGGCTAATAATCGTATTTAGCCTGCTTTCCAATGTCAAGAATTGTTTTTCTTCGCGTAGTGAGTTTGCGGAAGTAGCGGCGAGTCTAGCTCGCCACTTAGCGGCCTGAAGACACTTCTACCTCAAACTGACCCACTACTTTTTCTCGAGACGGGCATGGCCGCAGAGCAAAGTTCGAGCGTGGCACCCGGGCTTAGAATGAAAGAAACCAAAACCTAATCGAAGACTCCTCCTTCCATTTCGGAAAGGTTCTGACTTGCCCGAGGAGTCTGCAAACGGGCAGCAAGTCAAACGAGATAACGCACGAAGTCCACGGAGCTGTGGGTCACGGGATACCGTTGCTCGACGTGGTGCGGCTCGTTGTTGGGGCAGGGAAGATGCCAACCAAATGCGTCAGGCAATTCGGAGGATCGAGCGGCCTCCCGCACTCTAATTCGGGAGGCCGTAGCGACCGGCCCAATGCACGGGAAGTTCGTCAAGAAATTCCTGCGTATCGGGCCTTGAATTCAATTCCCTGGTCCCGCTGAGGTTGGCCATCGCGCGGCGCGACGTTAGCCAACTCACGAGTCCTCACTGCACCGTGACCGTGACCGACGCCGTTGTGCGGCCATACTGGTTCGTGGAATACAGCGTATAGGTCGTGGTGCCGCTGGGTGTGATGATGATGCTGGTGCCTCGTACCGCCCCCACCTGCGGCGAGATGATGTTGTAGAGCTGCCCGCTCGTGGACCAGCTCAGGGTAACTGGCTGGCCCGGTGCCGCGGTTGACGGGTTTGCAGTGAAGCTCGAGATCGTCGGAGAAGGTCCGGTCGGGACATTCGCGGGAGTGTAAATCGTTCCCGTCTGCACGACCTCAAAGTTCGATGCGGTAATCGTTTTAAGCAAGTTCAGGTCGTTATTGTTCCATCGGTTGTCCGGGGCTCCGCTGATGAAAATCGCGCTGCCGTTGTCCGCGAGGATCATTCCGTATTTTTTTAGCGCGGTGAGGATCACTTGATCGTCCGCGGGGAAAGTTGAAATGTCGAAAGTGGATTTCAATCGCAGCCGCATTCCCATGGGAGGCGCGTTCGGATCCGTGACCGAGGAGGCCCAGTGGGTCGCCGGAAGCACGAAGGCTCGCTGCGAGGTCGGGATGGTGAATCGCAGCGCGTGATTGATGGCGCCCGCCGCGACCTCATCGTAGCGCGCCAGCCCCACAAAAATCGGAAGCCCGGCGGCGTCAGCGGAAGTCCACGTATACGGCCGCTGTTCGTTGATGGTCATATCCCAGACGGCCGAAGAATCGGCCTTCCAGCTTCCGTTTTTCTGCAGATAGGATTTATACAATTCGTAAAGCCAGCATCCGTCTTTTTCCAGCACGAGCACGTGGCGATCACCGTTGCCCGGCTTGGGATAACCTTCGATCAAGGCGTTCGAGGGTATGGGCATTGGCCCTGGATCGCTCTCGTCGGGGTAGAGACCATAAATGATGGGGACCTTCGCCTGCGTCCCCGGCACGATCTGGTAAGGGATGCCGATTGACTGGTTGTGGTATGTTCCGGCGCCGAAATCGGGGTGTAAGGTCACGGACGAACCGATGTAATTGATGTAGTTGCTTGAATTGGGGTCCACAAGCGCTGCTGAGATGTCCGTATTCCATAGGTTCGAACTCGGGAACGGAACAAACCCGTTCAGGTTGGTCCCCTGACCCAGGCTCATCCCGCTGCATGTGCCGCTCTGCCCATATAGGGACGAGGGAATTGCGACGAATAGCAGAGTGATCGCAAAGAATTTTACGTTCGTTTTCATTCCAACATTCCTTTCTTGGCCCAAAGGCCTTTAGGGCTCGCGTTCAAACTAAAATCCGAATACAACAGCTCCCGCTGCGTCTCCCCCTTGGATGTTGCCTTACGACGAACCATGGGGGAGGACAAGACTGCGAAACTTCTCTAGAAGCATTTACCAAAGGGCGGCATTCTGTCAATCCCCTTACATAATTGAGTAGGGCAAGAGACTTGTGGCTATGCTGGACATGCCGCGAGGACCGCGATAGGTTCCATGGGTGTGCCGAATAGCCCAAAGGATAAAGGGAGCTCCTCCAATTTGATGGCAGGGTCGAGTTCCGGGCGTAGCTTTCGCGGAGGCCCTTTGCGGGAGCTTGATGATGAGCGGTACGTGCGTTGTAGAGTCGTAGAGGAAAATGCCGTGCGTCTGCTCGCCGCGTTCGCCGGGCCCTTCGCCGTGGTCTCCTACAACGATGATAGTCGAAGACTCGTAATCACCATGCTGCTTCAGGAAAGAAAGAAAATCCGCCAGCGCGCTGTCCGCATAGGCGATTTCCCCATCATAGAGGCGGCCCGCATACACACGGTTATAGGGCGGCGGAGGATCGTAGGGATCATGCGGATCATACAAATGCACCCAGACAAATTTCCCCTGCCCCGCGCCGCGTTTCATCAGCCATCTTTCGGCGCGGCTCACCACGTCCATTCCGCGCCGCTCCAGGCGGACGTAGCGCGAGGCCGTTTTGGGCAGATGGGCAGGAAAGGTGTCGTAGTAATCGAAGCCGCGGTCGAGACGCGGCGCCGGGGGTTTGTCCAGAATGACCGGGCCAATAAACGCCGCCGTCGCGTACCCGTGCTCTTTCATGACCTCGACCAAAGTGCGCGCCTCGGAAGAGAGCGGCACACCAAAAGCCGAGACTCCGTGGGTGCTGGGCAGCAAACCGCTCATGATACTAGCGTGAGAAGTGTTGGTGTGGGGTTGTCCCCTGGGGTGAGACAAACAGTTAAGACACTGTCTGCGGTGGTTCCCTGGGCTGAGACAAACGGTTAAGACATTGTTCGCCGTTCGCTGGAATTGCATTGTACTGCGAACGGCTTTTCCAGCAAGCTGGGCGCCGGCTGGTGAAGCGGCGGCGGGCCATGCTGGAGAGCAACCCGCCGAGGAATAGCCAGCTGGAAACTCATCGTTTCGATGAGCGGGGGCGCGGTCCAGAGGGGTCGCGCCCTCATCGAAATGATAGATTTCCCCATGGCTCAGAAAACTCATAAAGAAAGCTGCCGCGCTTGGATTTTTCCCGCACAATTCCCGCAGAACCCTTCAGATCCCGCGAAATTCCCGCATTTTTCCCGCAAACTTAGATTGGTTAAGTGCTTTGCTTACATGCGGAATGCCTGTAAGTTGTTGACGAACGCTACCTTGATACGGTAGAGGTCAACGGTTCGAGTCCGTTCGGGCCTACCAAAATCAACAGCTTAAAAAAATTGAGCGCTACCGAGCAGAGGTAGCGGGGAGTGTTTCCATCAAAACAGACAGGCCCTGATTTCAGCAACTTGAACCTCTGCTTACTTCACCTCGCGCACAATTCCCGCAGAAGCCTAAATGGTCGTCGGATGCGACATCTTGAAAGAGACTTCACGTCTGCGGGCAAATGTTTCGGCGGTTTCCGCCAAGCGAAGGAAAACGAAGCAACCATTCAATTCCTCCAATGCCGCGCAATCGAGCGGTTCCCGTGTTCAAGTGCCCGCCATTTCCTGATATCCTTGCGACTCGTTTCTTTCTTCAGGAGGCTGAAGGATGTTAGTCGAAGAACAGATCTCGGCCCGCCAGCAGCGAGCCCGCACGGCAATCCAAAGCATCCTGTTTAAACCGCCCGGCCACGGTTACGGCGACTACGAGGTGCGGTCAGTCAGCGGCAGGAAATACCGGGTAGCCATGCGCGGCCCAAGCCTATTCGAGAATTACTGCTCGTGCGCTGATTTTGCGGTGAATACGCTGGGCACCTGCAAACACATTGAAGCCCTGCTGATTCGGCTGCGCGAGCGCTTTGGCCGGTCTTTCCATCAACAGAGGTACCAGCGCAACCGGGCCTCGCTGTCGCTGCATTACGGGGAGACCGTGCGCGTGCGTTTGAAGTTGCCCGCCGACTCACCCCATCCCTTGCAGGAAATTGCCGCCCAGCACTTCGACGCCGACGGGTTCCTCATGGAGGAGCACATTGGCAAATTTGAACGAGTCCTCGAGAAGCTCCGTGCCGCAGATGAAAGGATCGTTGTTTACACCGACGCGCTGGATTTCATCGATCGTGAAAACGAGCTTGCCTCAGGCCTGGAGGACGAACGCCGTTACCTCGCGCAATTGGAGAAAGGGAAGAATCCGTTGGAAGGCCTGTTGAGGGTGCCACTTTTCCCTTACCAGATTCGAGGAGCGCTCTTTGCCGCGTGCAGCGGACGCGCGGTCCTCGCGGACGATATGGGGCTGGGCAAGACGATCCAGGCCATTGCGGCCGCGGAGTTGCTCCGGCGCCGCCGCGGAATTGAAACGGTGCTGGTGGTTGCGCCCGCCTCGGTCAAGTACCAATGGAAGACCGAAATCGAGAAGTTCTGCGATCTTTCGACCCAAGTTATCGACGGACTGATGCCGCATCGGAAAAAGCTCTATGCCCGCCCCGCTTTTTTCAATCTAACCAGCTACGAACTCGTGCTGAAGGACATCGAGGACATGCGCGACCTGCGCCCTGACCTGATCATCCTCGATGAAGCGCAGCGCATCCGCAATTGGGCGACGGCCACGGCCCGCACCATCAAACAGCTCAAGAGCCGCTACGCCTTGGTGCTCACCGGAACGCCCCTGGAAAACAAGCTCGAAGAACTCTATTCGGTGGTGGAATTCGTGGACGGTCGCCGCCTGGGGCCGGCCTTCCGTTTTCTCAAGGAACATCGCATGGAGGATGAAAAGGGGAAACTACTCGGCTACCGCGGCCTGGACCAAATCCATCGCCAACTCGAACCGATTCTGCTCCGCCGCACTCGCAAAGCAGTGCTCCCGGAACTGCCCATGCGGACCGACCAGGTCTTCCGCGTTCGCATGACGCCTGAGCAGGCGGGTCCCTACTGGGAGCAGAGCGACATCCTCGCTCGGCTGATGCACAAATGGCAGCGACAGGGCTGGCTCTCCGAGGTCGACCTGCGCCGCATCACGTGTTGCATTCAGAACATGCGCATGCTCTGTAACTCGACGTTCCTGTTCGATAAGGAAACCAATTTCTCGCCGAAGCTCGCGGAGTTTCGCGAGATCATTCGTGAACTGGCGATTGAAGAAAAGCGCAAAGTGGTGGTTTTCAGCGAGTACGAGCGGATGACGTACCTCGCCGGCCAGGAACTAACCAAACTGCGGATTGGCTGGGTCTCGTTGCACGGCAACGTCCCGGCTCGAAAGCGTGGCGACCTGATGACTCGATTCCGTCAGGATCCGGATTGCAGAGTATTTCTCTCTACCGACGCCGGCGGAGTCGGCCTGAACTTGCAGGCGGCTTCAGCCGTTGGAAATTTCGAGCCACCCTGGAACCCGGCGCGACTCGAGCAGCGGATCGGGCGCGTGCATCGCCTCGGCCAGACCCACCCGGTCCAAGTCGTCCATCTGCTCACCGAACAGAGTATCGAGGAGCGCGTGTGGGAGACACTCAAACTTAAGAGAGCGTTGTTTACAGGCCTGTTTGAATCGACCACCGACGAGGTCAGTTTTGAAAAACTAGGCCGCAAGAGCACCTTGCAGACCCTTAAGGAAGTGTTCTGCGAGCAGCCGGGCAGGCC
Organism: Acidobacteriota bacterium; assembly: GCA_003225365.1. Lineage (GTDB taxonomy): Bacteria > Acidobacteriota > Terriglobia > UBA7540 > UBA7540 > Gp13-AA74. The sequence goes on from QHZN01000074.1 coordinate 7,317, forward strand.
GAAGCCGATTATCTCTCCCGAGGCAGCAACGCCCATGCAAGTGGCGGATGCAGAGAAAGTGCGCGAAACGGCGATCCAAACCTCCCGTGTCCCCGAAACCACCACACAAGTCGTTGCCCCCTGTGAAGCGGCGGCGCCGATGTCCGACAGAGAGGGATTCAACCTCGGCGCGAACTCACACCCCATCACCCAGGCGCCCGACGTGGGTCAGGCCGCCGCCAAGCTGCTGGAGGCGGGTCTGCGTTTCCTGGAGACGATTGCCCCGCCTCCTCCAGGCGTTCGGAGATTTACGGATCATTCAAAAATCGTGGAAAGAGCCTTTTCATCTCTGCTGCGGATTGACGCGCAAACACGACGCCCTGTCCTTTCCATCCCTTTGCCGGAATCGTTTACCGCAGAGCGCGTGGCGGGGGCGATCAGTGGATTACTCAGCAAGCTCGCGGGACCATCTTGAAGGATAATGCGCGCCGGAAGGAAAGTATCTTCGAGTGTCGCATGAGTTGAGGGGGCGTCGTCTTTTCCTCCCAGGCCAGCCTTGCCCGCGAGTCAAGCTCCTGGCTATAGTGAGTGACTGATGGCGAACTGAAAGCGGTTGGCCACGTCATCGAGATAGCCCCAAGGAGTTGCGTGCCATCGTGCCGATGAGAAGCGCAGCCAAGTCGAGGGAATCAGAGAGCGGCAAATTGCGGATCGGCGATGATTGGAATGCCATTCGAATTATCGCGCTCTCGCAAGCCAACCCACTCAAGGCGGTCGCCGAGTTCGTCGAGAACAGCATGGATGCGCAGGCCACAACCATTACCATCATGCGCGGCCGCGAGCACGGCGCACACTATTTGACCGTGAGAGACGACGGCGAGGGCGTGCCGCGCAGCTCCGACGGCCTGCCGGACTTCAAGTTTGTCGCCACCCATATCTGCGACTCAATCAAGCGCCGCTTGAAGGCGAATGGCGCGGGAGGCAGCATCCAAGGGGAATTTGGCATCGGCCTTCTGAGTTTCTGGACCGTGGGCGACACGCTGACGATGACTTCGACCGGAGCCGATCAGCGGGCCTATCAGATGGTGATGAACAAAGGCGATCCGCGCTACACGGTGAGCCCCCGGCGCACGCTGTTTGCCGAGCGGGGCACGGAGGTCAAGATCCATCCGTTGCTCGAGGGCATCCGCAGCTTGAGCGGCGAGAAGATCCAGTGGTATCTGGCCTCGGAGCTGCGCGACCGTATCCGCAATACCCGGGTCCGTGTAACGGTGGTTGACAAGCTGGCCCGCAAGCAGTATGAGGTCGAGCCGCGGAAGTTCGGAGGCCGGCTGCTGCACCTTCTGCCCGCTGTCCGCTCGCGGTTCGGCGAGGCGTATGCCGAACTGTATCTCACGGAGCCGGGTGACGACCACCGGGTCGCCCTGACCCGAGGCGGCACGCGGGTGATCGAGGATCTCGTTGCCCTGCCCGGGCTGGAGCGACCTCCCTGGAACTCGCGTTACCTCGAGGGCCTGATTGACGTGCCCTACCTCAACCTCACGCCTGGAACGCGCTCTGGGATCGTGCACGACGAGCGCTACGCGGCATTCGTGGCGGCCCTGACGCCGCTCGAAGCCGAGCTCCAGGGCGTCATTGAAGCTCAGCGACGCGCTGAGGAAGAGCAGGCCAATCGGGAGTCCTTGCGCGCTATCCAGCGTGCGTTTCGCGAGGCCATGGTGGCCTTACCCCGCGAAGAATACGACTGGTTTGATATTCAGGCGCGCTCGCCCGAAGCGGGCGCCAAGGTCGAGCCGCGGGGGCAAAGCCCGGCGCACGAAGAATCAGCCATGGGCGGCGTTGCGGAACCCGGCGCTGTCGAATCCGCGCAACGCCAATTCTTCGACCATGCCGGGCCCTTGCACGGCGTCGTGATTTCACCGTCGGCGAGCACGGTGGCCGTGAACCAGAGCCGGCGCTTTCGCGCCTTGCCGCGGGATCGCTCCCGCCGGCGGGTCGAGCGGGATTTGTTATTTAAATGGAAGATCGCCGAAGGGGGCGGAACGCTCTCCTCGACCTCCGATCAAGAAGTGAGCTTCCAGGCGCCATCCTCGCCCGGTCTGATCCATTTAATCGTCACGGTCTCACAACTCGACGTACGGGCGAGCGCCGAGGCGCTGATCACCGTCGCTGACGTTCTGGATGAGGCCATCGGCCCTGCCGTCGTCAACGCTCGCGGTTTACCGGGCTACACCTTCGAACGGGCCGCAGGAGAACTGTGGCGCTCGCGCTTTGACGCTGAACGCAACCTCATTGTCGTGAATAATGGGCACCGCGACTTTGTCTTCGCGACGCGCAGCCGGGCGCTGCAACTGCGTTACCTCGCGCGGCTCTACATCAAAGAGCTGGTGCTCAGGAACTTCGCGGGGCTGCCGGCCGAACAATTAGCGGAGCGAATGGTTGAGCTCTCGCTCTACGTCGAAGACAAGTTGAAGCCGGCGTGAAGGATGGTAGGAGGACTGAAGACGCCTAACCCAAGTTCGTCACGATGCGGAATCTTCCATATACAGAGGGCGACTTTTCGTTCTCGGTCCGACTCCTTGGCACCCATTGGGCATGGCCTATGGCGACGTACGTTTCTTGCAAGGATGGCCAGACCTTCCATGTCTTCCAACGTCAGCCGACGGAGATTGACCCTTGGCAGCAATGGGTGTACAAGTCCCTTGGCAACGAACACGGCGTCTGTACGGGCAAGGCAGTCTGCGCCCCATCCCGCGGTTGCGGCACGGCGCGCCGGGGCTCGCCGTGCCCCTACGCTCCGCCTTTTGGATCCGCTCCTCATGGAACTCTACAAAAACGTTTATCAAATCCAGTCTCTGTACGGCGGCCGCAACCTGTTCCAATACCTTTTTGTCGGAGACAACAATTTGCTAGTGGACACCGGCATCGCGGAGACGCCCGTAAAAGTGATTTTCCCTTATCTCGACCGGCTCAAACTGAAGCCCGATAGGTTGACGCTCGCGGTGACGACGCACGCCGACCTTGACCATCAGGGCGGCAACGACGCCATCAAGCGCGCCTCGCCCGGAGCTTTTCTTGCCTGTGGCGAGAGCGACCGCGCGCTGGTCGAGGACCCACGCGCGCTTTTCGACCGCCGCTATAACTTTCTCCGCGCCGAGCACGACGTGGGATTCGACAGCGACCCCTCGCCCGACGCGGGGCGCAAACGCGCCATGGATTTCACATTTTTGGGCGGAGAGCGAATTCGCCTACGCGACGATTGGTCGCTCGAGGTGCTCCACGTCCCCGGCCATTCGCACGGGCACCTGGCTCTCTACGACCAGCGAAACCGCGCCGCGTTTGTGGGCGACGCCATCCACGGGCGCGGCTGCCCCAAGGCAGCCGGCGGGATGGCCATACCCGTGACGTACTATTACGTGGACATTTACCTTTCGACCTTGCGCTACTTCGAGTCCTTGGCGATTGATGTTCTGTACTCGGGCCACTGGCCCATCATGCGCGGAGAGGAAATCCGCGACTTCATTGCCGAATCGCGGCAGACGGTGGAACTCCTCGACCGCGTCATCACCGAGAATCTCGGAAATACTCCCGGCGGGCTCACTCTGCGCGAGCTCATGGATGCCGCTGCCATGGGGGTCGGAGATTGGCCGAAGGAGTCCTGGAACATTGCCATGTTCGCCGTGTGGGGCCACATGAAGCGGCTGGAAGAACGGGGAAAGGCTCGCGCGCTGCGCGGGACAAAGCCGGTGAAATATCAGTTGGCGTAACGGCTTGGCCATGCAAACCAGCATTCCGGAATTAAGGGTTTTTGACGCCCTCATCGTCGGTTCGGGAGCGAGCGGCGGCTGGGTGGCCAAGGAGCTGACCGAGCGCGGGATGAGCGTCCTGATGCTCGAAGCCGGCCCGCCGCGCCTACCGACACGCGATTTCACCGAGCACGTCTGGCCCTACCAGTTGAAGTTCCGCGGCTTCGGCGACACCAAAGCGCTGCTCGAAAGCCAGCCCGTGCAGCGGCTCTGCTACGCCTGCGACGAGTATAGCCACCAGTTCTTCGTCAACGACCACGAAAATCCTTACACCTATCCTCCCGACAAACCGTTCATGTGGATTCGCGGCCGCCAGGTGGGCGGGAAGACTTTCTGCTGGGCGCGCGAGAGCTACCGTTACAGCGACAATGAGTTCAAAGCCGCCAGCCGCGACGGCTACGCGGAAGACTGGCCTTTTAGCTACCAGGACCTGGAGCCGTATTACGACAAAGTGGAGAGCTTCATCGGCGTGAGCGGCGCGGCCGAAGGCCTCCCGCAGATGCCGGACGGAAAATTCCTCCCCCCGATGCGCCTCTCGTGCGGCGCACTGGTGGCGAAACAGGTCATCGAAAACAAATTCGGGCCTGCTTGCGCAGGCAAGCTGCGCGTGACGCCCGACCGCGTGGCGAACCTGACCGTGCCGCACAACGGCCGTCCGGCCTGCCATTACTGCGACCAGTGCCAGCGCGGGTGCTACACCGCCTCTTATTTCAACAGCCCCGCGGTGACGCTCCCCGCCGCATGGCGGACAGGGCGGCTGACTTTGGTGAGTGACGCGGTGGCGAGCCACGTGGTGATAAACGCCCAGGGGAAGGCCGAGGGCGTTTATTACGTTGACCGCGCGACGCACGCGCACCGCGAAGCGCGCGCCCGCATCGTGGTGCTGGCGGCGAGCGCGCTTGAATCCACGCGCATTCTGCTCAACTCGAAATCTTCGCGCTTTCCGAACGGCATCGGGAACTCGTCGGGCGCGGTCGGCCACTACCTGATGGACCACTTTACGCTCGAAGGCGCGGGCGGCGTCATGCCGGCGCTCAAGTCCGCGGTTCGCCAACCTACCGGCAACCCGTGCGGCTTCCTGGTCCCGAAGGTCGTCAACACGGCGGGCGGGCCGCAAAATAAGAATTTCTTGCGCGGCTACCGCTTCGACGGCGACGCCAGCCAGTCGCTTTACGCCCACGCCTTCGGTATCCCGGGATTCGGGAGTGAATTTCGCCGCAAAGTGCGCGAAGAAATCCCCACGTATTTCGGCCTTATGGCCCAGGGGGAGTGCCTGCCGCGCTTCGATAATTACGTCGAGCTCGACCCGGTGAAAAAGGACGCCTGGGGGATTCCGGCGCTCCATATCCACGCAAGCTACGGCGAAAACGAGCGCCGCATGGCCGAGGCGATGCGCGCAGACGTCGCCGCCATCCTCGAGGCGATGAAGCTCGAAAACCCGGAGATGCCCCGCGCCAACTTGAGCTTGTTTGGCAAGAATATCCATGAGTGCGGCACGGCGCGCATGGGACGCGATCCGAAGAAAAGTGTTCTGAACGCGTTCAATCAGCTCCACGACGTGAAAAATATTTTCGTTACCGACGGGGCGTGCTTCGTGACGCAGGGCTGCTACGAGCCCACGTTGACCATCATGGCTATCTCGGCTCGCGCGGCCGAATATATCGCCGACGAGTACAAACGCGGAAATTTGTAGGGAAAGTGGGCGCCCCGGCTCCCGGCGAGACAAATGGATTCGACTAACAACAGAGCGAAGATGGACGAGTTGACGCGGCGCGATTGGCTGGTGAGAATCGGCAAGACAGCCGCCGTGGCCGGGCTTTCCGGCGAGGTCAGCGGGGCGGGGGCAGCCCTTTCGTCCCTCGTCCAGTCGGCCCCTAGGGCGGACACTCTCCCGCCGGGCCTCTACGAACCTTCGAACGACCACCTCACCCATGCCCTCGGCGCCGACGGCCTGCTTCATCCAGTGCCGTTGGGTTCCGAGACGGATTACCGCGTCCCGCTATCGGGCCCCTACGCCCCGAAATTCTTTTCGGCCGAAGATTTCAAAGTGGTCGGTCGAATCGTGGAATTGATCCTCGGCGAACCAACCGGGTCGTCCCACGAAACCAGGGCCGAGGGAAGCGCGCCGGGAACGAGCTCCGCCGATGTAGCCGAGTGGGTTGATTTTGTCGCGGCAAATTCCGCCAGCGTGCGCGAAGCCGCGCTGAAGCTCGCTCCCGACCACCGGAACTTGGCGGTCGCTTATTTCGGCCGCGAGCGTGTCGAAAGCCTGGAGAAAACGGATGTCCCTGCCCTATGCGGCGAGGGGCTCGCGTGGCTCGCCAAGAGGGCGCAAGAGAAATACGGCCGTGAGTTCCTCGCGCTCCAGGAGTCTCTTGAAGTCGAATTGCTTCGAGAAATCGGTGACGAGCCGGGCGCCCGAGCCGCGCCCGAAGCCGGCCGGAGATTTTTCCGCTGGCTGAAAAGCCAGGCCATCAACGGTTTTTACAGAAGTCCCAAGGGGTTGAAGGAGCTCGATTACAAGGGCAATTCGTTTTACGCAGAATCGCCCGGCTGTTCGGGTCACGAGCATTCCGGCGAATGACACGGAGCGGGGAAGCGGAAGGTGGCGGCGTGCTGTAAAATTCAATTTCACCCTGGGAGGAAAAGCATGACCACAGAACGATGGACGCGACGAAAATTCCTAGAACGCGCGACAACCACCACCGCCGCCACGGGATTCATGCTTGGCGCCAAGCCGTTCACGATGGGGCCTTCGCCCAATGAGGCCGTGACGATGGGTGTGATCGGGGCCGGCATCCGCGGGCTCGAAAACATGCGGACGATCTTGCAGGTGGGCGGCAAAGTCGCCGTTGTTTGCGATCTCTACGACGGCCACCTTCGGCGCGCCCAGGAAATCCAGGCGAACACGCCGACCACCAAAGACTATCGCGAGGTGCTCGACCGCAAGGATATTGACGCCGTCATGGTGGCGACTTCCGACCACTGGCACGCTCCTATCGCCCTCGAGGCAATGAAGGCCGGGAAAGACGTCTATTGCGAGAAGCCGATGAGCCACACCATCCCTGAAGCGCTGGAGATGGTGAAGGTGTCGCGCGACACCGGGCGCCTGGTCCAGGTGGGAAGCCAAAGCGTGAGCATGCAGTCCACACACAAAGGCAAGGACTGGGTGGATGCGGGCGAGATCGGGACGGTCTCAAACGTCCAGTGCGAGATCTACCGCCCCGACCCCGTGGGCGCATGGAGGTACCCAGTCCCTCCCGATGCTTCCCCTCAAACCATCGATTGGGACCGCTACCTCGGAAACGCGCCGAAGCGGCCGTTTGACGCCGCGCGCTTTTTCCAGTTCCGGAACTGGTGGGACTACGGCACGGGCATCGCGGGCGATGAGTACGTGCACCTACTTTCGCGCGTCCACTTCCTGATGAACACGCAGTTCCCAGTGAGCGCCGTGGCGAGCGGCGGGATTTATCACTGGACGGGCGACCGCGACGTGCCCGACATCCATAACACGCTTTACGACTACGGCAAGTTCCAAGTCGTAGTGCTCGCGAACCTCGTCTCGAACTTCGACGGCGGCGAAATTGTCCGTTTCATGGGCGACAGGGGTACCGTCGTCCTGACGGAAGACTCGGCGACACTCCTTCCTTACGATGAGGAGTGGAATTATTTTTATCCCCTCGAGAGCTGGCCGCGGGACCTCCGCCAGGCGTTCATCGCCGCGCACAAGGCCGACCCCACTGCGGACGTTGGCACCTATGAAAAGCAGGCGCATCGGAAAAAACAATCCCTCCAGCAGACGGCCGAAGGCACCGAAGACCACATGCGCAATTTCTTCGAATGCATCAAGTCGCGCAAGCCGCCCATCGAGAACGTGGACTTCGGCTGCGGCACCGCCGTCGCCTGCCACATGGCGAATACTTCGTATCGCGAGAAGAAACGAGTCTTCTGGAACGCGCAGGATATGGCGCTGACATCAGAGCCGAAGTTCCGGTACCTGAAAGCGATAATTGATTGAGCCTGTTCGCGGTCCGGCCTGCGGCGGTTTCAGCGGTTATACTTGGGCGTGAGGCCGCGAAGTTTTTTCCAGATCAGGTTGCATCGTTCTAGGGTCGCGGCGCCGAGCGGCCCGCCTTCAGCGGCGCGCAGGTTTTCCTGCAACTGTTCCGCCCGCGAAGCGCCGAGGATAACCGAATCCACCAGCGGCTGGCTCAAGACCCACCGCAACGCCAGCTCGACGAGCGTCATTCCGGCCTCGCGCGCGAGGGCGCGCAGATCCTCAACGGCATCGAAATATTCGCCGTGCCAGTAGCGCCCCTGGTACAAGGCGTTGTTGTCGAAACGCGTCCCGGCCTGCGTATGTCCGTCTCGCGCGTGCTTGCCGGCGAGCAGGCCTCCGGCGAGCGGGTTGTACGTCACAACCGCCACGCCGAACCGCCGGCAGAACGCCAGATACTCTTCCTCAATGCCGCGTGCCAGCAGGTTATACATGGGTTGCGAAATGTAAGGCGGCTTGAAGCCTTTCTTTTCGGCAAGCCACAAAATCTCACACACCTGCCAGGCGGCGTAGTTTGAGACGGCGGGGTAGCGCACCAAGCCGCGCCGGACGAGATCGTCCATGGCCTCGATCGTCGCTTCGATTTCGACCTCGTAATCCGGCATGTGGAGGTAATAGATGTCCACGTAGTCGGTTCTGAGCCGCCGCAGGCTCTCCCCGATGGCTTTGTGGATGGCGGCGCTGGAAAGGCCCGCGTCGTCGGGCGCCTCGCCCATCTTGCTCCGGACTTTCGTCGCGAGGATAATGTCTTTGCGCCGCGGACCGAGCGCCTTGCCGAGGATCGTCTCCGCCACGCCGCAGTTGTACATGTTGGCGGTGTCAAAGAAATTGATGCCCGCGTCGAGGCACTCGTCCACCAAGCGCGTGGAGGCCGCTTCGCCGGCTTGCGAGCCGAAGGTCATCGTCCCGAACGACCAACGCGAAACCTTCAGCCCCGTATGGGGGAGTATGCGGTATTCCATTCTCAGCGCCTTCTTCCAGGCGGAGAATCCCCGCCCGGATGGGTCACATCTATTCCTCGCTTGCCCGCATCATTTACAATAGGAGAGCTATGCGCGACCCCGCACTGCACCGCTTGGCGCAAGAGCTCGAATGGCTCGGCTGCGAACTCGAGTTCTACGGACACAAACACGCCCTGGAGGGCTTTCCAAACGCCGGGCCGACTTGGAAAACCTTCCAGGCGAAAAGGCGCGGCGTGATGGCCACGACCTCGAAGATTGAACGCGAGCTGAAAAGTTCGGTGCGCTTCAATCCCACGCGTCTGGTCGGGATCGAATACCCCATGGATTCGGCGCTCGACTCGGTGGCCGAGCTGTTCGCGGCACTCGAAGACATCAAGAATTCTTCCCAATCCGCCGTCCACGCCCTGCCCGGCAAGGTCCGCAACTTCACGCATATGGTGGATAACTATCTCGGCGCGGACCAGGTTTCCGTGCCGTGACGGCAAAGGCCGGATCAGGGCTCCGGCAAAGTTCCCACCGGCATTTGCTCGTAGTCGAGCACCGCTCCGCTCACCAGTTCGTTCCTGGCAAAAAACAGCGCCGCACGCGCGATATCTTCCGGCGCGAGCATGCGGCCGAAAGGACGAGTCTTCAGGACTTCCTTGGCCCACCCTTTGCCCCGCCCTTCTTCCACCGATTCCACGTAGTCCTCGCCTTCGGTAAACACCCAGCCGGGGTTGATCAAATTAACGCGAATCCGATAACGCGTCAGGCTGTTCGCCAGGTTTTTCGAAAACGTCATCAGCCCGCCCTTCGACGCGGCATAAGCGACGAGCCGCCGCAGGCCGATGTAGGCGTTCACCGAGCCGATGTTGATGATGCAGCCGCTCCGCCGCCGTTTCATGGCCTTCACGGCTTCTTGGGCCAGGATGAACGGCGCGCGAAGGTTCACGGCAAAGATGCGGTCCCAGAGCCGGACGGTGGTGTTCTCGATGTCGCCCCGCGGGAAAATGCCGGCGTTGTTGACCAGGATGTCGAGCCGGCCAAAATGCTCGAGGGTTTGCGTCACCAGCCGACGGCATGCGGCCTCGCGGGCGAGGTCCCCCAAGACGAGCCGGGCTTCTCCGCCCTTCGACCGGATGCCGGCGACCATCCGCTTGCCTTCTCGGGAATGCTTCGGGAGGCCATGTACGACGACACATACGCCGTGCTCGGCAAAGGCGCGGGCGATTCCGGCGCCGATGCCGCGCGTCGAGCCGGTAACCAGAGCCACGCGGCCGGCGAGGGAGCGATGCTTTGAATCCCGGACGCTCGCGTGCTCTCCTTCTTTTGGTGCTGAAAAACGCCGCCCTGTCATGCTGAGCGAAGCGAAGCATCCCTGTATTACTTTAAGGACAAATGCCGAGATCCTTCGCTTCGCTCAGGATGACAGCCTTGCGCTGTTTCACCCCATCCCTTTACACGGTTCCAGGCTTCAAGACGCCCTTAACGATTTTCCCGCTCGCCATTTCGTCGAAACATACTTGCCAGTTCGAGAGCTCCTCCACGCGGCCGATGAGGGGCGTCGGATCGAGCCGCCCGGAAGCCACGAGCGCGATTACCTTCTCCCAGATGGCGAAGTTGTGGCTGAAGCAGCCCTGAAGACACACGGCCTTGCGAACCAGCGGGTCGAGCGAGAAATTAAGCGGCGCCGCGCCCCAGCCGACTTTGGTGATTTGCCCGTTTGGGCGCACCGCGTCGAGCGCCGTCTGGAGCGCCGCGGAGACACCCGTCGCGTCAACGACCACGTCCACGCCGAGGCCGTCGCCGACGGAGCGGAGGAACTCGAGCGCGTTTTCGCGGCCCGCGTTGATCGCGCGGTCGGCCCCGAGATTTCGGGCGATGGCGAGCCGCGGCTCGTCGCGCTCGATCCCCAAGGCTCCGAGCCACCCAGCACCCGAAAGTCTTGCCAGCGCCAGGCAAAGCAGGCCGATAGGGCCGGGGCCAAGCACCAGCACCGAATCCCCCGCGCGGATCCGGGTCTTCACGCAGGTGGCGTTATACGCCACCGAGCAGGGCTCGATGAGCGCAGCCTTCTCGAAGGAAATCGAATCAGGCAGGTGATGGAGGCAGCGCGCGGGAACCGCGACGAACTCCGCCATGCCGCCGTCGAGGTTGTATCCGAAGCCCAGGCGCTCCGGACAGAGGTTGTATTCGCCTACGCGGCAGTAGGCGCAGCGGCTGCAGATGCGCGCCGCGGTTTCCGAAACCACGCGGTCCCCCTCGCGGAATCCGCCCGCCCGCGCGCCCACGCGGGAAACGACGCCGGCAAATTCGTGACCCAGAATGACGGGCACGCGCACTGGCCAACTGTGCGTGTTGTGGTACTGGTGAACCTCGCTGCCACAGATTCCGACCGCGCGCGTCGCGAGGAGTACTTCGTCATCGGCGAGGGAGCCCGGCGCCTCGACCCGCCGAAGCTCCACCCCCATTGGCTTCAGAGCGTACTGGACGACGGCCTGCATCAGACGATTGAGCGATTGGCTCATTGATTCATTGACCCATTGAATCCATGCGGGGATGGGCTGCGGGGGAGTTTAAATGTAGTATGTTGCTCTTTTACTGCACTGCCGCCCCGGCTCTTCAAATGGGTCAATGGCTAAATGATCCGATGATTTAATGCTCCTCCGGATTCTGGCAGCCCGGGAATTCCGGCTGCATCGGATTGGTCTGGTACTTCAGCTCCTGAAGGGCGCCGATTTCCGAGCTGTAGTAGGCCTCGACGATGGAGCCTTTGAGGATTCGAAATTGCTGAATCCCGTGCGCGAGTTCCGGGCTCGAAGGCCGGTCCGCCCCGATCTGATCGGAGCTCTGGGTCGCCGAAGCTCCAGAGCTCCGGCGACGGAGCGCCGCAGGGCGGTGTGTCAGCAGCGTCAGGACTTCATCCTGTTCGGAGCGGGTGAGCCCGGTGAAAGGCTTCGTGTATTTCGCGAGGCAGAAGCCGTCGAGTGAGGCCAGCGCCTGGAGATATTGCTTTTGCGTTTCGGCGCTCTCGGCCGCGAGATAAAGATCAATGAAGCGGTTGACCTGAGCCTCCCTTGCGCCGGGCGTATCGGTCGCCGGAATGATGAGGTCGGAGAGCACCACCACCGTCTCATTCTCATGCTCGTCAAAGAATTTGGGCTTCCAGTCCGGGGAAGCGAGCGAGGGGTCGGGAGGCTCGGCCGCTCCAAGAGCCTGTTCCTGAGGCATGCCTTCGGAAGCAGGCATCGGCATCCCTGGCATCACGGGTTTAGCTGCCTCGGCTCGCCCCAGCGCCGGTAAGGCCACGGTAGCGCCCCCTCCGGTCAAGAGCCGGCGTAACGCCTGCCTTCGTCCCATGCCCATAGACTTTTGATTGTTCATGCTGTGTTTTTCTCCCCCATCAAGGGTGGTGGCGAGAATAGTCCACCGGTCTCAATGAAATCAAGCCCGACACGGATCATGAGCGACAAATGCTGGACACTGGTTCACCGGCGCACGACTTTCAGAAATGAAAGCCAGACCACACATATGGTTCGCGGACCCTACTGACAAGTGAGCCTCCGTTACTTCGTCGGCGAGGGGCTGGGCTTTCCATAGTCTACGATCCACCTTGGCGGGTCCGACTCTAATCTACCGTTTACTTTGACATTCCGCTCTTTTGCCCAGCGGTATCCCCACATAGGCCCGTACTTTGTGATGTAGGTGTCAGGAGTCTGATACGCACTATCCGACTGCGCAGCGTCTAGGGGCACGAACTTATATTGCTTCTGCTCGAAGAGTTTGAGCACTTGCTCGATAACATCGGCATTCAGCCGATTGGCGTGCAAAAGCATGACCTGCGGAGGCTCGTAGCCGAAAACCTGTCCATTTAGAGCGGCGTAGTAATTAATTTCGACGCTCGTGTAAGCGAGATAGTCGATACGCAGTCTTTGAGCGGCCACGTCATCATTCTTCGCGAGCATCCGGACGTATGCATCGTTGAAGGTGTAATCGGAGCTATCGATTGTGCAGGTCGCCAGCCGATATCCGCGCTGTGAAAGAAAGGATGCGATCGCGTCATGCTTCGCTTTCGTGTCGCCCGTGTGGTTCATAGGAAAACGGAAAAACTCCGGCTTCTTCCCCACCTGTCTCATCAGGGGACCGATTCCGGACTCACCACGCACAATCTCTTCCTCGATCTGCTCGAGTGAGAGATCGTTGATATCAGGATGGGAGTAAGTATGATTCCCGAGATCGAGTCCTTCACTGACCCACTCCTTCAATATCAGTGTTCCGGCCGGGCCAAGAGACTCAACCCGCTTCTCGATCACAAAACCTGTCACTGGGACGTGGTGGCGCCTAAACGCAGTTAAAAGCTTGCCGTTGACCATCTGGGCCGAAGACGTTTCTGCCGAAATATCATGGGAAGCTCGAGTTCCGCTGACATAAGGAAGATCGTCAACCGTGATTGCTACCATCCGGCCCTGAGCGAATACACCCGAAGACGAGAACAACGCGAGCGTGACGGAAGCACACAGGAACCGAAGACCGCACATTTTCGAACTGTACCTACGAGCGGGCGTTAAGTCAATTTGCCAGCATGCCCTTCCAACTGCAAATACATTCATCTGCGACGGGAGCATGGTCGCTTTTCCGAGGGGAGAATCCCGCGGGCCAGGCACACAGAGACGCCCATCAGGCCAGGTTGTAATGCACTTCCGCTTCCTATAAGATCCTCGCCATTTTGGTTCTGTTCAGGAAAGCCTTCGGGGCTCAGGGGTTGAGTCAGCGTGCGCCCATTTCTTCCTGAACCCTGCCATAGCGCGGAGGAATCTCGCCATGAAGAACTTTTGGAAGCTCGGCCTCGCCCTCGCGCTTTTCGTTTCTTCCGCCAGCGATGCCGCGGCGCCGGCAAGTCCTCCGAATGGCGCACGTGACCACATGCAGGCCGGGACGGGCAGTTATGGATGTACGGCCGGAGACATCGCGCACTACGTCGCCCGCCGCGCGGCGGGGCTCATCAGCGTTGATGGGCGGCTGGAAGAGCCTTCCTGGCAATTGGCCGAGAAGTCTCCTCGCTTCGTGGACATGGTTTCGGGCGAGCCCGGTTTCTATGACACCCGCGCCGCCGTGCTCTGGGACGACGAATACCTCTACGTGGGGATTTGGCTCGAAGAGCCTTACGTGGAAGCGCGTCTCACTCGAAACGGCTCATTGATTTTCCAGGAGAGCGACGCCGAGGTTTTCATTGACGGCGGCGACGCCTATTCGGAGTTCGAAACCAACGCCCTCGGCACAACCTATCAGGATTTCTTCATTTGGCAAGACGCCACCAAAAAGGGCGGCGCGTTCGACGTCCCGGAATTCGACGTCCTCAAGCACCACGCGCTGACGTTCGCCGGGGACTACGACCGCGAAGTTGCGTCGTTCTGGAAGGGGACACATCCTCGCGGCCTGCGTTGGGCATTCCTCGACTGGGAATTTCCCGGCCTGCTCAAAGCCGTCCGCGTGGACGGGAAAATCAACGACAGCGCCGAAGCCGACAAGGGCTGGACTGTCGAGCTGGCTTTCCCCTGGAAGGGCATGAAGTGGCTGGCCGCGGGACGGTCGCTGCCACCGCGAGACGGCGACACCTGGAGGATTTTCTTTGGACGCTTCGAGCTCCTGAAACTGGCTGGCCATGAATTGAACCCACACCCCGCCTGGGTCTGGAGCCGCCACGCCGTCTATGACACCCACATCCCCGAGTGCTTCCCCTATATCCAGATGTCAAATAAGACTGTCGGCCAACCATAAGTTGTAAACAGGCCGCGCCTTGGCTGGCCTTACGGCTCCGAGCGCCGAGAGGCGAAGAATCTCCGCTTGTCTCTGGCCCGGCTAATAATGGAGAATGCCGGCTTCGACGGCATGAACCAGCGGGGAGCTTAACACTGCTCATGTACCTTGGCCAGCGAGGTGAGAGAATTCTACCTGCTTGACGAATTGCCGAGGGGGGCCGATGCCTTACAACCCGCTCGTTCCTGTCGAACTGATTGAGCGCCGTATTTACTTGATCCGCGGACAAAAGGTGATGCTGGACACTCATCTGGCCGAGCTTTATCAGGTGCAAACATACCGGCTCAACGAGCAGGTGAAAAGGAATCGAGCTCGCTTTCCTCTCGACTTTATGTTCCAACTCACCCAAGAAGAAGCCAAATCTTTGACATCGCAATTTGCGATGTCAAAACCAGGTAGGGGAGGAAGGCGTACGCCACCTTATGCCTTTACGGAGCAGGGAGTGGCAATGCTTTCCACAGTGCTGAACAGCGACCGCGCCATCCAGGTCAATATAGTGATTATGCGAGCCTTTGTTAAGCTCCGCGAGCTTCTCTCCACTCACAAGGCAATCCTCCAGAAGCTCGACGAGATGGAACGCAGGTGCCAACGCCACGACTCCCAAATTAAACTGATCTTCGACGCCATTCGCAAGCTGATCGAGGCTCCCGCACGGCCAAAACGCCGAATCGGATTTAGAGCTGCTGAGCTCAGCAAGTGATTAGTGCAAAGACACGAGCAAGTACTGACCGACGATAATTGGGCATAGCGTGCGCCCCACGCGACATGGCGTGCGCTCACCAAGTGCGCCGTTGGAATGCGCCGTACGATACCTAATCGCGCTGCACTTGTTGCTTATTGAAGACCGCATTGGATTTCAGGAATCCGATGAGGATGGCTTCGATCTGCGCGCGCTGCCTGTCGTCTTTAACTTGAACATAAGATGCTTTTTGAACGATAGGGTCCCTGAACCACCACTTGTCATGGTGCTGTTTGATCCTTTCGCCCACGTTTTTTGCCATTCCCACATATATGGGGCGGTCGGTGTTGTCGAAAAACACGTACACGCCGGGCTCATTCGGATAGTCCGCCGGGTCGTGTGGATTGAAGTCCGTGAAACGCCCTATTCCCTCGACTTGGCTTGCTTGTTCTAGCTCCAGCCTCGCTTCTTTGTCGAAGGGCTCACCCAGTGCATCGGCTAGAAGTTTTATAGTCTTTTGTTGGGGATTCAGTGCTCTACCAGTCTCAATGTGGGAGATTGTGACTTGGGTTACACCCGCTTTCTCGGCCAGCTCCTGCTGCGTCAGACCGCTCTTTTGCCGCGCCTTAGAAAGCCAGGCACCGACAATTGACGGGCCCTCGAGGACGCCCGGCGTCCATTGTTCGGAGAAGATCTGAGGTCCAAGAATGGACTTGAGTCTTTTCAGTTGCCCCGCGTCAGGTTGTGCCTTGCCGGTCTCCCAATTGCTGACCGTCCCCTGAGAAATCGTCAACTTGCTGGCGAGCTCGCTCTGGCTGAGGCCGCTCTGTTCGCGACCCAGCTTTATTTTCGTTGCCAACCCTTCTCTCGTCACGATCTACCTCACAATTTTACTTATGCGCAGAACATCCCGCCGCGTGTGGTCCTGTGGAGACCTTGTCCATATTCGGCGTCGCCGCCAATGAACATGTACGGGATGCGGCGTTCATCGAGACCCAGGCCGATGGCTTCCAGAAGCCGTGTGAACATTCACAGTTCTCGCCAGGGAGATTTTGGTCTCGAGTCCCGCCAGCGGATCGGGCGGAGGGAATACGCCCAAGGACCGGGCATATTCGTACATTGCGTCGCAAAGCTTGAGCGCGCGGCTCGGGCTGAGAGATTCTCGTAGAGATCCCTCGGATTCCCAGGCAGTCCAGAACGCCCTGTCTTTGATCATAATCCTTCTTAACTCTCGAAGGTTGGACGACGGCCCGCGTTCCCCGGACGCCTTGCCCACGCCAAGTCACCCCGCCCTCCCGTTTAATTTTACACCGGCCAGCAAGCTTCTGGGCGGACGCCCTCCGCCCCTACTTATACGCCGGGATGCCGGTCACTCGCTCGCCGATGATGAGCGTGTGGATATTGTGTGTGCCTTCGTAAGTGAAGACGGACTCCAGGTTCGCCATGTGGCGGAAGATGGGGTACTCGTCGGCAACGCCGTTCGCGCCCAGGATATCGCGCGCCGCGCGGGCGACTTCGAGCGCGATTTGGACGTTATTGCGCTTGAGCATTGAAATGTGGGCGAAGTCGGCGCGGCCGCGGTCCTTAAGCCGGCCCACGTGCAGCGCCAGCAACTGAGCCTTGGTGATTTCCGTAATCATGTCGGCGAATTTTTCCTGGACCAATTGGTGGGAAGCGATGGGCCGATCGTCGAATTGGATGCGGGTCTTGGCATATTCGAGCGCCTCGACGTAGCACGCCATCGCGGCGCCCACCGCGCCCCAGCCGATGCCGTAGCGCGCTTGCGTCAGGCAGGAAAGAGGCCCTTTGAGCCCAACGACACCGGGTAGCACATGGCGCGTCGGAACGCGCACGTCCTGGAGCGAGAGGCTTGAAGTCACCGAAGCCCGCAGCGACATCTTGCCCTTGATGTCTTTGGCGGAGAAGCCCGCCGTCCCGCGCTCGACCAAGAAGCCTCGAATGCCGTCTTCGGCGCGCGCCCAGACCAGCGACACGTCGGCAATCGAGCCACTGGTGATCCAGGCCTTCTCTCCGTTCAGGATGTAGTCGCCGCCGTCGCGGACGGCGCGGGCGCGCATGCCGCCCGGGTTCGAGCCGAAGTCAGGCTCGGTCAGGCCGAAGCAGCCGATGGCCTTGCCTTGCTGGAGAGCCGGAAGCCAGTTTAGTTTTTGTTCCTCGGAGCCAAATGCGTGGATGGGGTACATCACCAGCGCCCCTTGTACTGAAACGAAACTCCGCAGGCCGCTATCGCCACGCTCGAGCTCCTGCATGATGAGCCCGTAGGCGACGTTTGACATCCCCGCGCAGCCGTAGCCGGTGAGGTTCGCTCCGTAAAAACCAAGTTCCGCCATCTGGGGGACCAAGTGCCGGGGGAACTTCCCATCTCGGCTCCATTCTTCGATGTGCGGGACGACTTCCTTCTCGACAAACTCGCGCACGGTCTGCCGCACCAGTTTTTCTTCGTCGTTCAGAAGCGAATCGAATTCCACAAAGTCCACGCCGCGAAATGGGAACATGGGAAGTCTCCGTTCTCGGAAGAGTGTTCGTCGCCATTCTATCAGGAAAAATGCGGACCGCTGCCAGGCGGGACCAATAGGGCACTATGGCTGTCAGCCCCGCGAAGGCGGGGGTCCGGGATTTCTCCGACGGGGGCGGGGACTCCTGCTGGAGTCTACCCCGTTGTCCCGACTGGGTCGGGAGGCGCGGGGCGGGAATGACCGAGCGCCGAGCAGGCGCGAACGAGCTTAGTTACTCTCCGCCGGCGGCGGGTACTCCGGAAGTTTGAGGTTCTTTCTATCTTGCCGCTTCACTTCCAGCTCATCAAATAAGATGGAAGGGTTAGCAATGCTATGCGGGATGCTCTGCGCCCGGTTTTCGACGTTGACGTCGTCCCCAGCGGCGACCAGATCATTGCGCAGCGCCCGCGTGTCCAGGTCGGCGAACGTGGCGCCGCGCACGAGCTCTTCGTGCCCGTCCTTCACCCAAACGCGATAAAGTAATCGAGGTTCGGTCAGGCCTCCCATAGCATCCACGAAATATCCATAGGGAAGGTCTCTTTGCCGACAGAGGTCGAGGAGCCGCTTCTTCAACTCCTCCCTCGGCACCGGTTCCGAAGAGCTGACCAGGAGGTTTCCAAGGCTTGGCCCCGGGAAGTTCGCCGGCAGACCTGCGCGCCCGTGGCCGTTTGAGGTCGGAACGTCCCGGATCGGCGTGCGCCCCAGCAAGTACGTGAGGAGAGTCCCTTTCTGGATGACTTCGACCCGCATCGCCTTTACTCCTTCGTCGTCCACGTCGTAATGGCCCATTAACGCCTTGCCGCTGAGGGAAGGCAGCGTGGGGTCGTCCACCACGGAGAGAAAGTCGGGCAAAACGCGGGCCCTCAAGCTGGAAGCATACTGCCCGTCGGTCCGAGCCGACTGACCGAGGTCGGGCTTGAGCCCGAGGACGTTTTCGCCCACCAAGTCTGAAAAGACCGTGGAGGCCGCATCGGAGGAGAAGAGCACTGGACCGCGGTATTCCTCTTCCGCCAAGGGCGCCTCACGCAGGTTCTTCAGAGTCCCAAAGAGAGCCCGCGTGCGGTTGAGAAACACCTGAGGGGCTGGCAATTGCTTCCCGTCGCTGAACGCGATGGCGAATGACCGCTCGAGCAGCATGCCATCGACCGCTTGCGTGTTCGCCGAGACGGAAAGCTGGTACGACGCCTGACCGGTCCGAACCGAGGTGCCTTCGGAGTTGACGTAGTAGCGATTGACAACGTGAAAGTCCAGGGAAGACTGAGCGAACTGGATTTCAGGGTCGGTCCTGTACAAAGCGGAAGAGTTCTGCAACAACTCGAGCCAGGGGGCGGGGTCCGCGTCGAGCTTGGCCAGCGGCCCGATGAAGCGCACGGGCTCGGCGCGCGCGAAGTCATCCACAGGGTTCACGACGCTGTACTGCTTGAGCCGGGCCTGTTTGGCTGTGAGCGCCTCGGTGGCCGCCTTGTAAGCCTGATCCGTCATCAGCCAAAGCTCGTGGCGCAAGGCTAACTCGTCATCATCCACCGGCATCAATTGCACCACTCCAAGTCCGTTCCCCCAAAAACTATCCTGCTTGTAGTCGCCCACTCGAACCACCACTCGTGCAAACCGAACCCGAGCGCGGAGATTGGTCCGAAGGGCGCCATACGCGGCCTGGGCAGTGAGTCCATCAATGTCGAATACTCGATAGTCAATGTAATAAGGCGAGGCCACCCCTTCGAGCTTCAACTGTGACTTCGACCGCCCGAGTTCGGCCTGCATGGCCCGTAAGACCGGATCCTCCTCGGGAGGGGACGGGGAGTTCTTCGGATGCAGCGTGAGGGGCATCAACAAAGCCGCAATCGCTATCAGGGCAAGCGCCAATCGTGCCGAATGCGCCCTCACGGCGGCCCTTCCGTATGCGGCGGTTCTGGCATCTCCACTCCGGGAGGCGGGAGAATGGGAGGCCGGTTAAGCAAGTGCGTGCGCTTTTGCACCTCAATTTCGGAAAATAACAAGGCGGGGGCCGCGGCCGATACGGGCACGTTTCCCGACTCCGCTCCACAAATGCCGTTGAAGACTTCGGTCTTCTCGCCCGTCAGCAGAATGTGGTTCAAGGCAGCCAGCGGAGTGCCGACGATGTCCACGCCCCGCACTAATTCGTCCGGCCGGCCATCGGGAAAGACCTTCCAGACGAGCACGGGCAATACCAGGAAGGACTGGGGTAACCCGCCCTGGGTCAGGGTAAATCCTCCCTGGATGTCCTCAAAGTAGAGGCCATAGGACTTGCCCTGTTTCTTGATCTCGTCAATCAGTTTCTGGCGAAGGTCCCGATCCTTGACCGTCCGAGAAGAAATAACCATCAAGTTGGCTTGCCGTCCGGTGGGCATCAGGTTCGCTTGCGCGCGCCCGTGCCCGTTGGATTTTTCAAAACCTTTGATGGGCATGCGGCTCATCAGGAAATTCTTCAGCACGCCATTTTGAATGAGTTCGACGCGGCTGGCCGGTACGCCCTCGTCGTCGTAAGAATAATGGCCGCTCAGGTTCACCCCACTTAAAGTACTCTGGGTGGGATCATCCACCACGGTCAGAAATTCCGGCAGCACTTCCTGGTTCAGTTTCTTCGTAAAAGTTTGACCTTCCTGCTCGCCGCGCTGACGGTGGCCTTCCAACCGGTGGCCGAGATCCTCGTGAAAAAACACCGCGGCCGCCCGGCCGGAAAGCAACGCAGGTCCGGCGAAGGGCTCCGCCACCGGCGCCGCGCGCAAGGATTTAAGGTCCGACGCCATTTTCTCCACCACCGCCCCGATTTCTCTCTCGGCCGGCAGCCGCTCGAGCGACGCCGCCTGAAAAGACTCCACACGCATCAAGTCCATGCCGTCATCTGCCTGGGTTTGTGCCTCGATCATCAACCGAACAGAGGAATCAGGGACGACAATTCGAGTGCCCTCCGTGGAGACAAGATAGCGCCTGCTCTCATCGGCCATCAGGACGACTCCGGAACGATAAACCAGTGGGTATCGGGAGAACCAGGACGAATAACGGCGCACCATGGATTCAAGCGCCTGCTGATCAGGAACCCGGGGAAGCACGGTCAAGTCTGTGTAGACGTGCGGAGCTTCCGGCGAGAAGTCGGGAGAAGTGTCTTCTTCCTTGGCGTTGACTTCTGTAGTCGTCTTGACGTTCAGGTAGGTCTCGGAGGCCCTGCGGTATTCGTTGAAGGTCAGTTCCCAAAGCTCGCGGGCGATCGCGCCCTTGTCGCTCGTGAGCGCAATCAATCCGAAACTGATCCCCGAAAAGCGGTTCTCTCCATGGGTATTGTCCAGCGCCGGTCCGCCATCGCGTACGACAACATTTGCAAGGCGGACGGAGGGACGACTGGAAGCCACCAAGCTCCCCTGGCTTCCGACTACCATGGCAGTCGTCTGATCGCGGACTCCGTAGCTGATGAAATAGAGCGAGGAATCCAGTTTCGCCAAATCAGTATGGGCTCGGTTCAATTCCTGCTGCATCTCAGAGAGCAGGACATCGTTCTCCGAAGGGTCCTTTGGAGGGGCCGAGCCCGAGAGCCCGATCCCCAGGCCGAGGAAGAATAGTAAGCCAACAGCGACCTTCCAAGATGGCCTCTTCATCACTTTAACTCCCTAATCTAGTTGCGACCTTGCCTTTGGCGTCCGCCCGCGGGCATGGCACCAGCTTTGAATTCACGCCTCGCCGGTAATATACGTGTTGTTGTCTCCAAGCACAAGGTTCCCGGCGCAATGGAGTCTGAGGACAAGACTTCAGCATTGTCAAAGTCCGGGTCTATTTGAGACGGACAGACTTTTTTTGGTCAGCCGATGTTCCTGAGCTCAGGGAAAGCCCCGCCAAGCGCGCCGATGGTTTCATGGAGAGATGCTTCCACGGTGGCCGTGTCCGTATTAAGGACAAGAGAGGCAAGCGATTTCATCGGCTCGACGTAGCGGCGGTGCATGGGCCGGACGGTGGCCTCGAACTGGGCGATCACGGATTCGCGTGTGCGACCGCGCTCGCCGAGGTCGCGCTCGAGGCGCCGCGCCAAGCGAACAGGCTCATCCGCCTCCAGAAAGATCGTCAAGCCCATCTGCTCGCGCACGCGCCCGTCCCAGAAAGCAAACAGTCCTTCGACGATGACGAGGGGAGCGGGCTCGACGCGGTCGAACTCGCCCGTGCGCGCGTGTTCGACGAACGAATAGCGCGGCTTCTCGATGGCAACGCCCTGGGCGAGGCTCCGAAGGTCGCGGGCGAGGAGCTCGAAGTCCACGGCCGCGGGCTCGTCGAAATTGAGCGCCGCACGCTCCTCGCGCGAGAGATGGCTGCGGTCGAGATAATAAGAGTCCTGCTCCACCAGCGCTGTGCCGACCCGTGTGTAGCGCTCGGCCAGCCCGCGCGCGAGCGTCGTCTTGCCCGAGCCCGTTCCACCCGCAATCCCTACGAAAAACGCCTTTGGCATGTCATGAAGAGCCCTTCTGGCCCGACATTCCGAGCCCTTCGCGTCCGTCATTCCGAGCGAAGCGAGGAATCTGCTTATTGTTCGAAGTGCGGAAAAGCAGATTCTTCGGCCTGGAAAGCGGCCTCAGAATGACGTGCGCGACCAGGCATTTCATCCTGCGAATCAGGGGTGGTAATTTTCCTGGCCGTTCAGCGAGTTCCTGCCGACGGAGCTCCGACCTCACTGAATCAGGTACTGCGCGAGCTTCCCGTCCGGCGTCGAGAACGTCGAGAGCGTTAGAGACTTCCCCGAAGTGAAGCCGATGCGGAAGTAGCGGTAGGTCATGCCGCCGCGCTGGCCGAACCCCATCTGTTCGAAGGACTGCGGCGTGCCGAGCGGCTTCAAATTCTGGTCGGCGTCGGCGAGCACCTGAGGGGTGAAGTAGGCGTCCGCGTCGGAAGTCAAAAGCGACCGGTCGATCTTTCCTTCCTGTAGAGCGCCGAAAATTCCGCGCGCCTGTTCAAGGCGCTGGGCGGCCTCAGGGTCTTCCTTCTCGGTAAGAATCAGCGGCGCAACCTGTTGGGTGATCGTGCCCGCCGCGGGTGACCCGTCGAGGTTGGTCAGAACCACCACCGCGGCGCCCTGGCCGAGCCAGATTGTGTTTTGGCTGACGAATCCCGAGACGGCGCCGCCGTGGCTGAGCCGCGGGTAGCCGTTGGAATTCGAAACGCCGACGCCGAGGGCATAATTCGTGGGCGTGCCGTTGATGAGCCGGGCGGTCTTGATGAATTCCATCATCGAACCCGGCTTCAGGACCCTTCCATCGAGCAACGCCTGGTCCCAAGTCGCCAAGTCGCGCGGCGTCATAGCGAGTTCGCCCGCCGCGAAAAGCCAGCCGCGAGCCTCGCGCGTGGCCGGGTGAAGCGGGCCGAGTCCAAAGCGCGTGTAGCCGGAGGCGTCAGTGTCGCCGAGCGGCTCCGCATCGAGGTTGATGGGGCTGGTCATGCCGAGGGGATGGAAAATGCGGTCTTCAAGGAACGACCAGAGCGGCCGGCCGGTCACCTTCTCGAGGATTCGCCCCGCGACGACGTAGTTGGTGTTGCTGTACTGCCACTGGGTGCCCGGGTCGAAGTCCAAGGGCTGCTTTGCCCAGCGATCGAGAATCTGGTCCGACGTAACCGGCGCGAGCATAAACGGCGCCACGTAGTCGAGCGGGTAATAGTCCTGGTAGCCGGAAGTGTGCGAAAGCAGCTCGCGGATCGTAATGTTATTGGCGCGCGTAAGCCGGGGCAAGTAACCCACTACAGGGTCGTCAAGCCGGAGCCGGCCTTCCTCGGCAAGCAGGAGGATCGAAGCGGCGAGGAATTGCTTGCTGACTGAGCCAATTGGGTAGCGCATCTCGGGCAGCGCGGGAGCCGCCGGGTCGAGCCGCGCGTTGCCGTAGGCCTTGACGTAAACGATTTGGCCGTTTTGGACCACCGCGATTGAGGCGCTGGGCGTTCCGGTGTCGGCAAGCACTTTCTCCACAGCAGCGTCAATCTTGCCGACGGGCCCTTTCGGCAATTGCGCCCGAAGTCCAATGGCGGATGCAAGAACCAGGGGGGCAAGTAACAAGAAACGAAAAACAGTGCGCATAGACAATTGTCCTTTCATGGTGGGCAACGGAATTATGCCACGACCGGATATCGGACGCGCAACATAAGGTTCTGGAAGCCCTGGAAGAGAGCGGATACCCACACGGCATGGTAGTGAGAAGTGCTGCCTCGATCGGAAGGGTCCGTGCTGCCCTTCGCGGTTCGCCGCCGGGCCCACTCGCAACCGGGTAAGGTGCTGAAAGACTCTTGACGAGATCATGGCTTGCGCGATCGTCTGAATGAGGATAGCTTTTTTTCATGTCCGGCCCGCCGAAGGAGCCAAACCAACGCACTTGCGCGCGAACCTGCGCAATGCGAATTGCCGCGTTTCTCCTTTGGCTCCCACTCGCTTTCGGTCCGCTCATCAAAGCTGGCGATCCGGCCCACTCACGGCCTCTCCACGAGGGGTCCATGCTCGCCCTTGACAATTGGGAGGCGAGGATTACTCCCGAGTCGCTCTCGATCGTCGCCAAGTTGAAAGCGCCCGAGAATGAGAAAGAGGTAAAGGAAATCGTCATCGCCGAAAGCCCGGGCAGAATCTTCGGAGTGGAGAGCCTCGAGACAGCCCCGAACTCCGCGCGCTGGAAGATTCCAGAGCTAGGACTGACTGTGGAGCTCACCGCCAAAAAGAACCGCCTACAAATCCGCTTTCAAGGGACAAAGGAATTGGAATTCCCCTGGCCCGTGACTGGCCGCGACGCGTCTCTCTCCGCCCTCATGTACCCGGACGGAGAAGGACTTTACATCCCGCTTGACGATCCCTTCTGGAAGGGCATCGCGAAGCGCGACCCGTGCCGCAACACCCACGGCGGCCTTTCCATGCCCTTCTGGAGTTACCAATGGGCCGGCGGGAGCTGGACCTATCTCGCCGTGAGCGACCTTCAGACGACCCTGTGTTTGTCGGAGTCCGGCGAGCGGCTCTTCGCCGTTGCCACTCATGATTTCCGGCAGCGCGATGGTTTCCCGCCTTACCAGATTGAAATCTGGCCCGGAGGGAACTCGCCCGTCAGCCCGGCGCTCGAATACCGCCAATGGCTTGTCGAGACGGGCCAATACGTCACACTCGACCAGAAGGCCCGCGCCAACCCCGAGGCCGCGAACCTTCTCGGGGCCGCTCATGCATACATTTTCGGGGACGGTCGGAGCCTGGAGTTTCTCAGGGAACTGGCCCGCATGGGCGTTGACCGGATGTGGTTGGGTTACGACGAAAATGCTGGACAGGGCGAGAATTTCGTCGGCCGGGAATACATCGGGGAAGCCGAAAAGCTCGGCTACCTCTTCGGACCCTACGACACCTTCGACAATGCCCAGGACCCCGGATCCGCTGACTCTCAAGAATCCGTTTGGGGGTCGAACATCTATCCGACGGGGTGCATCGTCACCGAGCGAGGCGAGATTCAAAAAGGTTTCGCAGGACGCGGCTGCGAACTGAGTTCGGAAGCTCTGGCGCTTCGCGAGCCTGAAGAGCACAACATGGAGAATCGGATCGCCCAACGCGCTCGGACCGGCATCAACAGCTACTTCCTCGACAGCGACGCCTTCGGCGATCTCTATGACGACTACTCGAAAGCCCATCCCATGACGCCCGCGCTCGACCGCCGTAACCGGCTCGCGCGAATGCGAATCATTGCCGAAAAACACCGGCTGGTCTTGGGATCTGAAGGCGGAGCGGCATGGAGTGCGCCTGTCATCGCCTTCGCCCACGGGACGGAAGCGGTCTCGAATGGCCTCCTGTGGGCGCTTCAGAGGGATAAGCAGAAATACGGGGGCTGGTGGCCGCCGACGAGGCCCGCGATATTCTTTAGGCCCGTCAATCCGAGTGAAGACTTTCGAAGGGCCCGGTATGATCCCTCCTATCGGTTGCCGCTTTACCAGGCGGCGTTCCATGGCTCGGTTATTTCGACTGACCGTTGGGAGACTCCCCTCACGAAATTCCCCGTTCTCATGCAAGTTCGAACGCTTTTGGAAGCCCTTTACAACGTGCCCTCCATGTGGAGCCTCGACTTAAGAGAACTCCGAGAAAATAGGCAAGCCTTCGTTTCAATTTATAAATTCTTCTCGCCAATCCACCGCTCGGCGGGCAACCAGCCGCTCGCGGATTTTGAGTGGCTGACACCCGATAGGTTGGTCCAACGAACCCGATTCGGGGAGGAAATTGAGTTGACAGCCAATTTTGGTCGAGCGCCCTTCCAGTCTCTTCCTCCCATGTGCATCGAGGCGCGATGGCTCAAATCGCGACGCCGACAGCGATATTGCCCGGAGCCTCCCCGAACGATTTCCCTTGCGCCTTGAGCGATTTCCGCCCGCTCAGATTTCCAGGGATGAATCAGGAAATGCCCACGACTTAAGTCGTCGCCGGAGATGGGCTGCTTTGGATAGGCTTTAGGGGGGCTGGGGGAAGTGGGATTATCTCCCGGCGAGCTTCAGGAGGGGACCGTTATGGCCTATATCATTGCCGAACCTTGCATCGGAACCAAGGACACCGCGTGTGTGGACGTCTGCCCGGTGGACTGCATCCATCCGCGCAAAGACGAAGCTAACTTCGCCGACGTGCCCATGCTCTACATTGACCCGGTCGAATGCATTGACTGCGGCGCGTGCGTCCCTGTCTGCCCAGTCTCGGCAATCTTCCCGCTCGAC
The DNA here is from genome assembly GCA_003225365.1 of Acidobacteriota bacterium. Classification (GTDB taxonomy): domain Bacteria; phylum Acidobacteriota; class Terriglobia; order UBA7540; family UBA7540; genus Gp13-AA74. Next base: position 33,815 of record QHZN01000074.1, read on the forward strand.
GATCTGCCGGAAAAGTGGAATGGCTTCACGGAACAAAACGCCCAATACTACAAGAAATAGCGCTGCCCGCTTAAGAACAACAATCGCGGCGTAAGCGAACGGGTGAAGTTTGTAATTCCGGCCCGGCAGGAATCGGTTTGGGGCGGGAAAAGGCCCTTCCACGCTGGAAGCTTGGTCCTAAACCTTGGTGGTGCCAGACGATGCGGAAGGTCGTTTAGCAGGCTGATGAAAAATTGTCTTACGCCGTCATTACTGAGCGAAGCGAAGAATCTATGTTGTTGATTTTAAAGCAGTGCAGGATGCTTCACTTCGCTCAGCATGACATTTCGGCGCGTTTTTCATCAGCCTCTCAGAATCAACACATAAATTAGGAAAGTTTGCCGTTAACTGTAATCTGCTGAAAATAAACAGCTAGAATCTGAGGTTTGCTCAAAGTAGTCGATAAGTGGCTGCTCAAAATCTAATTCGCACCCTTCTATACGTGCAACCCAAGACTTTCAGGTTGACCTCAAGCTTCAAAAAGCCTTATTATTACAGAAGCGGCAGCAAAACGGTTTGGCGCTTGGGACCGTCTTAACTCCGAGGAAGTCCACAAAGAGGGAATTCCAACTTGGCCCGGCGAGGATTCGTCTCAGTACTCTTATCGTCAGTCCTAGCTCTGGCAGCTTGTCCAAAGCAAACCGCCCGGGCGCCTATTAAGCCGCCCGTCGAGGCTATGGCCCCTGCCATTTTGCCCCAGCCCCCCTTCGCAGCTTTTACCAAGCTTCCTATCCCGCTGCCCAAGGATCAAGTGGAGCAAATCATCGAGCAGGCGGAGACCTTGTTTGGCTCCGGGATGGAAGATTATCGCGCGGGAGATTTGGACAAAGCTCGGGGGAAGTTCGACCAAGCTGTCGCCGTGCTCCTTGAATCCAAGCTGGACATCAACTCCGATCCCCGTCTGAGCGCCGAGTTCGACCGGCTGGTGGAGAACATTTATGGCGTGGAAGTGGCCGCCGCCGAGCACGGGGAAATTCAAAGCCAGCGCCAATACGAGCCCGCCCCCATAGAGTCGTTCGCCGATCTTACTTTCCCAGTGGACCCGAACGTCAAGGAGCGGGTTCAGGAGGAGGTGCGTTCGGTGCACTCGGACTTGCCCCTGGTCACAAACGATCTAGTGGACGGCGTGATCACTTACTTTCAGGGTCGAGGGCGGGGATTCATCGAGAAGATTTTGAAGCGCAGAGTCTTGTACGAGAAAACGATATCCGGGGAGCTACAAAAGCAGGGCCTGCCGCAGGAGTTGATCTACCTGGCGGCAGGCGAAAGCGGGTTCAACCCGTTCGCCGTCTCGCGTAAGCGCGCGGTGGGCATCTGGCAATTCATTCTCGGCACGGGGGCGCTTTACGGCCTGAAGAAAGACCGGTGGGTGGATGAGCGCGAAGACCCTGTCAAATCCACCCAAGCCGCCGCCCACCATTTGAAGGACCTCTACCAGACATTTGGTGATTGGTATTTGGCGATGGCGGCATACGACAGCGGACCGGTTACGGTCCAGCGGGCCATTGCGCGGACGGGCTATGCCGATTTTTGGAAGCTGCGCGAACTCCACGCGCTGCCGCGCGAGACGGAAAACTACGTCCCCATATTCATCGCCACGGCCCTCATCGCCAAGGACCCGAAGGCATACGGTTTCGATACCGCCACGGGTGACTTGCCCGGACCCGACCGGGTTGCGGTGAGCGTCCCGACCGACCTGCGTTTAGTGGCTGAACTGATTGGCCATCCGGTGGACGACCTTATTCAGTTGAACCCCAGCCTGTTGCGTTGGACGACCCCCGCGAACAACCCGGAGTTTGTCCTGTATCTGCCTCCCGGCACAAAGGATATCTACGATAAGGCCATCGCCTCGGTCCCGGCGGAAAAGCGTATCTGGTGGCGAACGCACAGGGTGGAAGGCGGGGAGACGCTGGCAAGCGTGGCGAGCAAGTACCGCCTGTCGGCGAGCTCGTTGGCGAAAGCCAATGAAATGGACCGCGACACGGAATTGGAAGAAGGCTCGCGGTTGCTGCTGCCCCTGCCGCCCGGCAGCGAGGAGTCGTTGGTGCGCGTGCGCGAACGCGGCGTGCGACGGCTGCGATACTACAAGGTCCGTCCCGGAGACACGCTCGACCTGATCGCCGACAAGTTTGACGTCTCGGCCTTCCAAATACGTCAGTGGAACCACTTGAAGTCGTCGAAGCTCGCCGCCGGAAATACGTTGCGCGTTTACGCCCTGGGCGGATCCGCACCTCTCCGTCGTCGTGCGGGCCGCCGAACGTCTTCATCTCCGAAGAAGGTGACGCCGACTAAGTTCTCGACGAAAACCAAGGCCACCGCGAGCGCCAAACCTTCCCCGCGACCCTCAAAAAATACCCAGACCCGCGTTGCGCAGGTTAATCCCTAGGCCGACGCCGAAATGCTATCGGGAACGCGCTTTCGAAACGCTGGCGGGATCCGTTTGGAAAATCCAATTTTTCTTGGCGTGACTCTATACCCTATTTGCCGGCCAGTCCCGCAGGTCGTGAGCCACGCGCCATCGGGCTGAGGCTCGATACGGGCGGGTTATTGCTGCCCGCATGGTTGTGCCAGAGGGAAATTCGCATCACCTGTCCCCCGCAGATGCGCTTGTGAGCTCCGGCCCCGGATCACAAGGCGCTTGACATCGAAAATCTGCTGGTATACATCTGCCGGACAGCAAGGGATGAGGGATAGGTTGACCAGATTCCGCGAGCACCCTCAGCTTCTCAAAACTTGGTTGCTCTGAGAACTTTGGGGAGGAGATTCTCATGTTACTCGATGACGAAAATGAGTCGGGACAAGAAGAAGATTACGGAGAGGAAACCTCTTCCGACTATCGGGAAGAGGAAGAAGAGGCCGCGGACCAAGAGGGTGAGACACTTGAGGAAGAGGTTTCCTACGAATCGGAAACCAAAGTGATCGAAGCGCCTGCTACCGCTCCTGCGGCAGCTCCTCCGGCGCCCGCCGCCCGCAAGCCGGCCAAACGCGCAAAGAAGGCCTCCATCAAGGCCAAGAAGAAGCCCAAGAAAGCCGCGAAGAAACCCAAGCGGTCGAAAGCGGCTCGGAAGCCGGCCAAAAAGGCCAAAGGCCGTCGCCGCCGCTGACGCGCTTGTGATCCATATCGCCGCCCGTGTGCGCTGGCCGTCTGCGGATCGCGGATTCGCGAGAATCTTCCGGCGCCACGCGGGCAACGGGCGCCGGCCCGACCAAGAGCTGGGGCGATCGCCACCGGGCGCTTTGAGCATTCGAGAATCCCATCCGGCCTGCCCGATCCCAGCCTTTCCACGACGCTCACATCGGTTACGCTTTCCATCCGGTTCCACCACACCGATATCGGCATAAAGTTTCCCGCCGACCCCGCCGATAAATGAGGCGGGGAAGTGTGGAAGCCGGCGAGGTGCGCAGGCCCAGCCTCTTCAAGCAGTGTGGGGAACGGCGGTGGCCAGACTAATCCTCCACTAATCTTTGCAGGGGGTGAAAAGTGGCAAGGAAACCGACCCGCTTGCCTGTAATCAGCCGGTTATATTGACTTTAGAGCAAAATGAAAATACTTTCGAGCTTTTAGCTGATGAACAACAATTTGCCAAATAAGGTCAACTCACTCAGGTCGGCCGGCCAGTCCCCGCCCTCCGCGGCTTGGCGGTCCAAGGGCGAAGTGGTTGGACTCCCCTCGGTAATGGCCGTTGAGTTCATCCGTCGCATGCGTGGCGCTTCGCAGCCGTGCCTCCTGCGCGCAGAGGACGACGTGTATTACGTCGTCAAATTCCAAAACAATCCCCAGCACCCCCGCATCCTTGCCAACGAGATGTTCGCAGCCCGGTTGGCAGAGGTCGTAGGGCTTCCCGTGCCCCGGCCGGCGTTTATCGAAGTGCCCGACGAACTCATTAGCGGCAACCCGCAGATGGTCATCGAGACGGGAACCCGCATTGAGCCATGCGCCGGAGGGCTGGCGTTTGGCTCGAGTTTTCCGGGCGATCCGGGCTTGACCCTGGTCATGGATTTCCTGCCCGACCGGCTTTTGCGCAAAGTCCGCCGATTGGGCCCCACTTTCCTGGGAGCTTTTGTGTTCGACAAGTGGACCTGCAACTGCAATGGACGGCAAATGATCTTCACCCGGTCGGTCGACGACAAGACCCACGCCTACACCCCCTGGCTCATTGACCAGGGCTTCTGCTTTAACGACGGGGAGTGGAATTTCCCCGACAGCCCCATCCGCAATATCTATCCCCGCCGGTTGGTTTACGAAAGCGTCCGCGGTCTCGAGAACTTCGAGCCCTATCTCGCGCGAATTGAGAATCTGGATGGCGGGCAGATCAAGGAGTGCGCACGCGATATTCCAGGAGAATGGTGCGCCGGGGGCCGGGCTGAGCTCCAGCGGCTTGCGGAGAGGTTGGCGGAACGCAAGCGCCGTCTGCGCCAGGCGATTATTGACGCCAAGAACTCCGACTTGCGGCCCTTCCCGAACTGGCGGTAAATTACCCTCGACCCGGGTGTCGCCGCCATGGCCGAGGGAACCAAGCTTAAGGAATGTTCGCTTTTTCTGGTCCAATATGTTCCAGACCCCGTTAAAGGGGAAACCCTCAATATCGGTATCCTCCTGCACAGCCCCAAGGATGAATACTTGGGGTGCTTGTTTACGCGCGACCTTCGGCGCGTGAAGAGGTTCCATCCGCGCGCCGACCTCGAACTCCTCCGCGAGCTTCAGTCGGACTTCGAACAGCAGATCGAGGAACATGGAGACAAGCTCGGGGAATATCTCGCCTATGTCCAGAAGAACTTCTCAAACCTGGTCCAGGTCGGCGCGCCCCGGACCTGTCTCGTTCGAGACCCGCAGGGGGAGCTAGCCGACGTCTTCGCCCGTTACGTGGGGACACAGCCAGCGGCCGCTCCCGCCGAGGACCAACGGCTTTACATCAAACAGCGCCTGACCGGCGCGCTCAAGAGTGCGAACGTTTGGGAAAAGCTCGAGAAGCGCGTTCCCGCCGCTCCTTGGACGCATCCGGGCGACCCCTTCCGCCTCGACTACGCTTATCGGCCTCTGTTCGTAGAAGGCAAGCCGAACGGCCACATCCGCTTCCTTCACGCGCTGTCGCTCCAGCGCGACACGAAACTCGCGAAAGTCCTCGTCTATACCATCGAGCACGTCCGGCGCAAGGAACCAGCCGACCTGACGGCGGTCGTCGAAGGCCTTCCGGGGCGTGGAGATAAGGCCGCCGGCCTTTCCCGTCGCATCCTGGAAGAGGGTGGAGCGCTTATTCGGCCGCTCGCGGAGGCCGAGGTGATTGCGCGAACTCTCCGCAGCGAACTTGGACTATGAGACCGTCGGATGGCCCTCGAGGTCAAGGTCGAATGTTACTCAGGTTTCAAGGCCGATGAGCGCCCTATGCGCTTTCGGACCCCGCCGCCCGCCGGACGACCCTACGAGGTGCGAGAAGTCGTCGACCAATGGTACGGCGTCGGTTACCAGTGCTTCAAAGTCCGCGCCGACGATGGGAATTTCTACGTCCTTCGCCACGATCATGATGAGGACCTTTGGACTCTGGATTCTTTTCGGAGGGGAGAGAAGCAGGAATCAGAAGACAGGAGTCAGAAGTCGGAATAGCCACAGCCTGCGGTCGTTCAATTCACGTTTATCGCCACCCGAGTCGGTATTCCTTCTGACTTCTGAATTCTGGCTTCTGCCCTTACAAGACCGGCTCATCCCAGTTTTCGACCACGGCCTTGATGCGGCTCATGAACTGGTCGGCAACGGCGCCGTCAATGATGCGGTGATCGAACGTGAGCGCGAGATAGACCATCGGCCGGATGGCGATGGCGTCGTGGCGGACGACGGCGCGCTTCTCGATGATCCCGACACCCAGGATTGCGACCTGCGGCTGGTTGATGATGGGCGTCCCGAACAGGCTGCCGAAAACTCCCGGGTTAGTGATTGTGAATGTCCCGCCTTGGACGTCGTCCACGCTCAAACGCTTGGTGCGCGCCCGCTCGGCGAGGTCCTGCACGGCGCGGGCGAGGCCGAGGAAATTCTTCTCATCGGCGCTCTTGATGACGGGGACAATCAGGCCTGTCTCGAGCGCCACGGCGATGCCGATATTCACATCGCGACGATAAATGATGTTCGTGCCTTCGACGGACGAATTGAAGATCGGGAACTCTTTGATGGCCTCAACCGCCGCGCGGACGAAAAACGGTGTGTAGGTGAGCTTGAGCCCGTTGCGCCGCTCGAACTCCGCGGCGCTTTTCGTACGCAGGTGAGACACCCGGCTCATTTCCACCTCGAAAACCGTCGTGACCCGGGCCGACGTGTGCTCGCTCAGGATCATATGCTCGGCAATCTGCCGGCGCATAGGAGTCATAGCGACGGTTTCGATAGGGCCGGTAAATACCATGCGAGGAGCAGCAGGTGTTGGGGACACTTGCGGAGCGGCGGGCGCAACCGGCGATGCCGCCGCGGGCCCGGCTTGAGCGACGTAGCTAAGGATGTCTTTCTTGCTGACCCGGCCGCCGAGGCCGCTCGCAGGGACCAGCGCCAGGTCCACGCTGTGCTCGCGGGCGATGCGGCGAACGAGCGGCGAAGAGCGGACTTTTCCGGAGAGGCGAGCCACGGCCGGAGCGGGGGGCGCGGGCCGAGGCGCCGTCGGCGCGGCTGCCGTGGCGGCGGGCTTCGCGGTCTGGACGGACTCTGCCATGGCAGGCTTCTCCACGCCTTCGCCGTCAATCACCGCCACGACCGTGTTCACGCCCACCGTCTCGTTTTCCTTGACAAGAATCTTGGCGAGAGTGCCCGAAGCGGGCGAGGGAATCTCCGCGTCCACTTTGTCAGTCGAAATCTCGAAAAGCGGCTCGTCGCGCTCGACGCGGTCGCCCACCTTCTTGATCCATTTGGTGACCGTCCCTTCCACGATGCTCTCTCCCATCTGCGGCATGATGACGTTAGTTGGCATTCGTCTCTCTCCGTAAGCAGAGCAGTGGCAAGTGGCGAGTGGCAAGTGGCAAGTGTCGCATAGGAAATATCAATCGTCCGCCTCAAGTCGTTGGCGAAGCGAATCGAGCATTTTGCTCAACTCGGTTGTGAGGCTTGTGATTCCTTCGGTCTCCTCCAGCGTGCAAAATCCTAACTCAACACCGAGGATGACTTGCGTTTCTAGCTCCGCAACAGAACCTTCGGAATGGGAAATGAACTGTACGAACTCTTTCCGCGTATGACGTGCTTGACCTTCCGCGATATTGGAAGGGATTGAAACCGCAGCACGCCGCATTTGGGAGATAAGTCCGAATTTCTCAGCATCGGGAAAACCTTGTGTTAGCCGATAGACCTTCGTCACCAGCGGAATGCCCTTTTGCGAAACGAGCAAATCTTTATAGCTCTTCGCCTTCGTCTTAACTTGTGCAACTTTCTCGTTTTGTCCAGGCATCCTCCACCCGTTTCCATCTCTATCTTTCGCTTGCACGCGACGGGTTGCCCACTCGTGCTTGCCACTTGCCACTAACCACTCGCCACTTTTCAATAAGCCGCCAGCTTCCGCGCCGCTTCCGCCACTTTCTTCGCGTTCGGCAAGAAAAATTCTTCGAGCGGCGGCGAGAAAGGCACGGGCGTGTCGGGAGCGGTGATGCGGACAATCGGCCCGTCGAGGTCTTCAAAAGCTTTCTCGGCGAGGAGCGCCGCCAGTTCCCCCGCCATGCCGCCCGTGCGCGTGCCCTCGTGCAGGAGAATCACTTTGTTGCATTTGCGGACGGTGGCAAGCACGGCTTGTTCATCGTAGGGCAGGAGGGAGCGCAAATCAACGACCTCCAGCGAAACCCCTTCCTTAGCCAATTGTTCCGCGGCTTCGAGCGCGGTCCACACCATGGCGCCATACGTAATCACAGCGATGTCAGTCCCCTCGCGCGCGACCCTAGCTTGGCCGATGGGCACGGTGTAATCGCCCTCGGGCACTTCGTCCTTGATACGGCGGTAGAGGAATTTGTGCTCGAAGTAGAGCACCGGGTTGTCGTCGCGGATGGCGGCCTTGATCAATCCCTTGGCGTCGTAAGCGGTCGCGGGCACGACGACTTTGAGCCCCGGCGTGTGCACGAACCACATCTCGTTCGACTGTGAATGAAACGGTCCGCCGTGAACGCCCGCGCCCGACGGGCCGCGGATCACCAGCGGCACCTTCGCGCCCCAGCGGTAATGGATCTTGGCCGCCATGTTGACGATCTGATCGAATCCGCAGGAGATAAAGTCCATGAACTGCATTTCGGCCACGGGGCGCATGCCCATCAAAGCCGCGCCCACCGCCGCGCCGACGATGGCGGATTCGGAAATTGGCGTGTCAATGACGCGCTCGGCGCCGAATTTCTTGAGCATCCCGGCGGTCACCTTGAACGCGCCGCCATAGTCGCCGATGTCTTCGCCGAGCAGGAAGACGGACGGGTCGCGCTCCATCTCCTCCCAGATTCCCTGGCGAATGGCATCCAGATAAGTCATCACGGGCATCAATGCGCCTCGTCAATTGTCCGTTGTCCGTGGTCCGTTGTCAGTCGCAAAGGACAACAGACGACTGACCACGGACGTTTTTCCCCAATTACAATTCTGCCCACAATAAACGTCCTCGAGCCCCGTCTCGCCTTCCGGCATCGGGCTTGCCTCGGCGAAGGCTGCCGCGTCGTCAATTTCTTTCTGGATTTTCGCGTCCATTTCCGAGATCTCGCCGCGCGTCAGGATTTTCTCCGCCCGCAGTCTCTTCTCGAGGCGCCGGATGGGATCTTTCTCTTCCCAGCGCTTAAACAGGTCGTGAGGAACATATTCTGCGGCATCGTGCGCCGAGTGGCCGGTCATGCGGAAGGTCTTGCACTCGAGGAAGCTCGGCCCCGCCCCGGCACGGCCTCGCGCGATGGCTTTGGCGGCGGCAGCGTAAACCGCCAGCACGTCGTTCCCGTCCACCTTCACGCCCGGCATCCCGTACGCCGGCCCTCGCACAGTGAGGTCCTTGACGGCATACTGCTTCTCGACCGGGGTCGAATAGGCATAAGCGTTGTTGTTGCAGATGAAAACCACGGGCAGCTTCATGACCGCCGCCCAGTTCATGGCTTCGTGGACGTCGCCGCGGCTGGTGGTGCCTTCGCCGAAATGCACCACGGCCACGTTCCCCTGGCCTCGCCATTTCAGGACCATCGCCACCCCGCAGGCCACGGGGCAGGTGTCGCCGAGGTGCGAAATGATGGGAATCACGCCTCTCGCCATGTCGCCGAGGTGCAAGGTATTGTCGCGCCCGCGAGTCGGGCCGTTCGCGCGGCCCATCCAGTTGGCGAAGATTTCCTTCAGCGTGAAGCCGCGTATGACATACGCGGCAAAGTCGCGATGGCTGGGAAGCACCACGTCCCCCTCATCGAGCTGGATGGCCGAACCCACCGCAATCGCCTCCTGCCCCCGGCCCACGTAGACTCCGCCGACGATTTTCCCCTGGCGGTAGAGCACCCGCTCGATGCGCTCCTCGGCCGCGCGCGTGAGCTTGAGGTAGTAGAGCATCCGACCGAGCGTATCGGCATCGGGGAATTGAGCGATCCGGTGATTGCGCGATTTTGTCATTGGGCGCACCGGGAAAAGTCCTTGACATACAGATGTCCACATGATATGTCATGATGTATGAGGACTACAGTGCGACTGCACGACGACCTCCTCCGGCAGGCGAAGCGCGAGGCCCAAAAGCGTGGAGAAACGCTGACCTCATTGATTGAGCGGGGTCTGCGTCTCGCGCTGGCTGCGGAATCCCGCAAACCTGCCCAGCGTCGCGTCAAGCTACCTGTTTCCAAGGCCAGCGGCGGGACCCTTCCCGGCGTTGACCTCAACGATTCATCGGCCCTGCTCGACATCATGGAAGGGCGGCGGTGATCCTGCCGGACGTGAACGTCTTCATCTACGCGTTTCGCAAAGACAGCGAGGACCACCCGCGTTACCGGGATTGGCTGCAAGCCGTAGTCAACGGCCCTTCCGCTTACGCAATTTCTCCTCAAGTGCTGAGTTCCTTCGTTCGAGTTGCCACGCACCCTCGCATCTTTGCTCACCCGAGCCGGCTGGATGAGGCGTTCGCATTCTGCCACGCCCTCATGGAGCCCCAGCACTGCCAACTCGTGCAGCCTGGTTCGCGGCACTGGTCCATTTTTGCGGAGCTGTGCCAAAGCGTTCATGCTTCCGGCAACCTCGTTCAAGACGCCTGGTTCGCAGCGCTCGCCATTGAATCCGGCTGCGAGTGGATCACCATGGACAGCGATTACGCCCGGTTCGAGGGGCTCGACTGGCGTCGCCCCTTCTAAAATGCCCCGTTATGCCCACACTGGCCGCGCGGCTTCCTCGGGCGCGGGCAGCGGGCTCAATTCGGCGAAGAGCACATCCTCGCGGATTTCTTTCTCCACGCGCTCTTCAATGGCGGATTTCTCGCCGGGTGTCATCTGCTTGTTCCGCGCCAGGTATTTCTCGAAACGCGCAATCGGGTCCTTTTTGCGCCATGCTTCGAGCATCTCCCGCGGGACGTAGCGCGCGTCGTCGTGTTCGGCATGGCCTTTCATACGCATCGTCATACATTCGATAAGCGCCGGCCCGCGGCCGCGCCGGGCGCGCTCAGCGGCCCCGCGCGTGGCGGCGTGAGCGGCCATGACGTCGTTCCCATTCACACTGACCGACGCCATCCCGTAAGCCTTCGCCCGGTCGGTGAGGCTCCGAACCGCCATCTGCTTCGCCACCGGCGTCGAATACGCCCAGCCGTTGTTCTCCGCGATGATGAGGAGGGGGAGGCGCTGGACCGCGGCGAAATTCATGCCTTCGTGGCACGGCGTGGTGCTCGACGCGCCGTCGCCGATATAGGTGAGCGCGACACGTTTTTCCTTCCGCATCTTCGCAGCGAGACCAACGCCCGCGAGGACCGGCACGAGCTCGCCAAGCATGCTGATGGGCGCAATGACCCCGCGCGCCAGGTCGCCGAAGTGAGTGTTGGCGTCGCGGCCGCCTGTGGGGCCGTCTCGGCGCGCCATATATTGGAGGAAAAGGTCGCGCGGGCGATACCCACGCACCAGCAGCGTCCCCACGTTTCGGATCATCGGGCCGACAAAATCCCCGCGCTCGAGCGCGCAGGCTGTCCCCACGGAAATCCCTTCCTGCCCGAGCCCGGAATAGACACCGCCCACCACTTTCCCTTGCCGATAAAGGCTGGTCAATTGCTCTTCGGTGCGGCGGGTCAGGCGGAGGAAATAATAGATCTCGTGGAGTTCGGAGCGCGAAAGTTTCACGGGCAAGTCCGCCGCAAACAGTTGAATGTTGAAAGCCCATGGCCGAATGGCGAAGAGAAACCGACCACTAACTTGGACATTCGACCTTCGACCTTTCGTCTTCTTCCATGACCAAACCAAATACCGATCCAAAATGCGCGACGATCCGTTCGGCGGCCGCAGCCATTTCAACCGGATGCCCAAGCAATGCCGCGAGCGATGTGACGCCTTTCGTGGCGAGGCCGCAGGGAACGATCCATCGGAAATAATCGAGGTCGGTGTTCACATTCAGCGCAAAGCCGTGCGAAGTGACCCAGCGCGAAAGATGTACGCCCATGGCGGCAAGCTTGCGGTCGCCGACCCACACGCCCGGCGCGCCCTCCAAGCGCGCGGCCCGGACGCCGAAATCACTGGTGACGCGGATCAGCACCTCTTCCAACGAGCGCATGTACCAGGCGACGTCCCTCCGATGCCGCGTGAGGTCGAGAATCGGGTAGCCGACCCATTGCCCGGGCCCGTGATAAGTGACGTCGCCGCCGCGGTCGGTCTCAATAAGGTCAATGCCTTCCGCTGCGAGCTGCTGAGGTGAAACGAGCAGATTCTCCCGCCGGGCGTTTCGGCCGAGTGTGATGACGCGCGGGTGCTCGAGCAAGAGCAGCATGTCCGGGATGATGCCCGCCTTGCGCGCCGCGACCTTCTCCTCTTGCAACCGCAGCCCATCAGCATAGGGGACCAAGCCGAGTTGTTCGACGAGGCAAAGCATCCCGTTAAGCCTTCAGCTCTCAGCTTTCAGCCGGACGTATGGCGGGTTGCTGAAATACTGCATTGATAGTCGTCGTCCTGAGCGCAGCGGAATGGCGAACGGGTTCAACATGACAGTTCGGAGTTATTCCGCTTCATCATAGCCCTCGCTGACGGCTGAAGGCTGATCGCTGACCGCTAAATATGAATCGACATGCCGTGAACGCCCTCGGCCGCTTCGAGCAAGGCTTCGGTAAGCGTCGGGTGGGCGTGGATCGCGCCCGCCAGGTCGTCCACGGTCGCCTCCAGGCGCATGGCCATGACGGCTTCCGCGATGAGTTCCGTCACGCGCGGCCC
>QHZN01000109.1 GCA_003225365.1 Acidobacteriota bacterium
TGGATGCATTCAACGTGCTGAATCACGTGAATTACAAAGATTATGTAGGTGTGTTGACCTCGCCTTTCTTCGGCCGGGCGAACGCGGCACAATCGCCGCGCCGGTTGCAAATGTCGTTCCGGTTCAAATTCTAAGGCGTGTCTACCTGGCTTTCGGCACGAATCGGAGCAGGGAATGAGGTTGGAGGGGTTGTTATCCGGAGGCGCGGGGCCGGAGGGGCTCCGGCGCTTGCTCCTCTCCGCTTCGTCGCGCAGGATCTTGCGCCAGGAGCTTGGAGCATTAGCGGCAGAGCCGCAAGCCTTGGGGCGCTGCTCTTTCCAACATGCCCGATTCAAAGCTATCCCCGAAGCCAAGCTCTCTGCCTGCTTTCACCTGAGCCTGCGAAATGGGGCCCTTGACAGAAGCGGCGCGCGGCCTGTTTTCGTGACGTGGAAGCCCAAGTGGGTTGGAAGGCTGAGCGCGAATGGGGCGAACCGCGGCGATATTCAACTCGAACGCGAGGCGTCGCGCCGCGGTCTGGCAGCTCCATTTCGAAGGCTGTCGGCCCGAGTGCCAGCATGGGGCATGCGCATTCAAATCTTTCCGCTGGATCCGGAATTCCCTCACTTGGTTCGCTGGTCGGACGGAAATTACCTCTGTCGAATTCTAGCGGCGAGGTGTCAAGCGGCCCAGCTTCCGCCGGTGCCGGTGGCGAAGGGACGGGTTGAAGTCGAAGCCGTTCGCTACGCGCCCGGCGAGCGGCACGTACTGCGTTACGGCTTCTTTGGCTCTGCTCGAAGCTCGAGTCTGTTCGCCAAGGTTTACCAAGACGATTGGCGGGCCATCGGTGCCTTCACTGCGGCGAAGGGGATGGCCGAGTGGCTCAGGGCCAACGGGAAGGGAGTGGCGGCCCTTCGGCCATTGGAGCACGTGGCCGGCGACACCGTAGTCCTCTATCCTGGCATTACTGGCGAGCCGCTTCACCGACAACTATCTCGATGTGGCCGGGAATCCGAGGAGGCGCTTAGACGCGCGGGACGGGCGATTCGGGCCCTTCATGAAGCGCCGCCGACAAAGAGCTTTTCCGGAAATTGCCTCAGGAGCCTCCCACTTATACACATGGTGACGTCAAGGCCGAGCATTTCTGGCTTACGCCCGATGGTGTGACCGTGTTGGATCTAGATTGTTGCCGCCTGGGTGATCCGGCGCTGGACCTGGGCCTGTTCCTGGCGGAACTGCACTTGTGGGCCGACCTACTCGGAAAATCGGGTGTCGAGCAAGCGCAGGAGCGCGTCCTGGCGGGTTATGCTCCCGGTGCGCAAAGGGATCGTCTGATTCGAGCCAGGTTTTATGAATCGCTCGAATTGGTCAGGGCCGCCGCCCGCCGCTTGCCCATGTGGGACCGTGGCTGGGAGAATCGCGTAGCGCGATTGGTCGGCAGGGCCACCCGCATTCTGGAAGGCTTCCGTAAAAAGTGCGGATGACCATTGCAAGTCAAAAGCCTCAAATTCAACGCAGGAGGAATCTGTGTTGATTCATAGTCTTACTGGCGACACATAACTCGCAACACATTGCCATTGACCGTTAGGCATCTTCACCCAGATATCAGTCCAACGTTCATTTCCATCCAAAGGCTTTCCCGACGGATCGGTGCCCTTAGCTTTGAAGCCTCCCGTCGCGATGGCCGCGTGGCCAAAGACCGTGACCTTCAAATCGCTATACTCGACACTGCCCCATTTGGTCTTCTTGTAAGTTGCCAGCGCCTCGGCCTTGTTCGTGACTTTCCCATCGCTCCCCGTATTCACGAACTTGTCGGCGAGCAGCGGGGCGAGTAGACCAGGATTATTTGTCTTTTGAGCCTGAAGCCACTTTTGTTCCTGTGCCGCGACAACTTCCTCAGTCCCTCGCCTAACCCGAAGTTCCCGCTCTCCTGGCATGTTAAGTAGCTTAATTGCGTGCGTTTGCGCTATTTTCGAGAGCGTAGTATAGTCATGTAAGATGAATATTTCTTTTGATATGATCAGGTAATACTATTATGATGTGTGCATATACGTTGCCGTCATCTCCAACCGGAACTCCTCGCCCGCCGTGCTGCTCCGCGAGTTCTTCCGCGAAGGCGGCCGAGTGCGCAACCGCACCCTCGCCAACCTCAGCCCCTGGCCACCGCAAAAGGTCGAGGCCCTGCGGCAGGTGTTGAAAGGGAACTGGGCGACCGAGCTGCCACTGCCCCAGGCCTTCGAGATTACCCGCTCGACTACCTCGAAGCCGGCGATCCCCTCGATAAGTTCCGGGAGCAGTTCCCGACGGTTACCCGTGAAATGGCCATCGAAGCGCTCGAGACCGCAAAGGAATCGCTCCTAGCGGAGATCGAATGAAGTCGGCTGGCGCACCCATGGCACATTACACCATGTATGCGCCACCCGCGGACTTGACTGGACAGTGGGAACCCCTTTCTAATGGACAGGCCAAAGATAGCCAACCTTCAACCTCAAGGGTAGCTATTTTGGTGCACAAGAGCGCCCTCTTCCTTGAAGAAAGAGGTCGGGCATGAACATTGCTGACGTCGTCTCAGGACAGGCTAAGTGGAGAGGTATCCAATGGGCGTTATTCTCTGCCACGGCCCGCAAGGTTTTAGCAGCTCAGTTGAGGGCCATTCTACCCGCGCGGGCCTTACTGGGGCCACTTCATCCAAGGGAGGTGCGATTCAAGCCTGGCCGCGAACTCACGGCTTACTACGACGCGCATATTTACCGCGAAGGCAGAGAGACGAAGGAGACGCATTGCGTTCGCCCCATCGCGGTGTCCTGGGGAACCCGCGCAAATTGGGGGGCCGATATCACCAAGGCAGTGGCCGAGGCGGAGCGCCACTCGGTGGCGGCACCCTTCCTGCAACTGATGGCGGATTTTCCGGCTTGGAGCATGCGTATCCAGGTCTCGCCGCTGGATACCCGATTCACCCAGCTTGCTCGCCTGTCGGACCCGCGTCACGTGCGCGCCATGCTGGCCGACGCCTTCGAGTCCGGTAAGGCAACGTCGCATCACCAAACCAGCGATTGGATTGTCACCTCAATCAAATATCGACCGGGTAGGCGACACGTGCTGCGCTACGATCCGGGCGATCCAGCTAACGGGGCAACTCTATTTGCCAAAGTCTATATCGCCGAAGAAAAGGCCCGTGCCTTTCGCCGCGAGGACGGAGCCCGCACATTCCGCGTTGCGTGCGAGGTAGCAGACGCGGTGGCAGAACACTGCGAGGGCGTGGATTGTCTGCGGCCGCTAGCCTACCTGGCTGAGGATGCGGTTATCCTTTACCCAAAACTTTGCGGTGTGCCCCTATCCGCCTACGCGCGGCGCCTTGACCTGGACAGCGCGCGGTGGCTGCGCCGTGCCGGGGCAGCGCTCCGCACTTTGCATCGCCTCCCCGTGGCGCTCGCTGGCCGATCTGAGCCCCATGATCTTTCGGCAGAGATTCGGTCGATTGTGCGGAAAAGCGATCCTATCGCGGTTCTTCTGCCGCATGTCGGATCGGCGATTGAGGCTCTGCTCGACCGTGTGCGGGAATTGCACGACCGCCTGCCCCAGGAACCAGCAACCTTCACACACGGTGACCTCAAAACTGAACACATCTGGGTTGCGGCCGACGGGCTTACCGTGATGGATTTCGACAGCGCGCGCCCGGCCGACCCGGCCCTCGATATAGGATATTTCCTGGCCGATTGGCAGTTCCAGCAAGCCGCCTGGGATCAGGCCCAAATAGAGGGGATGTACGAGAGTTTCTTTGCCGGGTACGCCGCCAGTGCGCCGAAAGATTTATCGATCCGCGCCCGGCTATGTGAGGCCGTCGAGTTGCTCAAATGTGCTGTGCGCCGGGTACCGCTCTTCGAGAAGGACTGGGCGTCCCGTATCGAGGGACTAGTTGACCATGCTGAGGCTGCTATAGACGATGTCCAACGCACGCTCGTTTTGCGCACGTAGAAGTCGTTCCACTGCACGTTGACCAGGCGCCCGACCCAGCCGGGCGGCGCGCCGTAGTAAGCGGCCTCGACCTCGACACAGCCGTCCAAATGCCGGTGCGCTGGCCGTACTGGTACTAGCGGAAGGGTTCGAGCGGCAACGGTAGGAGCGACGGTTTTTCCTCGGCGAACATGGCGGCGACTTGCCGCTGGGTGGTGCCGTGGATGCGCGTGTCGGCCCAATGCGCTTCCCAGTGGTCGAGATAAGCTTGGGCTTCCTCCAAGCTCTCGAAGCGCAGGCCTTTCATGGGCGTTCGCTGCGTGTAACCAATGCCGGATTCAACTTTTCCCTTGCGGTCCGGATCCTGAATGCGGCACGGCATCGCGAGCGCGCCGTAGTGGGCGAGCAAGTCGCGGTAGAGGGGATTGCGCGTGGGATCGTAGATGTCGGGGACCAGCACTCCTTCGCGCAGATTGTCGAGGACCACGACCCTGTCGGCGCCACCTAGTCGGCGGAAAGCCTTTTCGTGCAGTTCCGCCCCGGTGCGTGAGTTGGAACGAAACACCAGCAGCCGGACCGCCTTGCGGCTGTAGCCGAGCGTCATCACGAACAGCCGCATGCGCCGAAACTTGCCGCTCTGGGGATCGCGCACCTTGGGGCCCGTGCCGTAATCAACTTGGGCCTCCTGGCCCGGCTCGGTCACGATCACCGGATGAGCTTCTGGCGTCTGAGCCCCTCGCAGTCGGCGAACGAAACGCTTGACGCTCTGGTAGCCGCTAGCGAAACCGCAAAGGGAGACCAGATCCTGCCAGATCGCCATGGCGTTGCGGCCTCGGGCGAGTCCAAGTTCAATCAGCTCGCGAAAGGGTTCGCAGGCGCTGGCGGTCGGACTACGAGTCGGACGCTCGGAGTCGGTGGCCACCTCCTTGGCCGGTTTTGCCACGCCAAAGTCGGTGGTCACCTCTATGGCCGGTTTTGAAACGGCCTGTCGTCCCCACGTGCCCGGCGGTCGAACTTCAACCCCGGCCGCTTTTAAGTAGTTGCTTGCCGTCTCTCGCCGGACACCCGTGGCTTGCTCGATGCGGCGCAGCGACCAGCCGAGACGACCCAAAGCTAAGTCTTGTTGTTTTTTATCATCACTCGAGACATTGGCCATGCTGACCGAGGGTACAAACCCTCACGCCGGAGTCAATATCCCGGAGGTGATCTTCGTTGGCCGGTTTTGGGTGACCGCTGAGGGCGATACCGCCGCTTTCCTCCCCGCCGATAAGAATGTCGCGCTCGAGCATGAGCGCCGTAACGTGCTTGAAGCCGATGGGCTTGATATGCGGCGGCAGGCCGTATTTCTTCGCCAGCTTATCCACCATTTGCGTGGTCGAAAACGTCTTGACGACCTTGCTGCGCATCCCGAGGTCTCCGGCGAGATAGCGCAAGAGGATGGAAAAAATCTTGCGGGATTAAACCTTCTTGCGTTCCAGGCACCCCCTCCGCATTTTTCGTTTTGTCTTTGCGGGGGGAAAAGCGGGGGGTGGAGGCTGTTGTACGCTCTACGGAGGTTTCTTGCGTCGAGAGCGCGACAAGAACCCTCCGCCTGCAGAACTGCGTTACAAAGGCTGGCTACTTCTTCGTACAGGAATTGAGCAGGCCCCGGCCACTTCTTGAGTTCTTTTACGGTAACAGCAATCCCAGGATCTGGCGCCACTCGACGCATCAATTTTTCGCCTCCAAGCTCCGCTAAACTGGAGGCCACCGAACAGAGGTGCACGATCTCGGCCGCAATGGTGTGAACGCGGTCCGGGAAACGGACTCTCTTTTCGTTTTGTTGCTTTTTCAGCCGCTCCTTGATCGGATTAACGAAATGCAGTAGCCACTTGTGGAGCATTAGGGCTTGGCCACCGGGTGGGACGCGGGCCAACAAACTGCGCAGGGCGATGTCGGTGAGAGGCAGCGGGCCTGGTAGGACATCCGAAAACTCAATGCTGAAGCGCCCAATGTCCTCAGCGGCTCGCTCGATCCGCCCCACCGCGCGGCTGCAATCCTTCGCCGAAAGCTGTCTCATGCCGGCAGGGGGCGCTTGGGGGGTCCTCAATTCGAGGAGCAGCGTTTCCAGCTCATGGGGGGTCCACGCCTAGTTGGAGAATCGACCTCCATCCTGCCAAGGCCCCCTTGTCTCCAGAGATGACCGTATTCAGCCAGGGATTTTCAGGATGTGGGGGTTCTTGAACAGTCTGCCTAATTCTGATTGGAGGGCGATCCAGAATTTCACCTCTCGCGGTTTCCCGTTTAATCATGGCGACAGGCTCACTTGAATGGGCAAAATTCTCGCCAGCCAACCCATCGGCCCAACTTTTTCTTTTCATTTTGCCCCTTAGTGGTGCGAGCTACAACCTATCTGGGGAATTTATTTCTGTCAAAGGGCGCGACGGCTTAGCTGGCAATGAAACGGGCGGGTCACCCCGCTCCCCTACCCCCTTGGCGGCTCATCGTAGAATGGCGGGCGGGGACGGCAAGGGAGTACAGGCGCGGCCATGGCCGGCCGACGGAGGTCTTGGTGTGCGTTGTGTGCCCAGCCGATGGCAGGAAATGCTTGTCCTCGGACGGCAACAGCGTTACATACCGGTGTTTGAGCTGACGCCAGGTCAGAGCGCCGGCGCACGAAGAGTCAGGTTGCAGGTCAACGTGACACCCCCGCGACTGTCTGGTGCGGTCCGGGCAGTGCATGCATGCACTCATGGAGGTCCGGCCAGGACACGCGCCTCGCTCAATAACGCCACCTAGGCTTACAATTCCGGTCCCATGTCGCGGGCTACATCCTCGGGGCTTGCGTCAAGGAAGAACTCCGTGTCGGGGTGCCGACGGAACCATTCCCGCAGCGCTTCGCGGATCAGCGGGCCGACCGATTCTCGAACACAGAGCGCAGCGCGCGCCCTGGCCCTCTGCTTGAGCCGACGGAGAGTTTCGGGATCAATCCCTACGCAGAAATTGGTCAGCTCAGTTTTCTGTCGTCTCGCCACTAGCATTTCTCCCTCATGGAGGTAACCCACCATAGACCCTGAACAGTCACCCAGCGCATTGCGGGCACCATGTGTTTTCGCCATGCAGCGTAGAATGCCCCCGCTAGCGCGATTGCCGCCATCAGGACGCGCGGACATAGCTGACCCCATGCCGATGGAGGGGGCACGGCGTTCGCAGTATGGCGCCAGGCACTGTAGTGAATTTTGCAGGGACTCTCCTTCACTCGGCATACCACTTTGTCATGGAACAGCCTCGGGCTCAACCAGCCTGGTATCAAACCTAACATATAAATAATCCAATGAGATAACAACTCATATTAAATCATCGCTCACTGTTTTTCTTTCTCGGGGTTGGAACTCATAATCCGTTGGTCCCAGGTTCGAGTCATGGTGGGCCCATTCAGAGTTCAAAGTTGACTGAAACTGGAAGGCGTCCTAGTCCGCATTACACGGCATGAGCCGCTCCCCCCGCGGGCAAAACGGAGGAAAAATCAACTTTGAAAATCAACCGCCGGAAGTTCTTGAAAGGTGTCAGCACCTCGACGTTGGCGGGGGCTCTCGGGAAGCGGGAAGGGGGGACGAGAGGGAATGAACTGAGGCCCGCGAAATGCTCCCTTCAGCGAGTGAGTGCTACGTTAACCGCGGCGAAAGGCCGCGCGCCCTCGCGATGCCCCTGGGCGGAATCGGCACGGACTCCATCGTCCTTGCCGGCGACGGCGGCCTACACGAATGACAGGTGGTCCATAACGTCAATCACCTTGCCTATGTCTCCCACAGTTTCTTCGCGGTCTAGGCCAATTGCAGAAGGGGGGAAGGGAACGGCGCGGCTCGATTTGGGCCTATCCGTCCGATCGAATTGCTGGCCCCGGCGGCATTGACCGTCGAATGCACCAGAGGGCCCCGCCACGCCGACCCAGCCCTCCGACGGCACGAGCCATGGGCATGCCGATCAGAGCCCCAGTTCCCACCGGGCTCCGAGCATCCCCAGGTTCCAGGTATCGTTCGGATCCGCGAACTCGAGCCCGAGCATTCTTTCGTACAGGGAACCGGGGTCGCCCTGCCAGACGACGCGCAGCCGTTTCGTCACCATTTCGTCGGTCAGTCGAACTTCCAGAATCGTTCCCGGCCTTATCGAGAAGCGTGTGCGCACTCGGGCGCCACGGCTGTCGATCGAGACCACTTCCGAGCGATCGAAAAACTCCCTGCCCCGAGCGTCCTTGCCGAGAAGGATGACCGGGATGCGCGCCGTCATCCGTTCGGAGCGCCTTCGTTCCTCCCCCACCTCGGCCGGGATCTCGGCCCCCGCTGGCGCGGCGTCCGGGGGCGGTTCGTTAAGCTCGCGAGTGCGAATGCTTTTTCGACGGGGCAGTGGGGGCTCCTTGCCGCCAAAAGTGCCAGAGTTGATGAGCGATGATAATGAACTCCCTTTCACTCGTCAACCGCGACGCGGGAAGGTTGCTGCGGCTCGATGTTCGGCTACTCTTGAGCTCAGCCGCCACGCCAAGCGCCCATGGCATCTGCGGTCAACGTTGTGACGCACATCACATCGCTGTGTGTCCGAAGTCAAAGCGCAGTCAGAAGGGAGTTCAAAGAATAATATTTGGGCACGGCAAAATGGAGCAAGGGCGAGTCTTAGACCCGCTCCTACACCTGCCCGCGGGGGCGGTTCGGCAGCGGAGATGCTCATGCATTTGCAATCGGACCACCCATGCGGTACGCTAAGAATGTGAATGCGCAAATGGTGAAGCGTCTCATTTGGGTTGTGCTTTCGGCGGCAGTGCTCCAGTTGGGAGCAATCCGGTCGTCGTGCCTTCCGGGGGCGTCCAACCAGCCTTGCGCGCCTTGCTGCCCCGCGCCTGCGAGCATGCCTGCGCAAGGAAACACTGCTCCCGAGCCTTCGTGTTGCCTCGTCACCGTTTATCGCGCCGAGAGTGCGACCGCTATAGCAGAGCATTCGGGCAGTCGAGCCAAAACATCGGTTCCGACAGCGGGCCGCTTGGTCGTACCCGCGGGCCTCGCGACAGTTTCAACCCACCTGCTCTCTCATTTGCCGGGAAGACTCCAATCACCTCCTGTAGCGCGTCTCGAACAGTCCTGCCTCCTTCGGATTTAGCCACTCTTTCTCCCTCTGACTTAAGTCTGCGGAGCAGACCGCGCGGACGCGGGGTCGAATTCCGCCCGATTCATTGACAGAGCCGAAAGCTCCACATTCCACCGGACTCTCAAGTCCGCGGAGGTCCACATGCCTGATCGTGACCGAAAGCGATTTCTTGGGCTAACCTTCTTGGCCGGCGTGATGCTTGCAGCCCTCCATCCGAGTCCGGCCCATTCGCAAGGCGCGCCGCCGGGACGGGGGGCGGCGTCCACGCGCTGGCAAACGAAGGCACGCCTCCGTGGGAGTTGGCGTTCCACGCCCGGGGCGCTCTTTATCGGTGAACAGGGAGTCGAGTTTCAGCCCCCAAGGGGCTCGCGGCTCCACTGGTTCATTGTGGATATCAAGTCGGTTGTCTTACCAACTCCGCGGCGGTTCACGCTCGTGAGTTACGAGAACCGCCGTTGGAAGCATCCTGGCGACCGCCAGTTCCGATTCGAGCTGAACGAACCATTGCCGCCCGGCGCCGCAGAGGAGCTTGTGGCGCGAGTCGGCAAACCCGCCATCAATGGCGATCCCGACCCGAAAGCTTCGAGCTTTGCCGATATCCCCGCTCGTCATCGAACCAGATCCGGCGGCAGCAGTGGAGTCTTACGGCTGCGCGAGGAGGGCATTGATTATGTAGACGCCGGCGGGCGGGATTCACGGAGTTGGCGCTGGGCGGACATTCAAACCATCGCCAATCCGGACCCGTATGATTTTCGAGTCGGCGCCTACCTCGAGACTTTCGACCTGAAGTTGAAGCAACCGATGACAGCGGAAATTTTCGACCGTCTTTGGGACCGCGTTTATGGCCGCGGGCTCAATCTCGGCCAAACGGACGGAGGAGAACACCATGCTGAACGGTAATGGTCGTGCGGCCCGCCTCAAGGTATCGGCAGTTTTCTGGATTCTCGCAGCAACGGTGACTGCCGGCGGACAAAGCCCGAGCCGCTGGACGTCAACCGCGGGGGCTCAGGTCCTCCTGAAAACCAATTCGACCCAGGTAGGGGAAGCCAACTCCGGCTTGCCCACTCCGCTCGCTGATCTGATCGAAGAAGCGGAGCGCCATAACCCCCAGATTCTGGCAGCGCGCCACGGCTGGAAGGGCGCGACCCAAGTTCCCTCGCAGGCTTCGACGCTTCCGGACCCGGAAATTATGGTGCAGCAGTTCGCGGTCGGCAGCCCTCGGCCGTTCGCCGGATTTACGAATAGTGATTTTGCCTACGTCGGATTCGGCGTCTCTCAGGACATTCCGTATCCGGGAAAGCTGCGTCTGCGTGGCGAGCTGGCGGAGCGGGACGTCGCCATTGCGCGCGAGCATTTTGAAGTGGTTCGGCGGTCGATGATCGAACAGGTGAAGGCTACGTATTTCATGCTCGCTTACGAACGGCAAGAACTGGAAATCCTGGCGCATGACGGAAAACTGCTTGAACAGGTCGCGAAAATCGCCGAAGCGCGTTACCGGGTCGGGCAAGGTAATCAACAGGATGTGCTCAAGGCGCAGTTGGAGCAGACGAAAATTCTGCGCGACACGGCCACACACCAGCAACAGGTCGGCATTCTCCAGGCCCAACTGAGGCAGTCTTTGAACCGGCCCGCAAACCAGCCGGATGTCGTGCCAGAGACGCTTGTGGACACCCCGCTCAACTACACCGTGGACGAGCTCTTGGATCGAGCGCGAACCGCGAACCCCGACGTGCTTGGGCAAAGTCAAATGGTGAGACGAAATAGCCTCGCCGTGGAGCTGGCGCGCAAAGATTTCTACCCCGATTTCAACGCCCAGTATATGTGGCAACACACGGCCAGCCAGTTTCGCGACTATTACATGCTGACCTTCGGGGTGCGCATCCCCTTATACCGCAGCCGCCGTCAACAGCCTGAACTGACGCAGAACGTGGAGGAGCTAAGCCGTGCGCGGCGCGAATACGAAGCGCAGGTCCAGCAAACCTTCTTCGAGCTCCGCGACCAGTTTCTGGAGGCGGAAACCGCCGAACGGGTGCTCACGATGTACCGTGAAGGCCTGATTCCGCAGGCGGCGGCGGTTTTCAACGCAGGACTCGCGGCCTATGGAGCCAACCGCGAGGACTTCGAGACCCTGGTCAACTCATTCCTCGACGTACTGCGGCTGGACGAAGAGTATTGGCGCACCCTGCTCGGCCACGAAACGGCGCTGGCGCGACTCGAGCAGCTTACAGGGATAGACCTCCATGCGAGGAAAGAGAAATAGAGGTGCCAAGCCAATGAGGAACTATCGCAACGCCTTTGTATTCGCACTGATCCTGAACGTGCTGCTTGCAGGCGGCCTGGCCTTCGTATGGTCGCGCTTCCATCCGCTGGGCGCTGGTGGGGCACCTGCACCACCTCCGGGGGCTGCCGCGCCTGGCGCCGGAGGTGTCGCGGCTGAGGCGACGACCGCCCCATCCGAGACCCCTCTGGTTCCCGTTCAATTGACGCCCGAGCGATTGCAAAGCATCGGCGTGAGGACGGGAGAGGTGGAGTTCAAGCAATCCTTTGACGAGATTCGCACGGTGGGCAACGTCACGATGGACGAGCGACGCCTCGCGTACGTGCAGCTTCGATTCGCAGGCTGGATCCGAAAAGTTTTCGTGGATGCCACTTATGACTACGTCCGTAAAGGTCAAAAGTTGTTTACTGTTTACAGCCCTGAGTTGGTGACCACCGAGCAGGAGTACTTGTTGGCCAAACGGAATAACAACCTGCTGGCCGCGAGCAGCGTCCCCGGAGTTTCATCAGGCGCCGCATCATTATTGGGCGCCGCGGAAGAAAGGCTGAAGCTGTGGGAAGTCCCCGAGCGCGAAATTCGCCGGCTCGAAACCACGGGGGAAATCCGCTACGAATTGGAGATCGATTCCCCGGTTTCCGGTTACATCATGGCGCGGAACGCCGTGCCCAACGCCTACGTCCAGCCGGAAACTCAGCTCTACACCGTCGCCGACCTTTCCACCGTGTGGGTTGCCGCGGCGGTCTTTCAAAATGAAGTGGGACAACTCAAAGTCGGCGATCCCGCCGCCGTGACCGTGGATGCCTATCCGGGCCGCGCCTTTCAGGGCCGCGTGGACTTCGTTTATCCGGAAGTGGACTTGGCCACGCGCAGCGTCAAGGTCCGATTCGTCTTCCCAAACCCTGGCCTGAAGCTCACTCCGGGAATGTTCGTCAACGTGGACGCGAAGATTCCGTTGGGCCGGCAGCTCGCGATTCCGGCTTCCGGAGTGTTCCGCTCCGGCACACGCGAGATCGCCTTTGTGAACCGCGGCGAAGGCTACTATGAACCGCGGGAGATTGAACTGGGGCCGAGGGCCGGAGAGGATTTCGTCGTCCTCAAGGGCTTGAAGGCCGGCGAGCGAATTGTTACCTCCGCCAACTTCTTAATTGATTCGGAGAGCCAGCTTCAGGCAGCCATGGGCTCGTTTGCGCCTCCGCCCCCCGGCGCGGGCGGGGCAGCCGCCATGAACGCCCCTGCGGCCCAGGCAAAGATCGATTTCACTACCCTACCCTCGCCACCGCGCAAAGGTAACAACACGCTTCAGGTCAAGTTGACGGATGCGAGCGGAGCCTCGGTTACCGGAGCCAAGGTCACGGTTACGTTCTTCATGCCCGGTATGCCGGCGATGGGGATGGCGGCAATGCGCATCGTGGTCAATCTCGCTGAGCGCGGCGGTGGCAACTACGAAGGGCGCGGCGAGCTGGGAAGCGGCGGAATCTGGCAGGTGACGATTGTGACTCAGAAAGGCGGTCAAACCCTGGCCACCCGACAGTTGACGGTGAATGCAGAAGGAGACATGTAACATGATCGCCCGCTGGATTGATTGGTGCGCCCGCAATCCCTTCCTGGTATTCAGTGGCACAGTGCTTCTGGTTCTAGCCGGAATCTGGTCATTGCGCCGCATTCCCCTCGACGCTCTCCCGGACATTTCCGACGTTCAGGTCATCATCCACACGGAATGGGACGTGCCGCCAAACATCCTGGAAGATCAGGTGACTTACCCCATCGTGACCACCATGCTCGCCGCCCCGCACGTCAAGGCCGTACGCGCGCAAACCATGTTCGGCGACTCTTACGTTTACGTTGTTTTCGAAGACGGGACGGACATTTATTGGGCGCGCGCTCGCGTGCTCGAGTACATGCAACAGATCCAGGGGCGGCTGCCGGAAGCCGTCCATCCGACGATCGGGCCGGACGCCACGGGCGCCGGCTGGGCCTATGAATACCTGGTGATTGACAAGAGCCACGCGCACAGCCTCGCCGACCTGCGCAGCCTCCAAGACTGGTATCTGCGTTATCAGCTTGAAACGGTTCCCGGCGTCGCCGAGGTGGCGACCATCGGAGGGTTCGTCCGCCAGTACCAGGTGAATCTAGACCCCGACAAACTTCGGGCCTATGGGGTGCCGCTCTCCATGGTGATAGACCGCGTCCGCCAAAGCACAAACGAAGTCGGCGGGCGATTGCTGGAATTTGGCGGGGCAGAGTATATGGTGCGGGGCCTCGGCTACTTCAAATCCCTCGACGATTTGCGCGATATTCCGGTGGGGGGGAAGAATGGCGTGCCGGTGCTGGTCGGCGACCTTGGAAACGTGAGCTACGGGCCCGACATCCGCCGCGGCGTCGCGGAATGGAACGGGGAAGGCGAAGCGGTGGCTGGCATTGTTGTCGTTCGCTACGGCACGAACGCTCTGAACGTCATCAACGGCGTCAAAAAGAAAATTGCCGAAATCAAGCCGTCGCTCCCGCCGGGGGTCGAGATCGTCAGCGGCTACGACCGCTCCGGCCTGATTGGAGCCTCGATCGAAACCTTGCAGCGCGACCTTTTGGAAGAGGCCATCATCGTAAGTCTGGTCATTATCATTTTCCTCTTTCATTTCCGCTCGGCGCTGATTCCCATCCTCACCCTGCCGATTGCGGTGGTGGCCTCATTCATTCCAATGTACTACCTTCACGTCAGTTCCAACGTCATGTCGCTGGGGGGGCTGGCCTTGGCCATCGGAGTGCTGGTGGATGCCGCGCTGGTCATGGTCGAGAATGGCTATCGCCAACTCTCCGAGCGCACCGTAGCGCATCCGCAAGGCTTGCCCGATGGCGCGCCGGCCGGCCCTACGACGCTAGGAGAACCGCTTCCGGAATCCCCGGCTGCGTCGAAGACCCTGAGCGCAGTCGAAGGGGCGTCTCCAGCTCAGCCTCGCACTCCGATAAGCGAGCGCGAACGTCGCCGGATTCTACTCGGCTCTGCCAAACAGGTGGGCCCGGCGCTTTTCTTCTCCCTGGTGATCATTGTCGTTTCTTTTCTGCCGGTGTTTCTTCTTGAAGCCCAGGAAGGCCGCATGTTCCGTCCGCTCGCGTGGACCAAGACCTTAGCCCTGGGGTTTTCCTCTTTGCTCTCCATTACGCTCGTTCCAGTGCTGATGCTGCTGTTTATCCGGGGACGGCTCCGGCCGGAAACCGAGAATCCGGTTTCACGCCTCACGCAGGCGCTTTACTTGCCGGTCTTGCGCTTCTGCCTGCGATACCGGAAGACGACTGTGCTGCTCAATCTCGCCTTCCTGGTCGTGACGGCACCCCTGGCGCTGCGGATCGGGAGCCAATTCATGCCGCCGTTGTTCGAAGGGTCGAGCCTCTACATGCCCACCGCCTTGCCGGGAATTTCGATCACCCAGGCGAGCCAATTGCTTCAGGAGCAGGACCGCATTATCCGCTCTTTTCCTGAAGTCGAGAGCGTCTTCGGCACCGTCGGCCGGTCCGAGAGCGCCACGGACAACGCGGACCTCGCCATGTACGACACCACCATCATGCTCAAGCCGCGCGACCAGTGGCCTCGCGGGATGACCTACGAAAAGTTGGTCCGCGAGATGGATGAGAAGCTGCAATTCCCCGGGCTAACCAACACTTGGACCATGCCGGTCGAAAACCGGCTCGACATGGAGCTCACGGGAATCAAAACGCCGGTGGGGCTGAAAATCCAAGGGCCGAGCCTTGAGGGCATCCAACAGGTCGGAGCCCAGGTGCAGAAGCTGTTGTCCACGCTCCCCCAAGTGCGCTCCATCTTTGCGGAACGGGTGGCGGAAGGGTTCTACGTCAACATCGAGGTAAACCGCGCCGAAGCGGCGCGCTACGGCTTGACCGTAGGGGACGTGCAACAGGTCGTCACCTCGGGCATCGGGGGAGAAAATATCGTCACGAACGTGGAAGGGCGCGAGCGATATCCCGTCAACATCCGTTACAACCGCGATTTCCGCGACGATATTGAAGCGCTCCGCCGAGTCGTGGTCTCGACTCCGTCCGGCGCCCAGATTCCGATTGGCGAGGTGGCGAAGGTTTCCTTCTCGCGCGGGCCGGCAGGCATCCGCGACGAAGACGGGCTGCTCACCGGCTACGTGTACGTTGACCTCAACACCAAAGACTACGGGGGCTTCGTGGCTCAAGCCGACCGGCTGCTCCGCGAAAAATTGAAGCTTCCGGCCGGCTATGCCTATAAGTGGTCAGGGGAATACGAGTTCGAACTGCGGGCTAAAGAGCGGCTGAAGATCATGCTGCCGATCGTCTTTTTTGTCATCTTTGTTCTCCTCTACATGGTCTTCCACACCGTCACCGAGGCGGTGGTGTTGATCTTGCCCACGTTTTACGCAATGACCGGCGGGCTGATTTTGCAGCGGCTGCTCGGCTACAACTTCAGTGTCGCCGTCTGGGTCGGCTACATCGCGCTGTTCGGCATTGCGGTTGAAACCGGTGTGGTCATGGTCGTTTATTTGCACGAAGCGCTCGATCGCCGACTGGCGAGCGGTGTTCCGCTCAAGCACGAGGATATCGAGCAGGCCGCGATCGAAGGCGCCGTCCAGCGCTTGCGTCCCAAGCTGATGACCGTGAGTGCGGTTCTGGCCAGCTTGATCCCGATCCTCTGGGAGTCGGGCATCGGTTCCGACGTCATGAAGCCCATCGCTGCCCCGATCGTGGGCGGCATGATCACGTCCACAATCCATGTCTTAATCCTGGTTCCTGTGTTTTTCGTACTGTTGAAGGAGCGAGCCCTGCGGCGCGGCACTTTGCGCCATTCGACCGCCGAAGCTGAAGAGACTTAGCGGGTTGATGAAAAAACCTTGCCGGGCTGTCATCCCTGCCTGCGCAGGCAGGCTGAGCCCCTTCGCTTCACTCAGGGCAGGCTCTTCGCTTGTCATTCTGAGCGACCCGAAGAATCCCTTGCGTTGATCAACTGCTGGCAAAGCAGATCCTTCTCCCGCCCTTCGACAGGCTCAGGGCCGTGAGCGAAGTCGAACGGCGACTGCGGGATCAGGATGACAACCCGGCGAGAGTTTTCATCAACGTGTTAGGGCTCATCGGACTATTGGATCGAGCCTCCCGATCAGTCGCTCCGGTACTCTCTGGTCCGGCGAAATCACCCGGATGTTATACTCACGGTCAGAATCCTTCACCGCGAGGGATTCGAGCGCCCCGTGGATGATTGCCAGGACCGTTGTCTGAAAAAGATGGAGCAGAGTTTAAGAGAATTGGGCGCTTCGAGGAAGCAATGGGCTCCTCGGAAAAATTAGCGGGGAAAGGGAGAATGAGCGTTCAGCCGTCGCTCGAAGTGAAGGAGGACTTGGCACCATGGAATTTCGTAAGATCCTGGTGATCGGGATGGCCCTCGGGTCAATGGCGTTGGTGAGTATTCTAGCCTACCGGACTGCGTTTCGACCGGCAGCGAGCGTCTGCGCAATCTGTGGCCGGGGCCTTCATGCCACCGTGACCTATCACATGGAAACGGCAAAAGGCGAAGTGGCCACCTGCTGTCCCCGCTGTGGGATGCACGAGCAGCTCGAGCTTCCTGGGGAGGTGCGAAGCAGCCGCGCGACCGACCTGACCACCGGTACGCTCATTCCCGCGGAGTCGGCGTTTTATGTCGAGGGCGGCGACATACATTATTGTATGTCGGCGGAAAAACCCATTGAAAGGCTTCCGGAGGGCGAGTCCGTGCGAGCGTTCGACCGCTGTCTGCCCACACTCGTGGCTTTCAAGGCTCGCACGGACGCGGAGGCCTACCAAGCCCACCACGGCGGGCGAGTTCTCGACTTCGCGCAGGCGCTGGAAAGTGTTCGGCAGCGGTGACCGCGTACCTTCGACGGACTGCGCCGGGAATAAGCTCACGCGCCTTTAAGCGGAGGCTATGAGATGTCATTGATTCGGAAATGCATTGTGTTATCGCTCGTCGCGGGGGCCACATGCCTTCGAGCCGCGGAAATGCCGGAGGGGCGCCTGATGCGGTTCCCCGACATTTCCAAAGACCAGATTGTTTTCAGCTACGCCGGCGACCTGTGGCTGGTGACGCGCTCGGGCGGGGTGGCGCGGCGCATCACAACGCATCCGGGCCTGGAACTTTTCCCGAAGTTCTCGCCCGACGGCAAATGGATTGCATTCACGGGAAAGTACGACGGCAATTTTAACGTTTATGTCATCCCCTCCGAAGGCGGCGACCCGAAGCAGCTTACGGTCCACCCCGGCGGCGGAGGCCTCTCCGAGCGCATGGGCATCCACAACGAAGTCATCAACTGGCTCCCGGATTCCCACCACATCCTGTATCTTTCCCGCCGTGACACTTTTAACACCTGGTTCGGTCGGCTCTACACGGTCGGCCTCAATGGCGGCCTGCCCGAAGCCTTGCCGCTCGATAAAGGCGGTCTCACGTCGTTTTCGCCCGACGGGAGCCGCATCGCCTACAACCGCATCTTTCGCAATTTCCGCACCTGGAAGCGCTATCAGGGCGGCATGGCGCAGGACATCTGGATTTACAACCTGAAGACGCACGAAATCGAACAGATGCCGCACGAGAACTGGACCGACACTTTTCCTATGTGGCACGGCGATACGATTTACTTCGATTCGGACCGCGGCCCCGAGCACCGGCTCAACCTCTTTCGCTACAGCGTGAAGAGTCACGAAATTCGCCAGCTCACCCACTTCACGGATTTTGACGTAAATTGGCCGAGCCTTGGGCCTGACAGCATCGTTTTCGAAAACGGCGGCTTTCTTTATACCTTTGACTTGAATACCGAAAAGGCCAACAAGCTGACCGTCTATGTGCCCGGCGACCGCGACCTCGCGCGGAAGCACTGGGCGAACGTCTCGAGCTTGATAACCGATATGGACATCTCGCCCGACGGCCACCGCGCGGTTTTCAGCGCCCGGGGAGATATCTTCACCGTGCCGGCCAAGGAAGGCAGCATTCGCAACCTGACGCGCACGCCCGGCATCCGCGAAAAATACGCGGCGTGGTCGCCCGACGGGAAATGGATCGCCTATCTGTCCGACCGCACGGGCGAGGACGAGCTTTACCTTATGCCCCAAGACGGGTTGGGAAAGGAGATTCGTGTCACCACCGACGGAACGATGTTCCGCCTCCAACCCGTGTGGGCCCCGGATAGCAAGAAGCTGCTGTTCGCCGATAAATCGCTGCGGCTGTTTTACGTGGACACCCAGACTCGCGCGCCGGTCCTGATCGACCAGGGGAAATATTCCGACCTCACCGAATACGCCTGGTCACCCGACAGCCAGTGGGTTGCGTACGCCAAAGCCGCGGAGAACGGCTACTCGGCCATTTTTCTCTATTCCCTCTCGGACCGGAAAATAACGCCGGTGACGACAAGTTTCACCAACAGTTGGGCGCCGGCCTTCGACCCAGAGGGCCGCTACCTCTATTTCCTTTCCATGCGCGATTTCAACGAAGTGTTGGGCCAAATTGACATGGAGTTTGCGAATCCGAAACCGACCCGCGTGTACGTTGTGACGCTCCAGAAATCGGAGCCTTCGCCCTTCGCTCCGAAAAGCGACGAAGTGGGGACTAAACCCGCCGAAACCGAGAAGCCCAAGGCGGCGGAAACGGCATCGAAAACCGAGGCGAAGGTCGCGCCGGAAGCTCTCAAGAATTTCCGCATTGACCTCGACGGCATCGCGGACCGCGTTGTCAGCCTGCCCATCCCGCCCGCCAACTTGCACCAGCTCCAGGCGTCGAAGGGCTTCGTGTTCTACATGTCGGACCCGGTGTCCGGACTCTCGGGACCGCTCGCGGGCGAAGCTCCGGCTTTCCACGTTTTCGATTTGAAGGAGCGGAAAGACAGCGTCCTCATCGCCGGCATCAACGCTTACGCGGTTTCCTTTGACGGCTCAAAGCTGCTTTACGCTGCACCCTCCGCCGGGGCTGGGGCGGGAGAGGAAGAGGAGGGGGCCGGACCGCGCGCTCGAGCCTACGGAATCATTGACGCTAAGCCGCCGGCAACGGAACCGCACAAGATTGGCGAAGGCGCGCTCAACCTTTCCGAAATGACGATGGAAGTGGACCCGCCCGCGGAGTGGCAGCAGATTTTTTACGAGGTTTGGCGGCAGGAGCGCGATTACTTCTACGAGCCCTCCATGAATGGCGTGGATTGGGCGAAGGAGCGCGACAAATACGCCGAGCTCTTGCCTTACGTCCAAGATCGCTACGACCTCACCTACGTCCTGGGAGAAATGATCGGCGAGCTGTCCAATTCGCACACCTACGTCGGCGGCGGCGACTATCCAAACCTCCACCCGGTAAATGTCGGACTGCTCGGCGCAGACTTCGAGGAAGACGCCGGGCATGGCCTCTACCGATTCAAGAAAATCTACCACGGCGAAAACTGGCAGCCGAACCTGCGCTCGCCGCTCACCGAACCCGGCGTGGACGTCCATGAGGGCGATTACCTCTTGGGGGTGAACGGCAGGCCGCTCAAAGGGCCCGAGAATCCGGAAACGTTTTTTGTGAACACCGTGGGCCAAAACGTGACCCTGAAGGTCAACTCGCGCCCCAGCGAAGAGGGCGCGCGCGACGTGGTGGTCAAACCCCTCGGGGACGATTTCGGCCTCCACGAGCTCGACTGGATCGAGACGAACCGCAGAAAAGTGGACGAAGCGAGCGGCGGCAAGGTCGGCTATGTCTATCTGCCGGACATGTCCGGGCCCGGTTTGAACGAGTTCGTGAAGCAGTATTTTCCCCAGATCCGCAAAGAAGGGATGATTTTCGACGTCCGCTACAACGGGGGCGGCTTTGTGGACCAGATCATCCTCGAGCACTTGCGCCGGATTCTGGTCGGCATGGGGTCCGCCAGAAACTTCGAGCCCGGCACGATTCCCGACAACGCCTTCTTCGGCGCCATGGCCTGCGTCACCAATCATTACGCGGCGTCGGACGGCGATTTCTTCACCTACTTCTTCAAGGTGTACAAACTGGGGCCCGTCATCGGCGAGCGGACCTGGGGCGGCGTGCGCGGCATTCGCGGCGGCATTCCCTTGCTGGACGGCGGCTACATCACGCGGCCGGAGTTTTCGCTCTACGGCCTCCAAAGCCAATGGCTCATTGAGAATCGCGGCGTCGAGCCCGACATCGTCGTGGATAACCGCCCCGACCAGGTGATGGCGGGCCACGACCCGCAACTGGAAAAAGCCATCGAGCTGGTGATGAAGGAAATCCGCGAGCACCCGAAGAAGCTCCCGCCGCGCCCGCCCGATTTGCCGGCCTACCCCGAACACCCGGGCCTATGAAAACCCACGGGGATCCGGGAATTTCCCCCCCGGCCCAAGCTTGTCCATAGCAGGCTGATGAAAAATTCTCTTATGTTGTCATTCTGAGCCCCTTCGCTGTCATGCTGAGCGAAGCGAAGCATCTCGGCAGTTCCTCTCAGGATAAACTCCGAGAAGAATCTCTCTTATTGATTTCAAACCAGTGCGAGATGCTTCGCGGAGTCTACCCTGAGCGTGGAATGAAAGGGATTCTTCGCTGCGCTCAGAATGACAAGCGAAGGGCTCAGCATGACATTTCGCGAGGTTTTTCATCAGCCTGTTAAGACGGTGCGGTGTGAATCTGAGGAGATCCACATAAAAGCTGTTGTATAATCGCAGCGAATCGTCTGGAGATGCGGTATGGAATTATTGCGTTTGCGCGAAGCGGCGCGCGAGCTCAGCGTAAGCGCTCCGACTCTCAAGCAGTGGATCTATCGCGGGAAACTGCACACGGTGAAGACCGCGGGCGGGCATCATCGCGTCCCGCGGACCGAAATTGACCGGCTGCTGTTCCGCAAACCCGGCAGGCGTTCGGAAATCGCCTTGCGCGGAAAGGCGCAGGCACGGACGGAGGGCTCCGGCCTCGGCCATATTATCAGCGGACGGAATCAACTGCTCGGAAGGATTGTGGAGTTGCGAACCGTGGGGCTGCTCGCCAAAGTCACGCTCGACGTCGGCGGGCAGCGCGTCACCGCCATCATCACGCGCGACGCGTGCCGCGACCTCGGGCTCAAGAAGGGCCAGACGGCTGCCGCGCTCATCAAGGCGACCGAAGTCATGATCATCCGCCCCGTGGGTGGGGAGTTGTAGCCATGACGGCTGAAGCGCGCGCGCGTGGGTTTCATTCGCCCTTTTCGCGCCTCGACGTTGCGGGCGCCTTCGGCGACATCGGGGTGCTCCTTCCTATCGCCATTGCCCTCATTTCTCTCAACCACATGAATCCCACCGCGGTGTTCCTGGCCGCGGGCCTCGCTTACATTCTGGCTGGAGCGTATTTTCGGATCCCGATGGCCGTGCAGCCCTTCAAGGCGGTGGCGGCGATTGCGCTGGCCTCTTCGCTTGCGCCCTCTTCCATCGCGAGCGCGGGCCTGCTGCTGGGTCTACTGCTGGCTGTTATCGGGGCCACAAAGCTGGTGACGCCTTTGGCGCGCTTGTTTAGCGTGCCGATAATCCGCGGCATCCAGCTCGGCCTGGGCTTGATTCTGTTGCGCGAAGGAATCCGGCTCGTGTTCGAATCGAAGGCATTGTCCCTCGGCAGCTTCGCCCTGCCATCCTGGGCGATGGCATTCGCAGGCACGGCATTGCTTGTGGTCTTCCTGCCGTCGAAGCGGTTTCCTGCGGCGCTGGTCCTACTCGGCGCCGGCGCACTCTTGGGCGCATTCGGAACTCACCCCGCCGTCCCGCAGGGCGGGACCGGCTGGGGGCCCATGCGGCTCGAGCTGTTGAGCCCAAGCCTGGCGCAGCTCAAGAAGGTGCTGGTGCTGCTGGTGCTTCCGCAATTCGCGCTGACGTTTGGGAATTCGGTTGTCGCCACGGAAAACACCGCCCGGGTGCTCTACGGTTCCGAGGCGCGCCGCGTGACGGCGCGCGCGTTGAGCCTGAGCATCGGTTTGATGAATGTCACGAGCAGCCTCTTTCTTGCCGCACCCACCTGCCATGGCTCGGGCGGGATCACGGCGCACTACAAGTTCGGCGGGCGGACCCCAAAATCGAGTTACATCATCGGCGGAGCGTGCCTGGTCCTGGCGCTTTTCGGCCGAGCAGCCGTCGGGATTCTCAATTTCATCCCCACGGCTGTGCTGGCTGTCTTTCTCGGCTACGTGGGCGTGCAGCATGGGGCGCTGGTCCGTGACATCGTCTCGAAAAAGAAGCAGCTCCTTGTGGCCGCCGCCGTGGGCGTGGTCTCGCTCCTGGCCACCAACCTGACTTTAGGTTTCCTCGTCGGATTCCTCGTCGAGGGGCTCTTCCGCGTTTTTGGAACCTCGGGGCCGAGGCGGGCCGTGGCCGAGAACCGAGACGCGGGCACTCGTGAAGAGGCGCGGCCGTGAAAACGTATCGCACCGCCCTCGTCCCGGGCGACGGCATCGGCAAGGAAGTCATCCCGGCCGCGACCGACGTCCTCTGGGCTGCGGCTGACGGTTTCGGCCTCGAATTCGAATCCTTCGACTGGGGATGTGAATACTACCTCCGCCACGGCCGCATGATGCCGGAAGATGGCCTGGAGCGGCTCCGGCCGTTTGACGCTATTTTCCTCGGCGCCATTGGCCATCCGAGTGTTCCCGACCACATTTCGTTACGCCAATTGCTGCTCCGGATCCGGTTCGGGTTCGATCTCTACGTCAACCTGCGGCCGATTGAAATCCTTCCCGGGCTCGACCCTCCGCTCAAGGGCAAGTCGGCCGAGCACATCCACATGCTCTTCGTCCGCGAAAACACCGAAGGCGAATACGCGGGGCTGGGCGGGCGTTTCAAGCGTGGGACGGAAGACGAAGTCGCCATCCAGCAGGCCGTTTTCACGCGCCGTGGCGTCGAGCGCGTGATGCGGTACGCGTTCGGACAAGCGCGCCGCAGGCCCGCCAGACGTCTGGCGAGCGCCACAAAATCGAACGCCATGCAGTACAGCATGGTGTTGTGGGATGAAGTGTTGCAAGAAGTGGGCCGGGATTTTCCCGACGTCGCCGTCGCCAGCTACCATGTGGACGCTCTGGCGGCGCGCATGGTGACGCACCCTGAAAGCCTGGACGTGGTCGTCGCATCGAATCTCTTCGCCGACATCCTCACCGACCTCGGCGCGGCCTTGCAGGGAAGTCTGGGCCTGGCGGCAAGCGCCAATCTGAATCCCGCCAAGCGCGTGGGCCCGCCGATGTTTGAGCCGGTGCACGGTAGCGCCCCGGACATCGCCGGCCGCGGCATCTCGAACCCCATCGCCACCATCTGGACGGCAGCGCTGATGCTCGAGCAGCTCGGCGAGCCCGCGGCCGCCGCGCGCGTTATGAACGCCCTCAAGGCCGTGACCGCGGCGAAGCGCATTCGCACGCCCGACCTCGGCGGCAACAACACCACGCGCGAATTCGCCGCAGAAGTTGTTCGAGAGCTGTAGGGGCACGCCGCGCTGGCTTGTCCTGGACGCGTTCACCAAGTCCGAGCTTCTCAAGCGCTAGCTTGCACCGTCCGGCTGGTCGCTGGCGGTCTGCGAGGTGGAAAGGAGCCAAGGAAGCATGAACGAAATGCACAAACCGCGCCACATTTTTCGATCCATCGGCGCCGTGCTCGCGGGCATGGCCGCGGGCATCATTCTTTCCCTCGGCACCGACATCGTGCTGCACGCGGTCGGCGTCTTCCCGCCGTGGGGCCTGCCAGTGAGCGAAGCGCCCCTCCTGCTTGCTACGGCCTATCGCGCGGTCTACATGCCGTGCGCTTGGGCGGGCGGCAAACTCCGCCTCGTGCAGTTGGGCGCACGGCCGCCGCTATGAGGAGTTCTTGCTTCTGAAATTAAGCGTTTCAAAGAACGGAGGATAGTTATGGTCCTTACGAAAGACGAGCTCATCGCGTCGCTTCAACACGAAGTACCCGTCGTAGCCGGGGCTAGGAGGAGCTTTTCCAGTCCGCTCTCGACGATAGTCGCTCCTTTCCCTTTGGTCTCATCGATCTGTAGACTGAGAGGTAGACTTGAAGCGAACGCCCTTGTAGTATTACCCGCATGAAAAAAGCGAGATCCGGTGATCGCGGTTCGGGCGCGAAAGGCAACCTCGTCCCGAAGAACGTGGACGAATATCTCGCAGGCGTCCCGGAACCCGCCCGCAACACCTTGAACAAACTTCGCGCGGCGATTCGGTCCGCTCTGCCACCAGAGGCTACCGAGACCATCAGCTATCGAATTCCTGCGTTCAAGCACAAAGGAGTGCTGGTGTGGTTCGCCGCGTTTTCGAACCACTGCAGTTTGTTCCCCACGGCCTCGGTTGTCAAAGCGTTTAAGAACGACCTTAAGGGCTTCTCCACATCCAAAGGGACCATCCACTTCCCCGCGGACAAGCCATTGCCGACCGCACTCGTTAAGAGACTGGTGAAGGCGCGGGTCGCGCAGAACGAACACAAGAACAAGCGCTGATCGTGCTGCCTTCGGGACCAGTACATGTGTCGAAGACAGTCGGCTGCCCCCCTAGCGCTCAGGACGAACCCGCTCGCCGCAAAGACTTCTTTTTCGCGGAAGCCTGCTCCGCAGACTTTTGTTCTCGGCGCATCATACAACCCTGCCCGGGAATTTTCGAAACCCCCGGTTACGTTCGCCGGAATGAGGGGAAAGCCTCTACATCAGGGGCGGGGGGTAAACCCGCTTCTTGGCGCGGAGCGCATTTTCAGGCCGGTTTCCTTCAGGCCAAAGTTAGAAGTCAAGAGCTTGCTCGAGGTCGCTCAGCAAGTCCTCAGCGGCTTCGACGCCGACCGAAAGGCGGACCAGGCCGTCGGTGACGCCGATGGCGAGGCGCTGCTCGCGCGGGACAGCGCGGTGGCTGGTCGAGGCGGAATGGACGATGAGTGAGCGTGTGTCGCCCAGGCTGGCCGCTCGCGCAAAAAGCTTCACCCGGTCCATCACTTTTTTGCCGCCGTCGTAGCCGCCCGTCACCTCGAAGCTCATCATCGCGCCAAAGCCCTTCATCTGTTTCTTCGCAATGTCGTGGCCGGGATGCTCGGGCAAGCCGGGATAGTTCACGCGTCGGACTTGTGAGTGGCGGGCGAGGAATTCGGCGACCTTCTGCGCGTTGGCGCAATGCGCCGGCATGCGCAGGTGGAGCGTATGAATGCCGCGCAAAATCAGCCAGGCGTTGAAGGGGCTCATGACGCCGCCAAAGTCGCGCAGGACTTCGTGGCTGAGTTCCTGGATGTAATCCTTGGGGCCGACGATGGCGCCGCCCATGGCATCGCCGTGGCCGCAAAGGTATTTGGTGGCGGAGTGCACCGCCACGGTCACGCCCAGCGCGAGCGGCTGCTGCAATGCCGGCGAGGCAAAGGTATTGTCAATCATCGTCGGAATGTTGTGGGAGCGGCCCACCCGCGCAAGACCCGCGATGTCGAGAATCTGGAGCACCGGGTTCGAGGGCGTCTCGAAATAGATCAGGCGCGTGTTACCGCGGATGGCTTTTTCAAAGTCCTCGGGCCGGGTGGAATCCACGAACGTGGTCGAGGCGCCCATGCCCGGAAGCTTCTTATTGAGAAAATTGTATGCCGCGCCGTAGAGCGAGCGCGCCGCGACGACGTGGCCGCCTTGCTGAACGTAGCCGAGGATGGCCGTCGAGATGGCCGCCATGCCGGAGGAGGCGACGAGCGCCGCTTCGCCGCCTTCGAGTGCCGCAAGCTTTTCTTCCAGCGCGCGCAGTGTCGGGTTGCCGTAGCGCGTGTACATGTACCCGAATTTTTCTTCGCCGTACACGGCGGCCATTTCGTCGGAGGTGGGGGAGACGAACGTCGTTGACTGATATATCGGCGTGTCGAGCGCGCCGGTGACAGGGCAAGGAGCCTCTCCGGCGTGGATGGCCTGGGTCGCAAATTGATAATGGTTTTTCATCGAGCACCTCGTGCTTTGGTTTCGCCCTGAAGGCGGCGAAGGAGGAAGCGTAACTCGCCCGGCCCGCAATGAAAAGAGCCAGTTCCACGGAAAAACGCGAAGCCATGCGGAGGCCTCGACCGAGTGAAGCGCCGGTTTCGCCTCGCTGGACATTGGGGCTCGAACTGAATAGACTTTCGAGGAGGAGGAACCGGGAGGTGAACTATGGCGCATTGTCCGGAATGCTCGGCAGAGATCGACGTGGACGAGGATGCCGAGGAAGGCCAAAGGGTCGAATGCCCCGATTGCAACGCGGCGCTCGAAATCTTGAGCACCAATCCCGTGGAGTTGGTGACGGTGTCCGAGTCGGATGAAGAGGAAGAAGGGAGTTGGTGACGGGATGGGAACGGCGTCGAATTCCAAGCGACTACGAGTCTCTTATCCCCTGCGCGCTGTGTGGAGGCCTAGGACCTTGCGCGTTCTGCTGGCGCTTGCCGCGTTAATGGTGGCTGTGGCGCCCGCTCCCGCTTTTCGGCCGAAGAAAAGGAAACCCGTTCTTAAAGACGTCCAGGGCCTGGTGCTGGACTCGGCAAATAACGCGGTCGCCGGCGCCGCGGTGGAAATGAAAGACGTTCAGTCGGGAAAGACCATCGCCAATTATTCCGACAGCGCCGGGCATTATCAGTTTACAGATCTCGACCGCAACCACGACTATGAAATTCGCGCGACCTTTAAGAATCTGGCTTCGGAAGTCCGCAAGGTCAGCTCGTTCGACAACCGCAATACCATTCCCATGAACCTGACGCTCGCGCCCGCCCCTGCGAAGTAAAGTGCGGAAAGAATTCTCCGCCCCGGCGAGATTCCTTCAGCCTTCGAACCGGACCTTCATCACGCGGCGTCCGACTTTCAAGACCGCGATGGGAAAATTCCGCGGGTCGAATTCCCAGGTGGGATCGCTCAGGCGCTGCCAATTTGGCGGGTCGGATTCGCCGGCACTCATGTAGACCGCGCCTTCTTTGATTTTCCGCTGGGCCAGCGTGTTGTTTTCGGTCAGCCCGAGATTCGTCAAAAGACGAAAGAGCTTGATTGGGCTGAGCGAACTGAAGGTCTTGGCCTCGAGGTTGGATGGCAGCGCCTTTCCCTGGAACTGAGCCTCCCAGTCCGCCTGAGCTTGCTCGGCGGCCAGTTCGCCGTGGAAGTCCCCGGCGATTCGGCGCGCGAGCTCCTTCTTGAGGTCCATAGGATGAGCGCCGCCGCCGTTCGCCGCATCCTTCATGCCCTGGATTTCCGGCTGGCCCAGGTCGGTCAGGAGCAGGTAGTAGCGCCACATCAAATCGTCCGAGATGGACATCAGCTTGCCAAACATTTCGCCTGGCGTTTCGGCAATGCCAACGTAGTTTCCGAGCGATTTGGACATTTTTTGCACGCCGTCCAGGCCCTCAAGCAGCGGCATGGTCATGATGATCTGCGGCGGCTGGCCGTATTCGGGCTGCAGGGCGCGGCCGACGAGCAGGTTTAATTTCTGATCCGCGCCGCCGAGCTCGACGTCGGCTGCGAGCGCCACCGAGTCGTAGCCCATGACCAGCGGATAAATGAGCTCGTGCACGGAGAGGGGTTGGTGCTCCTTCATGCGCTTCGCAAAATCGTCCCGCTCGAGTATCCGGGCTACGGTGTACTTCGAGCAGAGTTTGACCCAATCGTAGCTCGTGAGTTTGCCCAGCCAGCGGCTGTTGAAGTCCACGACGGTCTTTTCGGGGTCGAGGATCTTGAACACCTGTTTCTTGTACGTTTCCGCGTTGGCGGCGATTTCTTCGGGCGTCATGGGCGGGCGCGTCGCGTTTTGGCCCGAGGGGTCGCCGATGAGCCCGGTGAAATCGCCGATGAGAAAAATCACCGTATGGCCCAGGATCTGAAAATGTTTGAGCTTCTGAATAAGAACGGTGTGACCGAGGTGAAGGTCGGGCGCGGTCGGATCGAACCCCGCCTTGACGCGCAGCGGCTTCGCGGCCGCGGCCGAGCGCTCCAGGCGCGCGCGCAGCTCTTCAACGCGAATCGTCTCTTCTGCGCCTTTGGTCAAGTAAGCGACTTGTTCGTCGAGAGTCATGGGATCTCGCTCGGCCGGGATTCCCCAAGTCCCTCGAGATGCTGGATTGCCAGCGCGGCGACTGCGCTCCGTGAGATCTTGCGCCTCTTTGCCAGCAGATTCATGCGACGCAGCGTTTCTTTATCCACGCTGATAGATACCCGCACTTTTTTATTTTTCATAATCTGCCGGTTGAATTCATTCAAGCCGCTCCGCGCGCAAGAGTTTTCGCAACGAGCCCGCGCCACGCTCAGGCGACGAGTTCAAACAGGCCCTCAATGACCTGCTCCATTTCCTCTGGGCTTACCCGGCCCAGACGCTTGCCCAGACGGGCCGTAGATAAGAGGCGAACCTGCGAGATTTTTACCCACGAGGGCTTCGGAAGCCGCGGAGTTTCGAGCTTGAGCGCCAGCGGCAGCGCCACCCTTTGTGGCCGACTGGTGATGGCGAGGGCGATCACCGCGCCGGAGCGCTCGTTGAACGTGTCGTGGCTGATGACCAGTACGGGCCGAACGCCCGCCTGCTCGTGGTCGCACGTGGGGTCGAGGTCCGCCCGGAAAATTTCCCCCCTCAGTATTCGGGCCAGGGAATCTCTCCCGCGAAGAATTCCTCAGCGAGGTCCTGCTCTTCCTTCGGGTCGAGCTTGGCGAGTTCCTGGAGGAGCCGCTTGTGCTTGTGACGGGCCGTCATTTCGGCTAGCGCCATCTGAATGGCGCGGCTCCGGCTCGGGAAGCGGCCTTGCTTCACCCAGTGGTCAACCTCCCGAAGCGTTTCCTTTTCCAATGTAATCGCGATCTTGGCAGTGCTCATCGGTATGATAATTTATCATACTCGAGGGGCTCCGTCTATCGTCGCGCCTCATTTCCTGAGGACAGCCCGCCGGCCCACGACCTCAATGCGGTCCTCGAGCAGGAGGCGGATCGCTTCGGAATAGATGCGATGCTCTTCGGCGAGGATACGCGCGGCAAGGGTCTCCTCGGTGTCGTCGTCCCTTACCGCCACGGCGGCCTGGCAGACGATTGGCCCAGTGTCCACGCCCTCGTCCACAATGTGAACCGTGCAGCCCGTGAGCTTTACGCCGTAATCGAGCGCCTTCTTCTGTGCGTCGAGGCCCGGAAAGGACGGCAGGAGCGCGGGGTGAATGTTCAAAATCCGCCGCGGAAACTCTCGGATAAACCCGGGGCTCAATATGCGCATGAACCCCGCCAGGCAGACCAGGTCCACTTGGAAACCCTTCAACACGGCCACCATCTCACGGTCGTAGGCTTCGCGGTCCCTACCTTGGCTTGGGATGACGCGGGTCTCGAATCCCATTTCGCGAGCCAGCGCCAGTCCTCGCGCCTCTTCGCGGTTGGAAATGACCACGGCAATTCTGGCGGGAATTTTTCCCTCCAAGGCGTTCCGCGCGATGGCCTCGAAATTCGAGCCCCGCCCCGAGAGCAGGATGCCCAACTTCTTCATCGCCCAGCCGTCGCCCCGCGCAGGTGTCGAGATGCCTCTGGCCATGTCATTCTGAGCGCAGCGAAGAATCCCTGCATTTGGTAAATCAGGGCAATACAGAGATCCTTCGTCGTCCCGCAAGACGGGACTCCTCAGGATGACAGCCTCGACAGTTTTACTGCAACCTACTGGAGCTTGCGCATGCCCCTCCTCAAACGTATTTCACGCCCGGACGGCCGCGCGTAACCCGGCCGATAATCCAGAATTTCTCGCGGCTTTTCGACAGGCGCCAGCCAACCTCTTCCAGATGACTTTCCGCCACGAGGAGTATCATGCCGATTCCCATGTTGAACGTGCGCAGCATATCATCCCGCGGAACGTCCCCGCGGCTTTCGATCAAGCGGAAGATCGGTGGGACCGGCCAAGACCCGAGCCGGATTTCGAGTGCGCAGCCGGGGGGGAGAAT
This sequence comes from Acidobacteriota bacterium, assembly GCA_003225365.1. Taxonomy (GTDB): domain Bacteria; phylum Acidobacteriota; class Terriglobia; order UBA7540; family UBA7540; genus Gp13-AA74. Next base: position 30,188 of record QHZN01000109.1, read on the forward strand.
CCTCGGCGGGTTCTCTGTGAGCCCGCCGCCGGTGATGTGCGCCATCCCTTTCACCCATCGGGATTCGATGAGCGGCCTGAGGAGCGGCCAATAGCATCGGTGCGGGGCAAGCAGCTCGCTGCCGAGCGCGCGGCCGAGCTCCGGAATGCGTTCGTCCAGCTTCAGGCCCGCTTGCTCGAGGAGCACTTTTCTCGCGAGCGCGTATCCGTTGGTGTGGAGTCCTGCGGAGGCAAGGCCCAGGGCGAAGTCGCCGGGCCGGATGCGCTTGCCGGAAATGATCTCGCGCCGGCGGACCCATCCGACGATCGTGCCGGCAAGGTCGTATTCGTTTTCGGAATAGAAGCCCGGCATCTCCGCCGTCTCCCCGCCGATGAGCGCGCAGCCCGCGCGCCGGCAGGCGCCCGCAACGCCGCGAACGATTTCCGCGACAACCTCCGGGCGCAGCCTCCCGGTGGCGAGGTAGTCGAGGAAAAACAGCGGCGTCGCGCCGTGCACGGCGATGTCGTTGACCGAATGGCGGACAAGGTCGGCGGCGACGCTCGCGTGGCGGTTCATCGCAAAGGCGATCTTGAGTTTGGTTCCTACGCCATCCGTGCTCGCCACGAGCACCGTGTCGCGCGGCAGGCCCGCGAGCGAGAAGAAGCCGGCGAATGCGCCGATATCCTTCAGGACGCGGGCGTTGAACGTGGTCCGGGCCAGCCGCTTGATTTGTTTCTTGGCCCGGTTCGCCGCGTCAATCGTCACACCCGCGTCCGCGTATCGCGTCATGGGCCAGGAATTATATGATGAATGGTGAATTGTGAATGCTGAATGTCACGGAATCCCACGGGGGAAAGGCGAGGCCCTTGGGAGGCCGCAGCCTTTTCAGGTGCTATCGGTCAGGCATTGAATTCAGGGCTTCGGACCCCGAACTCAGAACACCTTCCCGGTTCTCGACCAGCGCGTTTTCCGGATGAAATTCCAGACGATCGAGGCGTCGAACTTCAACCGGTCCGCCAAGCTGTTGGCCGTCCATTCCTCGGTCGGCGCTTCGTAAGACCAGTAAACGAACATGGGCTCGCCGACCACATTCTCCAGCGGGACGAAGCCCCAGAACCGGCTGTCGGAGGAGTTATCGCGGTTATCGCCCATAGCGAAGAGGGCGTCTTCGGGGACGTGGAGACCGTCGGCGCGGATGAAATTGTGCATCTCTCGCGCCCATCCCGGGTCGAGGCCCCAGGCCGCGGGCAGAGTATCGATTTCATTGAGCTGCGGCGGAAAATTGTCTTGCAAGGAACGGATGATCGAGGTTTGGTAAAAGGCGTAGGGCTCGTTGAGCGCCTTCCCGTTGACGAAAACCTTGCGATTGCTAATCCGAACGACGTCGCCCCCCACAGCAATCGCACGCTTGACGTACATCACCGAGGGGTTGCGGGGATAATGGAACGCCACCAACTCTCCCCGATGCACTGAGCGCAGCGCCGGAATCCGCCAGGAGGTGAAAGGCAAGCGCGGGCCGTAGAGCAGTTTGTCCAAAAAGACGTGGTCGCCGATGAGGATCGTCTGTTCCATCGAACCGGTGGGCACCACCGTGGCCTCGGCGACAAAGGTCCGAAAGCAGATGACAATCGCCAGGACCACCAGCAGCGAGCGCATGGTCTCCCAGGCGCCTTCGTGCTTGCGCTCGCCGGCCTTGGCTCCGGCGGTCTCGGCCGCCAGAGGCGCGGCCGTGGTCGGCAAAGAATTGGCTTCCGGTTCGTCCATTGTCCCTTCTATTCCCGATTCCTCGTGGCCAGCAACGGTTCCTGCACTGCGGTGGGATAATTGGCCGTGTAGCAGGCCAGGCAATACCGCCCTTGCTTGTCGTCCACAGCTTGGCGTAATCCCTCGAGCGACAGATACCCCAACGTGTCGGCGCCAATGAACCGCCGGATTTCATCCACCGAGTGAGTGGAGGCGATCAGCTCTTTCCGGGTCGGCGTGTCAATCCCGTAGTAGCAGGGCGAAACCGTGGGTGGGCAACTGACCCTCACATGGACTTCCTTCGCGCCGGCCTCCCGTACGATGCGGACAATCTTGCGGCTGGTTGTCCCGCGAATGATGGAGTCGTCCACCAGCACCACCCGCTTTCCATCGAGCAGGCTGCGAACGGGGTTCAACTTCAGCTTGACACCGAAATCACGGATGGCCTGGCTGGGCTCGATGAACGTCCGGCCGATGTAGTGGTTGCGGATGAGGCCGAACCGGAGCGGGATGCCGGATTCATCCGAGTAGCCGATGGCGGCGGAAACGCCCGAGTCGGGCACTGGCACCACCAAGTCCGCCTCCACGGGATGCTCGCGGGCGAGCAGCCGCCCCAGCATCTCGCGGCTCGACTGCACGGAACGGCCGAAAATGATGCTGTCCGGACGAGAAAAGTAAACGTGTTCGAAAATGCATTGCGAGTGCTGAACGGGCGGCGAGAAACGCAGTGAGGTGATGCCGCGCCCGTCAAGAATCACCATCTCGCCCGGGTCGATCTCGCGCACGTAAGCGGCGTTGATGAGGTCGAAAGCGCAGGTCTCCGATGCCACCACGTAAGAATCGTTGAGCTTCCCGAGGTTCAGCGGGCGAAAACCGCGCGGGTCGCGGATGGCGTAGACCGTGTCCTTGAAGAGCATCACCAGGGAGTAGGCGCCCACCACTTTGTCGAGCGCTTCGGCCACCGACTCGGGAATCCCGGCCTGCTTCGAGCGCGCGAAGTAGTGCAGGATGACTTCGCTGTCGCTCGAGGTCTGAAAAATATCGCCGCGGCTTTCGAGCTCGCGCCGCAGAGAAACGGCATTGACAAGGTTTCCGTTGTGCGCGAGCGCCACTTGCCCCTTCTGGCAGCTCACCATGATCGGCTGGGCGTTCTTCAGGTCGGTATCGCCGGCGGTCGAATACCGCGTGTGGCCGATGGCGGAGTGGCCGGGGAGTCCAGCCAGCGCCCCTTCGGTGAAGACCTCGGCGACGTGGCCCATGCCTTTGTGAGTGACGAGCCTCTTGCCGTCGGTCGCAGCGATGCCGGCGCTCTCCTGCCCGCGGTGCTGGAGGGCGTAGAGGCCGAGGTAGGCGAGCTTTGCGGCTTCCGGATGGCCGTAGACCGCGAATACGCCGCAATGGTCGTGGAATTTGTCGTCAGGGAGAGTGTGGCTCGGGAAGAGATGTTCGCCTGGCCGCAAAGAATCTTCTCCGCCGAACTTCAGTTTCGAGTACGTGTCGTTGGGGAAACGAGGTACTGAGCCCGAATCTCCTTGGCTGGTCTCGCTAGCCGAGTGCCCCCTGCCGTGCCCCTTCTATTCCCTGGCCCCTGCCAGTTGATTGCCCAGGCAGAGTTTTCATAGGCCATTTTCCCACTTCTCGAGGCGCCGACGCAACCGGTAATTTAGACCCACTTATTTAGATGCCAAAGCCCCGCCGGCGGCTACCAATCGTGGCAAGGCGCGGCGCGGGGCGGGGTGAAGGTCGCGATGTGTGCCCGCCACCAAGCGTGCCACCGGGCGGAGGCATGCTCGGCGTCTGCTTCGCCGGTCCTCGCCGAAAGCGTGATGCTGACCCCGGTCAGGCTCCGAAGCGCGAAATTCGCCACCTGGCGCACTTCGGGCTCCGGGTCGGTCACCATAGCGATGAGCGCCGGGACGACATCTTTGGTCTCGAGGTTTCTCAAGCCCAGAATGGCGTTGACGCGGTCCCTTGGCTCCGAGGAGTGGAGGCGTTCGAACAGCGCCTGGTTCGCGCGCGGGCTGTGGAAAAAGCCAAGCGCGCGCAGGATGTCGCCGCGGATTTCTTCGGACGCGCCTGGGAGCATGGATACGAGCGGCGCGACGAACCCCGGATCGCCTTTTTCCCCGAGCAGCAAAATCGCATAGCCGCGGAGCGCAGGGTCATCCGCGGCTCCATTCCTCTCGCCGCCCCGCGCGATTTCAAGAATCGCGGCCCACGCCGGCGCGGTCCCGAGCCGGGCCAGGCCCTCCAGACCCCGACGCGCGTCCCAGCGGTGCTCGTCGGGGGAGGGGCGAGCCAGCCGGACGAGCCGGTCGAGAAAGTAAGGCTTCGGAAGCGCCGTTGCCACCAGGACCGGTTCGGAGAGGTCGCTGGTCCCGCGTGCGAGATCGTCGAATGCTTTCAGGTAAGGCTCGAGAAGCGGCTGCAGCTCGTCTTCGGTGGCGGGCTTCAGTTCGAATGATAGCTCGTTGATCGCCAGAGCGAAGGCGAGCGGCTTCTTCGACAGCTCCTCGGTCACGGGATCGAACCCGAGCAAAGGCAGATGGCGTTCGGCCCGGACGAAATATCGTCCCGGCTCGGAAAGCCGTGCCCACTGGTTGAGCAGCCAGCGCTCCCGGTGGGTTCCGCCCGGCGGCAGACTGACAAACCCATACACCACTCCTTCCTTGGCGCCCCCGCAGGGTTTGGGGGCGGGGTCGGGCAAGCGGCGGCCTTTGGCGTCGGCTACTCGAAAGCGAGGCTCCTTCGGAAGGTTTGACCCGAGCGCTCTCCACGGCGAGCGATAGGAAAATGCGAATGGACGCGTGCCCGTGTTGCGGATGGTGAAAGTACAGAAGACCGGCTCGCCCACTCGGTAGGCGGGCTTCTCGAAGGTGAAGCGCGCGACGTAATCCACTTGAGCCCGCGCCGCACGCCCTCCCGCGACGAGGAGGGTGGCAAGCATTACCGCGAACCAAATATCTCGAAGTCGGCGGCCGGGGCAAAGGCTGGAGCAGAATCCGCGCGGGTCGCAATCGGCCGGCCTCTCCTCGAAGACCATTTCGAACATCATACGTGAAATCAATTCGGCTCGTAAGGCGGAGCCCGGGCACAGCGCCACCGAGGCAGGGCCGGACTCGAGACGGCAGCAGGCGGGGAATGCGCATCTAATTCCCGAGGTACGCAGTGCACCCAAGCGCAGCCCAACGCGCATGTATCTTCGCTGTCTTCTTGGCGCTGTTCGCCGCCCTCCCGCTCCGAGCCCAGGCGGTCACCAAGCTTTACCTCAAGGACGGTTCCTACCAGCTTGTGAAGGAATATAAAGTGGAAGGCGACCGCGTCAGTTATTACAGCCTCGAACGCTCGCGCTGGGAGGATGTTCCGCTCGCGCTCGTGGACTTCGACAAGACCCGCCAGACCCAAGCCCAAGAGAAGACCCAGGCGGAGAAAGAAGTCGAGGAAGCGAAGAAGGTCGAGAAGGAGCGCTTCGAAGACGTTGTCACAACCGGCTGGGAGGTGGCCCCCGGGATCCATCTGCCCGGCGACGAAGGCGCTTTCGCCTTCGACGGCGTGCGCGTCGTCCGCCTGGTTGATTCACCCGCGGTGCTGGTGCGCGACAAGAAACGCATGGCGCTGCTCATGGCCTTGCCCGGCCCGCTCGTCAAGGCCCGCTCGCTGGTGGTTCTCGAAGGCCCGCGCGCGACGATCCGAGTTCGCTCGCTCCAGCCGACTTTTTACGTGCAGTCGGCGGATAATGCCGGCGCGCGGGTGACCCTCGTCTCCTTAAGGCAGGGCAAGAACTCTCGCGTCGTGGAAAAAGTGCAGGGCGGGATCGGTCTCGGACAATCCGGCGAGCTGCGAGAAGACATTCCCCTCGAACACAAGCAGGTCGCGCCGGGTATCTATCAGCTCAAGCCCTCCGCCCCGCTTCCCATCGGCGAATACGCGCTCGGCCAGATGGAAGGCGACAAGTTGAACCTCGACGTTTGGGACTTCGGCGTGGACGGCGCACCTTCCAAATCCCCGGGCGGCGAGACCCCGCCCGTCATCCGCAAGCTGCCCACGACTCGGCCATAAGAATTTCCAAAACATTTCGCTTGACAGGGAGCCGCGGGGGGTGGGGGTACACTCTTCGGCATACGATGGGCGGTACATAACGATTGCCTAATCCCGGAGGGCTGCCATGAAGCCTCGACGCTTGACCCTGGGCCTCCTTCCCGTAGTTCCTCTCATTGGATTCGCGCTCTTTCGCTTTGCGCCTGCTCCGCTTGTCGGAGGGCAGCAGACGGGGGCCGCATGTTGCGATCCCAACACCGTCACCGCGCCGAGAGAACTCGACTTCCCATACTACTCCCTCCGTGACGGATTTAATTCTACGCTCAACCGGGTCAGCGACTCGCCGAAGCCCTTGGATTTCGTTATGGGTCTGCACAGCCTCTCCGGGCAGACGCTCCTCGGCCCCTCGATGA
>QHZN01000110.1 GCA_003225365.1 Acidobacteriota bacterium
GGGCACCAACGGTGGGGATTTTATTCAGATCAATAATTGCGGCAGCATGCTCCCGGCCAATTCGAGCTGCACCATCAACGTCATGTTCGCGCCGAACGCCGCCGGTACGCGCTCCGGAACACTAACCGTGACCGACAGTGCCACCAACACTCCGCAGACGGCTAGCCTCTCGGGCACCGGGACCGCGCCAGCCGTGAGCTTGACGCCCCCGGCCGTCTCCTTCGGCAACCAGCAGGTGAGCACGACGAGCCCGGCTCAAGCCGTCACGCTTTCGAACACCGGCAGTGCGCCGCTCACCATTACCAATATCTTTTTCACGGGCACCATCAACGCAGACTTCGGCCAGACGAGCAATTGCCCCATGTACCCATCGACGCTGGGGCCCAGCTCCAGTTGCACCATCAACGTCACCTTCACGCCGGCCGCCACCGGAAGCCGAAGCGCCAGCCTCACCGTCGCAGACAACGCTTCCGGCAGCCCGCAAAGCGTCAGCCTCTCCGGAATCGGGATAAATCCGCTCCCCCCACCGCCGGCCTTGGTGCAGGTCCAGAACAACATTGACACCAGCGGCGCCGCTTTCACCTCCTTCTCCGTGAACATTGCAACCAGCGCCGGCGATCTTCTGGTCGCCTTCGTTCGCGAATCCTCGAACGGCACTGACAATTTCACCGTCAGGGACTCCGCCGGTCAGACCTGGACTGAGACCTCTAGCGGATACAGAAACGAAGGCAGCACCGGCCCGCGTACCGGCATGTTCTATGTTGCGAATTCTGCCGCCGTGACCAGTGTCACGGTGAATTACACAACCGCAGGGGGTGTGATCAAGCCGGGCATTATGGTGATGGAGATTTCCGGCGCGGCAATTTCGGGCGTGGCGGATGGCTCGGTGAACAACGGGACTGCTTCGGTCACCACCTCGACCAGCGGGGGCCTGACTACCACCAATGCGAACGACATTCTGATTTTCGCGACGGACACAGCGGGGAATGAGAGTAGCTGGACCGCCGGAGCAGGCTATGCGATTCCGAATAACAAGCTGATGGTCGGCGCCAGCGGATCGAACGTTCGCATGGCCATGCAGTACGCCGTAGTTACGTCCACTCAGATCAATGCGACGACCTCGATGACGTATGGGAGCTCGAACTGGAACGGCAACATTTTTGCGGCATTCAAGGTAGGTTCCTCGACGAGCGGGTCGCCGGTCGCGAGCCTGTCGCCCACCTCGCTTTCCTTTGTGAATCAGACGGTTCAGACCACTAGCGCGTACCAGACTGCTACCCTTTCGAACACCGGAAACGCGCCGCTGGCTATATCGGGCATCGCCATGACGGGGGCCAATAGCGGGGACTTTGCGCAGACCAATAACTGCGGCACGACGGTAGCGGCGGGAGCGAATTGCACGATCAATGTGACCTTCACGCCCACTGCGACGGGGACGCGCAGCGGCACCTTGACGGTGACCGACAATGCCACCAACAGCCCGCAGACGGCGGGCCTGTCGGGCACGGGCACGGCGCTGCCCAGCCTCTCGCCCACCTCGCTCACCTTTAGCAGCCAGAACGTGGGCACCACCAGCGCGGCTCAGGCCGTCACCCTCACGAACTCCCGAAGCACGGCGCTGACGATCACGAGCATCACCATCGCCGGGACGAACAGCGGCGATTTCGCCCAAACCAACAACTGCGGCACGTCGGTAGCGGCGGGAGCGAGCTGCACGATCAATGTGACCTTTACGCCGACCGCCACGGGAAGCCGCAGCGGCGCCTTGACGGTAACCGACAATGCCACCAACAGCCCGCAGACGGCGGGCCTCTCCGGGACCGGGGCTGGCCCTGCGGCCACGCTTGCACCTGCCTCGCTGACGTTTAGCGGTCAGAATGTCGGCACCACCAGCGGCGCTCAGGCCGTGACGCTCTCAAATAGCGGCCCCGCAACCCTGAGTATTTCAAGTATCGCCATCACCGGAGCGAGTCCCGGAGATTTTGATCAGACAAATAATTGCTAAACTTCGCTGGCTCCCAGTTCGAGCTGCACGATTAACGTTACGTTCACGCCGACGGCCACCGATACCCGGAGCGCCACGCTCACTGTTGCGGATAACGCGAGCGGCAGCCCGCAGACCATGAGCTTGACCGGCACTGGCATCGTACCCACGACTTCGCCGCTTTCGGCCACTTTTAGTAGCCAGACTGTCGGCACCACCAGCACCGCTCAGGCCATCATGCTCATCAACCCCGGCAGCCCGGCGTTGAGTATTTCGAGCATCGCCATCACGGGCACCAACAGTGGCGATTTTGCTCAGATGAACAATTGCGGCGCGTCGCGCGGCTCAGGCGGTGACGCTCTCGAACCCAAGTGGCACGGCCTTGACCATTACGAGCATCGGCTTCACCGGGACCAATCCCGGAGACTTTGGGCAGACCAACAATTGCCCCGTCAGCCCCTCAACCCTGGCCGCCAACGGGACCTGCACCATCAATGTGACCTTTACCCCGGCCGCTACCGGCACACGAGGGGCCACTCTGACCGTTACCGACAACGCCAGCAACAGCCCCCAGACGTCGAGCGTGTCAGGCGCAGGAGTTGCGCCCACAGCCACCCTGTCGCCGACGAGCCTGAGTTTCAGTAAACAGAACGTGAACACCACCAGCGCGCCCAAAACAGTGGTACTGACCAATACGGGCAGCGCGCCCCTGACCGTCAACAGCATTACCATTACAGGTACGAACGCCAATAACTTTGCGCTGACCAGCGCGAGCACGTGCCCGCTCAGCGGCGGAACCGTCGCCACCCAGGGAAACTGTACGATCGTCGTAACGTTCACACCGACCAGTAAGGGCGGGAAAACTGCGGCGGTTAGTGTTGCCGACAATGCGAGTGGCAGTCCACAGCAAGTTAGTCTAAGTGGTACCGCACACTAGTTTCGGCACGATTCTCCACGCGGGAGCAAGCTGCCCGATCGGCGTGACGTTTACGCCCTCGACGACCGGCACGTGCACCGGCACCCTGACCGGAACGAGCAAATCGCTCGGCGGGGCCATTTCCCTGACGCTGGCCGGAAACGGCGTAGAGTATGCGCCAACCTTCAATCGCACCACCCGAGTCTTTTCGAGCCAGGTTGTCGGGACCGAGAGCGACCATCTGCCCACGGTGGCAGACCGGACATTCATGCAGAGATTTCCCGGTCAGTTGTTCGTAGAGATCGCGGTAGTCGGGTTTGTCCTGCGGCGGGACGACACCGGTTAAAGTCTCCACGCCCAGCAACCGGTGGCAATGGAGACGGCATTATCGACCGCCGCGACGCGATCTACTCCAGGCTTCGGCTATGGATTGATGCCAACCACAATGGCATCTCCGAATCAAACGAGCTGCATACACTTCCTGAACTCGGCGTCGATTCGATTTCCTTGGACTATAAGCTTTCGCTCCGAACCGACCAATACGGGAACAAATTTCGATACCGCGCCAGTATCAGTAGCGACGGTAAACGCTGGGCGTGGGATGTTATACTCCTCGCCTCTCCGCCGAACTGACGCCACTCAACGGAGGCAGGCCGCGAAACGCTCGATGATCGCGGTCTGCTTCTCCACCTCGCGCAACAGCAACCCGCCCGCGTCCGTAGTGATCGCCCCGCCGTGAAAATGCCCCTGCACTTGGCGTCGAATCAGGTGATGAAATCGGAAGGGTTTTTCGTTACTCTTTGCTTGCAAAAGGCTGTCTTCCTTCTCTGGTGTAACTCTTTCTCTCAAAAACGTCTATCCCATGTAGTAACAGCTTTTTTAATTTTTCCGTGAGATTTCCGGGCTAGGCCGGGGGCTGCTTTGGTCGCCCCATTCGGGCACTCACTCCCCAGGAGTCCCTTTCCCAATCCTCCTCCCCTCGAACGGTATTCCAAGGTCACGAACCTCCTGGACGAGTACTGCGGGTTGCGCGGTTTGCCGGCTTTTCCTTATAATTGAGGTGCCAGGCGAATCCGAGGTCCTCAGGTATGGACGTCCCGATCATCAAGCGGCTCGAAGTGGAGATCCAAGCACTCGAGCGCGAGCTGAACCAAGAGCTGCCGAAGGAGCTAAGGCGCGCCCGGGCGCTCGGGGATCTTTCTGAAAACGCCGAATTCCACATGGCGAAGCAGCGCCAGGACATTGTCAGCGCGCGCCTGGTGCAGTTGAAACGACGCCTCGCCGACCTCTCAATGATCAATGTAAATAATATCCCTAAAGATAAGATAGGGTACGGCTCGCGCGTTACGCTCCACGACCTCAGCCGCGGCGCGGAAGTGGAGTATAAGCTCGTGACGAGCGAGGAGGCGGACGTCTCGAAGGGCCTGATTTCGACTACTTCGCCTATTGGCCGCGCGCTGATGGGCAAGCGTGTCGGAGACATTGTGACGGTGCGCGCGCCGAACGGCGATCGCGAGCTGGAAATCCGCTCCCTGCGCACCATCTACGACGAAGAGCCGGCCTGATTTGGTGATTGGGCGATTGACCGATTGAGCGAATGGAACGGCCGGCCTTTTGTTCTGAAATTCACCCAATCGCTCAATCACCCGATCACACAATCACCCAATTGAACCGCCCATGATCACGCACCAAATCGGCCGCGCCGGAAATCTAGCCGTGGAGGCCATCGTCCGCGCCTTTGCTGTCAGCCGCATTCACCCGAACCTGCTGACTTTTATCGGCTCGGCCATCAACGGGTTGGCGGCGTATCTGTTCGCCTACGATTACTTTCGCTGGGCGGGCGCGACGATCATCCTGGCCAGCATCTTCGACCTCACCGACGGCCGCGTGGCGCGCTCTACGGGGCAGGTCACCGCTTTCGGCGCCTTCTTCGATTCCGTGATGGACCGCTACTCGGATCTCGTCCTGCTCATCGGCCTGCTGGTTTACTACGGGCGCGTCAACCGTTTCACGATGGTGACGCTGGTCGCCGTGGCCATGATCGGTTCAGGCATGGTCAGCTACACGCGGGCGCGCGCCGAAAACGTGATCCCCTCTTGCAAAGTCGGTTTCCTCGAGCGACCGGAACGCGTTGTGCTCCTCATCATCGGCGCCCTCACCCACCGCATGGAAGCGGTCCTCTGGGTCATCGCCGTGCTTTCCAACTGGACCGTCGTCCACCGCTGCGTCTATACCTGGCGGGAGACGCAACGGCTCGCCAGCCGCGCCCCACGCCTCTGACGCGCCAGCCTGCGCCGTGTGGCGGGCTGTGCCTTGGCTAGCCGTTTCAGGTTCGCACATTCAATCCCGAAAGCGCACAATGACCGCGCGATGTCCTCCCTGGCTTTCCCTCATCATCCTGATAATAAAGAAGTTTCTCTAGCGCGATTGGTGCTGCGATTGCCGCGAAACCGTTGGGAGGCGGCCCAACCATGCAACCATTAATACAAGACTTGCGCTACGGCCTTCGGATGCTGGCGAAGAACCCCGGCTTCACGGCGGTGGCGGTCTTGACGCTGGCGCTTGGTATCGGGGCGAACACAGCCATGTTCAGCGTGATTAATGGAGTTTTGATGCGCCCCCTGGCGTTCAAGGATCCAGGCCAACTTTACACGCTTTGGGAACGCAATGTGAAAATGGGCTATGAGCAGAACCCTCCCGCCGCGGCCAATTTTCGCGATTGGCGCGACCGCAGTTCGGTTTTTGAACAATTGGCGGAGTTCGACGCAGCGCGAACGTTTAATCTGGCAGGAACCGCCAACCCTGAGCGGGTTGATGGCGCGGCCGTGTCACCAGGGCTTTTTGGGCTGCTGGGAGTTGAACCTATGAAGGGCCGCACTTTCGCATCCGGTGAAGACACACCGGGTCGCGACCAGGTCGTGATGCTCAGCTACGGACTTTGGCAACGCCGTTTCAACGCCGACCTCTCGATAGTTGGTAAAACCGTAACAATCGACGCCAAGGCTTGTACCGTGGTCGGTGTGATGCCGCCAGGCTTCGAGTTTCCGGGAAACACCGGGACAATACTCAATATCTTTACGGCCCCGCGGGCCCAGCTCTGGGTACCTCTGGCACTGCCGCCCGGGGCCTGGGAGCAGCGGTCCTCACACTTCCTGCAAGTAATCGCTCGCCTGAAGCCGGGAGTCGCGCTCGGCCAGGCAGAGGCGGAAATGGACTCCATCGAGCAGGCGATTGTAAAGGAGCATCCTCACGATTACATCGGCTCGGATGTCAAATTCGTTTCGTTGCACACCCAGGTGGTGGGCGCGTACCGTTCTGCGCTCCTGGTTCTCTTCGGAGCCGTAGCTTTCGTGCTCTTAATTTGCTGCGCAAACGTCGCGAACCTGTTTTTGGCCCGCGCGGCTTGGCGGCAGAGGGAAGTGGCGATTCGATCGGCGCTCGGCGCCGGCCGACTTCGGCTGGTCCGACAACTCGTTACTGAAAGCTTGATGCTGGCGGCGGCAGGGGGAGTCCTAGGGGTTCTGCTGGCGAGCTGGGGAGTCAGTCTGCTGAAGTTAATTCTGCCGGACAATTTCCCCAGCGCCGACGCCATCCGCATCAACGGGCAAGTGTTGATCTTCACGATTCTCGCTTCGGTCGCGACAGGGTTGATTTTCGGGTTGGCTCCGGCGTTTCAAGCTTCGAAAGCTCAACTGACCGAATCCCTGAAGGAGGGCGAGCGTGGCGCGGACGGCTTCGAGCGTAGCCGCCTGCGGAGCGTGCTGGTAGTGTCCGAGGTTGCTCTGGCCCTTGTACTCCTGATTGGCACGGGGCTGATGCTTCAGAGCTTTGTCCGCCTGCAGGATGTGAATCCCGGCTTCGTGCCTGAGAATGTGTTGACGATGGAGATCTCACTCCCCGAGGTCCGGTATCCCGACCCACAAAAAGCCGCCTTCTTCGCCGGGCTTCTTGAAAAAGTCAGGGCGCTTCCCGGAGTTAAGGCCGCAGGAGCCATCGGTCACCTCCCTTTAGCAGGAGATATTGAGAGTTACGCCATGCAGGTGGAGGGCCGGCAGCCACTGCCGAACGAGTACGCCAATCCTGACTGCCACGTCGTCGAACCGGGTTATTTCGAGGCCACGAAGATCCCGCTCGTTCGCGGACGATACTTCGACCAGCGTGATGCGGCGCAATCGCCGCACGCCCTCATCATCAACGAGGTTGTCGCACGCAATGTCTTCCCCAACGAAAACCCTATCGGCAAGCGGCTGAAGATGGGTTTCAACGACTACACCGGTGAGATTGTCGGCGTCGTGGCAAACACCAAGCACTTGACTCTGGATCAGTCTCCTGTTGAGGAAGTGTATACGCCTTTCGCCCAGGCGCCCTATTGGGGGACGATGGTGCTGACGATACGGACCTCCTCACGGCCTCTCAGCCTGGCTCGATCCGTGCGCGAACTGGTAAGGGGAATCGACCCGGACCAGCCGGTTTCAAAAGTTCGCAGCATGGACGAGGTGATGGAGGCTTCCGTTGCGGCGCCACGCTTTCGGACTCTGTTGCTGGGCCTGTTCGGACTGGCGGCGCTGTTCTTGGGAGCCCTGGGCATCTACGGCGTGATGTCCTACTCGGTCAGCCAACGCACGCGGGAAATCGGAATTCGCATCGCTTTGGGTGCGGCTGGGCCCGAAGTCATCAAGCTGGTCTTGAGGCAGGGACTGCGGCTGACGCTCGCCGGTCTGGCAATCGGGCTGGTCGGTGCACTGGGTATGACGCGCCTTCTCTCCGGAATGCTTTACGAGGTCCGGCCCACGGACCCCATGACCTTCGCAGGAGTGAGTGTGTTACTCGCCGCCATTGCTCTCCTCGCGAGCTACATCCCGGCGCGCCGGGCGACGAAAGTCGATCCAATGGTGGCGCTGAGATGTGAATAGGAAAGTTGAAGTGTGAAGGATGAAGTATGAAGGGTAAAGGATAAAGGGTGAAAAGCCCCAAAGCTGCGTTTCTTTACCCTTTAACCTTTACACTTTAACCTTTTATCGACCTCACGGCACGAAGCTCGGAGGAAGATGATGGCAACGCTCATTCAAGACTTTCGTTACGGGATAAGGATGTTGGCGAAGAATCCTGGCTTCACGGCGGTGGCGGTTCTCACGCTCGCGCTCGGAATCGGCGCCAACAGCTGCGTGTTTAACCTGATCAACACCCTTTTGCTGAAGCCCTTGGCTGTTACTAACCCCGAGCAGTTGGTCGGCCTCTATAGTCGCGACACAAAGCATCCCGACAGCTATCGGGCGTTTTCCTATCCAAACTATGTCGACATACGCGATAACAACCCGGTTTTCTCCAGCCTGATGGCGCACCAGCTTGCCTTAGTGGGCGTCAAAGAAGGTGACGACACGCGGCGAACCTTTGCCGACATTGTTTCCTCTAATTACTTTTCAACGCTGGGCGTTCCTCTCCTGAAGGGCCGTCCGTTTAGCATCGACGAAGAAAAACCAGGAGGAGAGTTAACAGTCATCGTGACGTACTCATTCTGGAGGCGAACTGGTGGGGACTCACAGATGCTCGGCAGAAAGCTGCGCATTAACGACCGCCTCTTCACGGTAATCGGGATCACGCCCGAAGGCTTCATCGGAACGATGGCGATCATGAGCCCCGAGATGTACGTGCCATTGGGCGCTTACAACCTGGTGATGAACGGTTCTGAAACTCTGGGTAAACCGCTGGCCGCTCGCGATAATGGCGCCTTGATTGTGGTCGGCCGTTTAAAGCCGGGCGTTACGCGGCAGTCGGCCGAGGCAAGGCTCGCTGTCGTCGCCTCACAAATGCAGAAGGCATTTCCAGCCGAAAATAAAGACCAGATGCTCTCGGTTCGTCATCTGTCGCGCCTGAATGTCACGATAAATCCAACGGACGACCACGCACTGCTGGTACCAGCTACTCTGCTGCTCTCGCTCGCCGGCATTGTGCTGCTAATCGCCTCTTTGAACCTGGCGAACTTGATGATGGCCAAGGGCGCAGCACGGCGTAAAGAAATTGCTATCCGGCTCCCGACGGGCGGCAGTCGGTTTCGCGTGGTGCGGCAACTGGTTACAGAGGGGCTGATTTTGGCGATGCTCGGCGGTGTGGCGGGACTCTTTCTAGCCTCCTGGAGCACAACCCTTCTGATTGGATCACTGGCTCGCCTAGCTCCGATGGATCTCGTTTACAACGCGGCACCTGATGCACGCGTCGTTTCAGGCACACTTGTTTTCTGTCTTTCGAGCACAATCATCTTCGGGCTCTTTCCCGCCTGGAAGCTCTCTAACCCGGACATGTGGCTCGACCTGAAGGAAAATACCGGCGAATATGTTGGCGGTCACGCACGCCGCCTCTTCTCGCGCGGCAACATGCTCGTAATGGCGCAACTCTCGCTGTCATTAATGATGCTGGCTGCGGCAGGTCTATTCGTTCACAGCGCTGTGCGCGCGGCCAATATTCAACCAGGGTTCTCGCTAGAAAACGAAGTCCTCGCCGAAGTGGATGCGAGCCTGGTCAACTACGATGAAGCGCATGGACGCCAGCTCTACGCTACGCTCAGAGAGCGCCTGAGGCGAATACCAGGTGTCCAGTCAGTCGCGATGGCGGCGACGGTTCCGTTCGGCATGATGCACATGGGAAAAAGCGTCACCCCGTCCGACGTCGTAGCTTCCAAGGAGTATCCGCCCTTATTCGCGCGCTTCAATGTCGTGACCGCGGATTATTTCCGGACACTTGAGGTCCCACTACTGCGCGGCCGGACGTTTGTGCCGGCCGAGAGTATGCCGGGATCAAAGAGCCGCGTTGCGATTCTCGACAAAGCCGCGGCTGACAAACTGTGGCCGGGCAGTAATGCAGTGGGTAAGCAAATCCGGCTGGAGGAAGACCGCCCCGACCGGGCGGGAACCTGTGAGGTCATCGGCATTGTAGGTAATGTGCGTGGGAGTATTCTTGGCGGCACCGCCGAGCCACACGTTTACGTTCCTTTCGGGCAGCAGTATCAGGCTGATATGCAGATTCATCTGAAGGTTGCGGCAGGGGGGCGCGAAGCAGAGAAACGAATGCTCGAAACGATCCGCCACGAAATTCACGTAACTGATGGGCGGCTACCACTGCTCGCTTTGACGACCATGCGAGGCCATCTAGAGTCGGGGATTGAAATCTGGGTGCTCCGCACCGGCGCACATATACTCGAGATCTTCGGCGGAGTCGCGCTGCTCCTCGCGACGATCGGGCTCTATGCTGTCAACAACTATACGGTGGCACGGCGCACACGCGAGATCGGCATTCGGATGGCATTGGGGTCCGATGCCTCTTCGACACTACGGATGATCCTGGGCGAAGGGCTTCGGGTAATCGCCGTGGGTGCTGGCGTCGGGCTGCTGCTGGCGATCGGAATCGGCCGCCTGCTTGCTGGCTTTCTCTATGAGGTCCCCAGTATCGATCCGGTGGTAATCGCGGCTGCATCCGTGGTGCTCGCAGCGGTGGCGTTGATCGCCTGCTATCTGCCGGCCCGAAGGGCTTCACGTGTTGACCCGCTGATCGCCCTCCGCTACGAATGAGAAAGGCTGAAGTGTGAAGGATATAAGGATGAAGGGTAAAGGATAAAAGACACTGAAGCCTCGTTTGCTTCGTCCTTCAGCCTTCACACTTTAACCTTTTACCTTGTTCGCATCCCGATGTCACGAGGCGAAGAATGACGACTTTACTCCAAGACTTACGATACGGGATAAGGATGCTGGCGAAGAATCCGGGCTTCACGGTCGTGGCGGTCTTGACGCTGGCCCTCGGCATTGGCGCTAACACAGCGATCTTTACCATCGTCAATGCGGTGTTGCTAAATCCTCTTCCCGTCGCGGACGCCTCGCGGCTCGTGCAGTTGGACACTACGGACAAGAAGACCACGGTGGCCCTGGGCAACGCCACGCGGCTGGGAATCTCTTTCCCGAATTACGAGGACTACGCCCGGCAAGCGAGCGTGTTTTCCGGGCTCGCGGCTTTTCAGCCTACCGGCTTGACCCTGAGTGGTGGAGAGAAGCCGAAGCTGTTTCAGGGCTATCTCGTGACGGCGAATTACTTTGACGTGCTGGGCGTCAACGCCATGTTAGGGCGGACGTTTAGGCCTGACGAAGACCAGCATCCGGGCGGCGACGGCGTGGCGGTGCTGAGTTATGGTCTTTGGTCGCGCGAGTTCGGAGGGGCGCGCGACGTCCTTGGCCGGAGATTGAACCTGAACGGAACGAGCTACACGGTCATCGGTGTCACTCCACCGCAATTCAAAGGGACGCTTCTGTTCGCTAGCGCCGACCAGATTTGGATCCCAGTCAGCATGCACCGCCAAGTGCTTGCAGGGTTCATCGAAGCCAACTTTCAGGAGCGCCGATTCCTGGATTTCACCGCCATAGGACGATTGAGAGCGGGCGTGAGCGAGCGCCAGGCGGAGAGCGCCGTGGAAACTGTCGCCTCACGGCTCGAACAGCAATACCCCAAGGAGAACCAGGGGCGCGGCGGGACGCTTTCGCCCATCGCCGACGCTTCGTTGGGCATCAACCTGCACGACCAGGTCGCTCGGGCGGGCGAAGTGTTGATGGGAATAGTCGGGCTGGTGTTGTTGATCGCCTGTGTGAACCTGGCGAACCTGCTGCTGGCGCAGACCGCCCGGCGCGAGAAGGAATTGTGCTTGCGGGCCGCGTTGGGGGCGGGCTCCGGGCGGCTGGTGCGCCAGTCGCTGACCGAAAGTCTCCTGCTCTCGCTGGTCGGCGGCGCGGTCGGATTGCTGATCGGCTATTGGGGACGATCGGTGCTTTGGTCCTACCGTCCCGCTTTCTTGCGGCAAGCCGACCTCGCGCTGTCACTCGATGGCCGCGTGCTCGCGTTCACTTTCGCCATCGCCGTGTTGACGGCGATCTTGTTCGGCATGGTTCCGGCCTGGAAGGTTTCCCGCCCGAACTTGATGGATGTGCTCAACACCGGCGGGCGCAGCGGCAGCATGGCGTGGGGCCGCAGCCGATTCCGCCAGGCTCTGGTCGTATCCGAGGTGGCGCTGGCCCTCGTCACCTTGGTGGGAGCCGGGTTGTTCCTGCGCAGCCTCCGTTACGCGCAAGGCCTTGATCCGGGCTTTGAATCGAAGAAGCTCTTCGTGATCGGAGTTGATCTGGGTTCGCAGCACTACGACCAGGACCACGGCGAACAGTACTATCGCGACGCCATCGAGCGCGCCGGATCGTCCCCAGGAGTTCTGTCGGCGGCCGTCGCTTCCAACTTTCCCCTGGGGGGTGGCCTGGCACGAACGATCTTCTTGGAGGGGCAAGATGAGAAGAGCGGGAAGCGCGGGACACTGACCTCGCTGAACGACGTTTCGTCCGGATACTTCCAGACGGTCGGAATCCCGCTCCTGCGCGGCCGGGCCTTCAACGACCTCGACCGGAAAGAAACCAAGCCGGTGGCGATCGTCAATCACGCCATGGCGAAACATTTCTGGCCTAGCGAGAACCCGCTGGGCAAGCGGTTTCATTTCTTCGGCGAAACGCAGCTCCTGGAAGTGGTGGGCGAGGTCGCGGATTCGTGGCAGTTCGGAGTGGCGGAGGATCCGCAGCCCGTCGCCTATATGCCCATCACTCAGGACTACTCACCCTTCGGAGTTCTCGACGTGCGCACTGCGGGGAATCCGAGCGCCGTCATCCCATCGGTGCGTGAACAGGTGCAGTCGATTGACCGCAACTTGGCGTTTATCGCGGTGAACACCATCGGCGAGCTGTTGGACCAGGGGCTGTGGGCCCCGCGCATGGGCGCGATGCTGCTCGGTGTCTTCGGATTGCTGGCGCTGCTGCTGGCCACGGTGGGCATTTACGGTGTCCTGTCCTACTCGGTCTCGCAACGGACCCAGGAAGTCGGAATACGAATGGCCCTGGGAGCAACTTCACGAACGGTACTGGGCTTGGTCGTCGGGCAAGGCATGTTGTTGGTGGCGATCGGCGTGGGTATTGGCCTCGCCGGATCATTGGGACTCGCACGCCTGCTCGCCAGCCTGCTCTTCGGCGTCAAGACGTCGGACCCCGCTACGTTCGCGGTTGTTTCGCTGGTGCTGGCCGTTGCCGCTTTCGTCGCCACCTACATTCCGGCACGACGGGCGACGAAGGTGGACCCGATAACGGCGCTGCGGTACGAGTAGAAAGGCTGAAGTGTGAAGGATGAAGTCTGAAGGGTGAAGGTTAAATGCTAAAGGGTAAACGAAGACCCGAAGGGTACGTTTTTTTCATCCTTTAGCCTTTACACTTTAACCTTTTACCTTGTTCACATCCCGACGTCACGAGGGAGAGAATGACTACATTACTACAAGACTTACGATACGGGATAAGGATGCTCGCGAAGAATCCGGGCTTCACAGCCGTCGCTATTCTGACGCTCGCGCTTGGCATCGGCGCGAACACAGCGATTTTCAGCGTGGTCAACGGCGTGCTCTTGCACCCGCTGCCGTACTCAGATCCCGACCGATTGGTGATGGTCTGGATGCGCTTCACGGGGATCGGCATACCGAACGACCGCAACTGGGTCTCGGCGCCTGAAATCCGCGACCTCAAAGAGTTCAACCGGAGCTTTGCGGACTTGGCAGCCATCGGCGGAGACGTATTCAACCTCGGCGTGCGTGGAACGCCCCAGCGTATCGAAGGCGCGGATGTTTCACCCAGTCTCTTTTCAGTCTTGGGCGTTCAAGCGCGTCTGGGTCGGACGTTTCTGCCCGAGGAAGCGCAGCCGGGGCGAAACCACGTGGTGGTTCTCAGTGACGCCTTGTGGAAGCGGGCCTTTGGTGGCGACCCGAGCGTGGTCGGCAGGGCTATCAGTGTCAACGGCACAACGGCCGTAGTGGCGGGCATCATGCCTCCGGGCTTTGACTTTCCCGACAAGGCGGAGATGTGGGCGCCGTTGGCTTTCGGCCCACAGGACCTCACCCCGGACAACCGCGGCAACCACGGCTACGAGGTTCTGGCCCGTATCAAGCCCGAATTGTCGCTTCCCCAGGCCAGAGCCGATATGGAAGCCGTCTCGAGCGACATCATCCGGCAAAGCCCGAACTATCCATATCGCCGCTTCAACTTCGCCGTCATCCTCAGCCCTCTCCTCGAAGAAACGGTGGGCGATGCGAGGACGCCGCTCTGGGTACTGATGGGCGCGGCGGGCTTCGTTCTGCTGATCGCCTGCGGCAACGTGGCCGGGCTGCTGCTGGCGCGAGCTACGGCGCGTGGAAAGGAAACCGCGATTCGTGTCTCGCTCGGCGCCGGCCCGATGCGCATCATTCGTCAACTGCTCACCGAAAGCGTTCTGCTCGCGGGCTTAGGCGGACTTGTCGGGTTGGTGCTTGCGCCTCTGGTTTTGAGTGCCGTCGTGACGCTTGGCGCGTCGGCCCTTCCGAGGGTCGCCAACGTTCGCATTGACGTAGCCGTGCTGGCCTTCACGACGGCAGAGTCGTTTTTGGTCGGAATCCTCTTCGGCCTGGCGCCGGCTCTCCAAAGCCTGGGAGGCGCGCGCTATGACACGCTCAAGGAAGGCGGCAGGACGAGTGGCGCCGGCCTCGGCAGGCACTGCGTGCTCAAGGCGCTGGTAGTCGGCGAGGCCTCTGTTTCTTTGATTCTTCTCGCGGGGGCGGGCCTCCTGCTCAAGAGCTTCGTGCGCATCCTCGAAATGAAACCGGGGTTCGACCCGGAGGGTGTGCTAACCATGCGAATCGCCCTCCCCGATCAGAAGTACGGCAAGCCGGAGCAAATCCGCGCGTTTTACAGCGAGCTCATGCAGCGCGTCCAAAGCCTGCCCGGCGTCGAGGCGGCAGGCGCCGTCAACATTCTTCCGCTGAGCGGCAACAGCCAATCCGGGACGGTCACCGTGGACACGCGCGCCGTTCCGATGGACCAAACCACGCCGGAAGCCGATTGGCGACCGGTCACCCCGGGCTTCTTTAAAGCTCTGCGCATTCCCTTGGTCGCGGGCCGGTATCTCGACGAACACGACACAGAGAGCTCGCCTCCCGTCACGGTGATTGATGAGACCCTGGCGCACACTTATTGGCCAAACGAAGACCCTATCGGCAAGCGCCTCAGGCAAGGTGGATCGCGGTCCAAGGCGCCCTGGATGACCGTGGTCGGCGTGGTCGGCCACGTCCGCTATCGGACGCTCGAGGCCCCCTCGCGCGTGGAAGTCTATTGGCCGGAAGCGCAAAACCCTAATCCGGGCATGGGGCTGGCCATTCGGACTTCGGGCGACCCGATGAACCTTGCGCCGACCGTCCAGAAAGTAGTGCAGGCGATTGACCCGGACCAGCCCGTCTATCACGTGGCGGCGATGCGGGATGTAATGGCGGACTCGGTGGCGCGGCGCCGCCTGGCCATGACGCTGCTGGCGGTCTTCGCGGGGCTTGCTCTGCTGCTCGCGGCCGTGGGCACTTATGGTGTCCTCGCCTATTCGGTGGCGCAGCGCACGCACGAAATCGGCCTCCGCATGGCGCTCGGCGCCGAGCGCCGCGACGTGCTTCGGATGGTGGCGCAGGAGGGATTGCTCCTCGCTGGCCTCGGCGCCGTTATAGGGATTGCAGGCGCTCTGTGGTTGACGAGGCTGATCGCGAGCATGCTCTTTGCCGTCCGCCCCGCCGACCCGTTGACGTTTCTATTGGTGTCCCTGTTGCTGCTGGCGGTCGCGCTCGTTTCCAGTTACATTCCCGCCCGCCGCGCAGCCAAGGTGGACCCCATGGCGGCGCTGCGCTACGAATGAGAAAGGTTGAAGTGTGAAGGATAAAGGGTGAAGTGTAAAAGATAAAACGCACCGACGCCTTGTTTGCTTCATCCTTTAACCTTTACACTTTAACCTTATTATCGTCCGCACAGACTACGTCACCAGGCGAAGGATGACCATATTACTTCAAGACTTACGATACGGGATAAGGATGCTCGCGAAGAACCCGGGCTTCACCACCGTGGCGGTTCTGACGCTGGCGCTCGGGGTCGCGGCTAATGCTGTGATATTCAGCGTAATTAACGGGCTGTTCCTGCACCCGTCAGGAATTGCGGACCCGACGCATCTGTTTGCCATCCGAGTCAAGTACGACAAGCTGAACCTGAAGAGCATCGTGGTTTCCGCGCCGGCTTATGCAGAGGTGCGTGAAAGCCGCCAGATTTTTTCTTCGACCGCCGCCGAGAACGAAGAGGGCTTCAACTACCTCGCTCCGGATGGCCCCCAGCGGTTGATGGCGGCCAAGGTGTCGTGGGAGTGGTTCAATGTCTTCGGAGTTCGGCCGCTCGCGGGCCGGGTCTTTCGGCCTGAGGAAGACCAGCCGCACAATAATCAGGTTGTAGTCCTTGCTTACCCCACCTGGCAGCGCCTGTTCGGTGGCGATCCCGCGATTCTTGGCAAAAGTATTCGACTGAATCAGCAGGACTACCGAGTAGTCGGAGTGATGGGGCGGGACTTTGATTGGCCCCGGCGGACCGAGGTTTGGGTTCCGCTGGCTCTGCCGGCGAGCGAATTTGCGCCGGACAATTTCTTCAACGAGAACTATTTTGTCGTGGCCCGCGCCCGGTCCGACGTCTCGCCCGCCAGGGCTGAGGCCTTCGTTCAGATTCTCACTCGCCGCCTGATTGCGGACCACCCCCAAAACGCCTATATCAGGGATTCTGGCTGGGGAATGTTTGCAGTCCCTTTCACGGAATACGGCGCCGGCGACTTGCGGACGCCCATGCTCATTCTTCTGGGTGCCGTGGGCTTCGTGCTGCTGATCGCCTGCTCGAATATCGGCGGTCTGATCCTGGCCAGGGCGTCGGCACGCGCCAGGGAATTCGCCATTCGCGTGGCTCTGGGCGCACGGAGGCGAGACCTGTTTCGCCAGGCCCTGCTCGAGGGATTTCTGTTGACGGCTGGCGGCGCCATTCTCGGCATCGCGGGGGCTTACGGAGGTCTAGGGACCTTGCTCAGGCTCGCGCCGGGACGTCTTCCTTCTCGCCTCCATGGTGGGGTTGATGGGCATGTTCTGCTCTTCGTTGTTGCGTTGAGCGTCCTGACCGGCATCTTTCTGGGCGTCGTTCCGATCGGGCGAGTTTTCGGCCGGGGGCAGTCCGGGATCCTCAAAGATGAAGCCAGATCGCTCAGCGCCGGCCAAGGGCGGCAGCGCCTCCGGGAGTGGCTGGCGATGGGGCAAGTAGCCTTGGCCCTTGTTCTGCTCGTGGGAGCGGGGCTGCTCCTGAAGAGCCTCACGCGAATGGCTCAGGTGGACCCGGGCTTTGACCCCGCAGGCCTGATGACGGCCTCGGTCCAGCTTCCAGAGGCCCAATACGACAATGCCGAAAAGCAGGCTGCCTTTTATCGAGCCGTAAAAGAAAAGCTTGCCGCTCTGCCGGGAGTTTCTTCCGCCGCCATTGCCGCGGCGCTTCCCTTTACTGGATTCAACCCATCTTCTTCCTTCTCCATTGACGGCCGCCCGCTGGGCCCCGGCGATCCCGGGCCGCACAGCGCTCTGAACGCGATTTCGCCGGGATATTTCGAAGCCATGAGGATCCCTTTGCTCAAAGGGAGGTACTTCACCGACCAGGACCGCCAAGGCTCCGAGCCCGTCGTGGTGATCGACGAGAATCTGGCCCGACAGTATTGGCCAGACGAGGACCCCATCGGCAAGCGCGTTCGCCGGGGGAGCGCCCCCTGGGCGACTATTGT
>QHZN01000131.1 GCA_003225365.1 Acidobacteriota bacterium
CGAGCAGGGCCAGGCCAACGACCAAGACAAGACCAAAAGCCAAAAAGAAAAGAGGGACACCTCAAATCAGGTAAGAAAGGGGACATTTCTAAGTAGCTTTGACATGGGCGGACGAGCGGCTTGACAGACGCGAGGCAGTCCATTACGGTGGGCGCTTCTGGGCACGCAGGCACTCGCGGGGAAGCGGGAACCTTCATGGCCAAGGACAAATTCGCTCTGGGGATTGATTACGGCACGGAGTCTGGCCGCGTGGTGGTGGTACGGGTTGGAGACGGCGAACAAATCGCCTCCGCGATAGTGCCGTATCCGGACGGCGTGATTGACGAAAAATTGCCCGGCGGGCCGAGGCTCGATCCCGACTGGGCCCTCCAGAATCCCAGGGACTACTTGCGGGTCGTCGAAAAGGGCGTGCCACGGGCGCTCAAGGCGGCGCGCGTCAAAGGCGGAGACGTAATCGGTATCGGGACGGACTTCACGGCCTCCAGCCCCCTGCCCACCAAGCGCGACGGCACTCCGCTGTGTTTTCTTCCTCAATACCGCAAGCAGCCGCACGCCTGGGTGAAGCTCTGGAAGCACCACGCCGCCCAGCCCGAGGCTAACCGCATCAACGAAATTGGCCGCGCCCGCGACGAAGAGTTCATCCGCATTTACGGCGGCAAGTACTCTTCCGAATGGTTTTTCTCAAAGCTTCTTCAGGTGCTCGACGAAGCGCCGGAAATCTACGACGCCATGGACCGCTTCATCGAGGCGGCAGACTGGATTGTGTGGCAACTGACCGGCCTCGAAAAGCGCAACACCTGCACGGCGGGTTACAAGGGCATGTGGATCAAGGGCCGCGGGTTCCCCTCGCGCGAGTTCTTCCGCGCGCTCCACCCGCGACTGGAAAACGTGGCCGAGGAAAAGCTGGCCTCAGAATATTTCCCGCTCGGCGGGCGCGCGGGCGGCTTGACACCATACTGGGCGCGCAAGATGGGTTTGCGCGAGAACATGCCCGTATCCATCGGAAATGTCGATGCCCACGTCGCCGTGCCGGCCACGGGCGTCACCGAGCCGGGCTCGATGGTAATGATTATGGGCACGTCCATCTGCCACATGCTGCTCGGGCCAGACCGGCAGATGGTCGAGGGGATGTGTGGCACAGTCGAAGACGGC
The DNA here is from genome assembly GCA_003225365.1 of Acidobacteriota bacterium. Classification (GTDB taxonomy): domain Bacteria; phylum Acidobacteriota; class Terriglobia; order UBA7540; family UBA7540; genus Gp13-AA74. Next base: position 1,153 of record QHZN01000131.1, read on the forward strand.
ATCGTGCCGGGGCTGTGGGGGTACGAAGCAGGCCAGTCGGCCGTGGGAGACATCTTCGCCTGGTTTTTCGACCACGCTGTGCCGGACTCTATCCGCCGCGACGCGCACCGCCACCGGCGCGACTTCACCGAAGAACTCGAAAAGCGCGCGGCACGGCTACTTCCGGGCGAATCGGGGCTCCTGGCGCTCGACTGGTGGAACGGCAACCGCTCGGTCCTGGTGGACGTGGACCTGACGGGTGTTATGGTAGGGATGAACCTCGCAACGCGGGCGGAAGAAATCTACCGCGCGCTCATCGAAGCTACGGCTTTCGGGACGCGCACGATTATCGAGGCGTTTGAATCGAAGGGGATCCGAGTCAAGAAGCTCGTGGCCTGCGGCGGCTTGCCGGAAAAAAATCACCTCCTCATGCAGCTCTACGCGGACGCGACGGGCCGCGAAATCCACCTGGCGAAGGAGCTTCAGACTTGTTCGGCTCTCGGCGCGGCGATGCACGGGGCAGTGGCGGCGGGGCGCGGGGCAGGCGGTTACGACACGATCTTCGAAGCGGCCCGAAAGATGGCGCGCGTTCAAAAGCTTGTTTACAAGCCCCGGCCCGAGCACCGTGAGGTCTACGACCGGCTGTTCAAGGAATACCAGATGCTCCACGATTACTTTGGCCGCGGCGCGAACGACGTCATGAAGCGCCTCAAAGAAATGAGGAAAAGTCTTCAGTCATCAGTTTTCAGTGGTCAGTAATGACACAAAAGCGGACAGATCGCTTACCTTGCGCAATCGTTGCGGAGCGAATACTGAAAACTGAGGACTGACGGCTGGCCACTGAAAACTGGTCCCCATGCCAACCCTTGAGCGACTCCGGAGCGAAGTTTGGAAGGCGAACCGCGAGATTTTCCGCGCCGGCCTGGTCACCGCGCACGCGGGAAACGCCAGCGGCCTCGACCCGGAGCGCGGGCTGGTGCTCATCAAGCCGAGCGGCGTGGACTACGAGTCACTCCGCCCGGGGGACCTCGTCGTGACCGACCTCGAGGGCCGCAAAATCAAGGGCCGATACAAGCCTTCCGTGGACCTGCCGCACCACCTTTATCTCTACCGCCACTTGCCCGAGGTCGGCGGCGTCATCCACACGCACTCGACCTACGCCACTGCCTTGGCGTTGCTCGGCCGATCTATTCCCGCGTATCTTACGGCGATCGCCGATGAGTTCGGCGAGGGAATCCCCTGCGCGCCTTATGTGGATAACCAGGGCGACCACATCGGCGAAGCGATTGTGAAACACAAGACGCGGGCGCCGGCGGTGCTGCTGGCGCATCATGGCGCGTTCACTTTCGGAGCCACGCCCCGCGAAGCGTTGAAGGCCGCCGTCATGCTCGAAGACGTCGCCAAGACTTGCTTCCTGGCGCAGCTCCTTGGGACACCCGAGCCGCTGCCCGCCGAAGAGGTGCGCAAATGGTACGACCGGTATCACTCGACTTACGGCCAGGAGAAAAACTCTTGACCTCCGCCAGCCTCGGCCCTCATGATGGGCGGCCATTGAGGGATCTCTTGACGAAGGACCTCAAATGAACAATTGGCTCTTGACGCCCGCGCTTTTGGCGGCCTCCGGCGGGATGGTTTCTCTACGCGGAGTGGACATCGCCATCGTGACCATTTATTTCGTGATGGTCCTGGGCATCGGCTTCTACCTGAAAAAATACACCACAAGCGGCGAAGACTTCTTTCTCGCTGGGCGCGAAATGACGGCCTGGGTCGCAGGGCTGAGCTTCGTCTCGGCAAACCTCGGCGCGCTCGAGCTTCTGGGCTGGGCCGGCAACGCGTATCAGTACGGCATCCTGGCTGCCCACTGGTACTGGGTCGGCGCCATCCCCGCCATGCTCTTCCTCGGCATCGTCATGATGCCGTTCTATTACATTTCAAAGACCCACTCGGTGCCAGGCTATCTCCAGCTCCGCTTCGGCCGGCCGACCAGCGCCCTGAGCGCGGTGACCTTTGCGGTGATGACGATTTTGATGTCCGGCGTCAACATGTACGCCATGGCCGTGGTGATGCAGGTGGTGGTCGGGTGGGACTTCAATTTCAGCATTTGGGTCTCTTCGTTGACGGTGGGAGTTTACGTCGCGCTGGGAGGGCTTTTCTCCGCCATCTTTAACGAGGTCCTGCAATTTTTCCTCATCTGGTTTGGCGCGCTCCTGATTCCAGTCTTGGGGCTCGTCGAAGCGGGTGGATGGTCCGGGGTTGTGGCTCGCATTCACCAGAACTTCCCAGACCAGGAGTTCACCCACATGTGGCGCCCCATGGAGAATTTCGCCGACAACCCCATGGGCGTCCATTGGGTGGCCATCGTCTTCGGGCTCGGGGCCGTGCTTTCGATGGGTTACTGGACGACAGACTTTCTGGTGGTGCAACGTGTCATCGCCGCTAAAAACATTCGTTCGGCAAAAATGGCTCCGGTGATAGGCGCCTTTTTCAAGATGGCCGTGCCATTCATCGTAATTTTTCCGGGGCTGCTCGGTCGCGCCGTTCTTCCGTTCCATCTTGTGGCTCAAAGCGCCGCAACGGCGGGCCAGCACAGCTATGACGAAGTCTTGCCGCTCATGCTGGCGCGCTACTGCGGCCCGGGGCTGCTGGGGCTCGGCATCACGGCGTTGATTGCCGGGTTCATGTCCGGCATGGCGGGCAACGTCAGCGCCTTCGCCACCGTATGGACCTACGACCTTTACCGGCCCTTCATCAAGAAGGATGCTTCGGACGCTCACTACGTCTCCATGGGCCGGTGGTGCACGATCATCGGCCTGGTGATCAGCATTGGCGCAGCGTACATCGTGACACGCTTCGGAAGCCTCATGGACTATGTCCAGGCCCTCTTCAGTTTCTTTATCGCGCCGCTATTCGGCACCGTGTTGCTTGGAATGCTCTGGAAGCGCATGACCGGTGCGGGAGCTTTCTGGGGCTTGCTGGCGGGAACGGTCTCTTCCATTGCCATGTTCACCATGGTCGAGCTCGACCCTAGCAAGGTCACTCTCTTTGCCTTTTATCCCCAGGCCAAGCCCCTGGCTCAGGACATGTGGCGCGCGTTATGGTCGTGGATCATCTGCGTCGCCGTCACCGTGGTCGTCACCGCGTTGACGAAGCCCCGTACGGACGCGGAGCTGACCGGTTTGGTATACGGCGCGACGGAGTTGCCGAGCGAAGGCGAATTTCCAATCGTAAAGCGGCCAATCTTCTGGGCGGGTTTGTGCTTCGCGGTCTTTCTAATCCTGCAATGGATTTTCTGGTAGGCGTGTCGCGGGTCCGAGACCCCGAGCTGCGTCGAGGGGCGGCACGCAAAAGAAGGTGAGGGTCCGATGGAATCGCAGCCGAAAGGAGACCGAAGCGGAGGGGGAGGACGCAAGGTCGCCGCGGCGGTCGTGGACCCAGGGCACCGGGAACACCACATCATTCCCGTCTGGTTTTTCATCGGCGTCCAACTGCTCATCTACGGCGTTTTGATTTTTGCCAGCGGCCTCCTGGAATTTTCTCATCCGCCGGACACGGTACTCGCGAATCTTCACGCACCCGTGTGGTGGGGCGCGCTCCTCATCGTCATCGGTGGAATCTACGTTTACCTCTTCCGCCCTGGAAGGAAATGACCGGGGCTGCATCGTGTCACTCCTTTGGTGGCGATGGACTTTTGGAATCGGGACAGGGCAAGCTCGTCAGCATGGAAAGGTTATCGCCTACGATCTTTCGGGCCGCCGCGCGCGAGGCGTTCCA
>QHZN01000111.1 GCA_003225365.1 Acidobacteriota bacterium
CATCATGCGCGGAACACACTCGCTTCTCCGCTACTCCGTGGACAAGTCTTCTGCAGAGCTACTCTATTTGCCGATACCCCCTGAGGTGAAAAGCCAAGTCAAATCGTTCATAGATACGTTCACTTGGCGGTCCGCGGACGGGATTGGGGGCGTTGTGCTTCTCATTTCCATCCTAGCTTTCAAAGACAGGCCGGGGTATGTCAGCGCGATCATTCTGGTTCTGCTACCCGTTTGGATCCTAGTGGTCTTCGCAGTCCGGCGCGAATACTTAAATGTTTTGCGCCGCGCCATCGAGCGGCGCACGCTCGACCCGGAGCGCCTCGCGGCGAGCTTTCTCGATTCGACGACGACTGAAGTCCTGGCGACCGGCCTCGAGCACGTGGGCGAGCAGCAAGCGCTGTACGGCTTGAGCCTGTTTGAGATCGGGCGCCACCTGGCCTGGCACCCGGCTCTCCGCCGCCTGCTCGAACACCCATCCCCCGCCGTCCGCCAGCGCGCGCTCCGGCTGCTCTCCGAGGCAGGGGACAGGGGCATCGTTCCGCGGGCCGAGAAAATGCTCGCCGATACCTCGCTCGAAGTCCGCACCGAAGCGCTTCATTACCTGGTCACGCATACAGGACGCGACCCACTGGAGCTGCTGACCTCGGCGACGGAATTTCCCGATTATGCCATCCAGGGCTCGGTGGTGGCTTACCTGGCCCGCACGGGTGAGCCGGGCCACATGCCCGCCGCCTTGCTCATGCTGGAGTCCATGCTGACGCGCTCCGACGAGGCCGCCCCGCTCGCGCGCGAGCAAGCCGCCGTGGTGCTCGGGTTGATTCCCCCCCCTTCGGAACTCCACGCGAAACTTATGGGGCTTTTGCGCGACCCCGAGCGCGATGTGGTGGAGCAGGCGCTGCTCGCCGCGGGCCGCATCCGCAGCCGCGATTTTCTGCCCGTGGTTATTGAAAAACTTTCCGATCCGGACCTGAAGGCCCCGGCGCGCGCCGCGCTGGTCCTTTACGGAGACCGAGCCGTGGGCACCCTCAAGGATTATTTGAACGACCCCGACGTCCCCCTCCCGCTCCGCAAAGTGCTGCCCGAAGTCCTGGCGCAGATTCCGACGCCTGAATCCGCCGCCGTGCTGACCGAAAGCCTGATCCAGAGCGACCCTGGGTTGCGTTACGACGTGCTGAAGGCGCTGAATAAACTTTGCCGGCGGGACCGCAAGCTCCTGCCGGAAGTCCTGGAATTCGCCGACATGTTGGATGCGGAGTTGATGGGGTATTATCGCTCTCTCCAAATTCTGGCCGCGATCGATCCCCAGGCCGGAGCCAAGGCCGCCGTCGCCGGCTCGGTGGATGGAGCGACGCTCGTAGCGCGGGCGCTCGGCGAGCGCATGGAGCGCGAGTTCGAACGTATCTTCCGCCTGCTCGCCCTCCTCTATCCGGCCCGCGACGTTTATAACGCTTACGTGGGGCTGACGTCGCACCGGCCGCAACTCCAGGCAAACGCACTCGAGGTTCTCGAGCACATGCTCAAGCCGGATCTTTATAAGCGGCTGGCGAACAGCCTCGACCCGGAAATCAAACTGCCGGAAAAGCTTCGGTTCGCCGAGCGCTTCTGCCACACGAAGGTGGAATCGGCGCCCCAGGCCTTGCGCATCTTGCTCCATTCCGGTGATAACTGGTTGCGGGCTTGCGCCATTTTCGCCATCGGAAAGCTGAATTTGGTGGAGCTTTCCGACGAACTGCGCGCGCAGCCGCGCGATGGGGGCGAATTAGTGGCCGAAACTTGGGCGTGGGCGATGCGCCGCCTGGAGGCCCCGCCCGCCTCGTGAGGAGCCGACCCTGATGCTTACAGTCCTGGAAAAAGTCGAGGTCCTGCAAAAAGTGCAGTTGTTTCGTGACGTCCCCACCGAAAGCCTGGCGCGAATCGCGGCAATCGCCCAGGAAGTTTCCCTCGAGCCAAGAAAGGTCCTCTACAAGGAGAATGCTGCGCCTGATGCGATGTTTGTCGTCCTGGAAGGGGAAGTAAGCCTTGTGGCGAACGGACAAGAAATCAAGAAGTTGGGTCCCCACCGCGTGGCGGGCGCCCTGACCCTGCTGGCGGGCGTACCTCAACCCGAGTCGGCTGTGGCCATATTGCCGACCGTCGCACTTGAAATCGATCAACAGGAATTCAACGACGTGATGGCGGACGACTTCAACGTCACCCGCGGCATCCTGCGCGCGGTAATCCGACAATTGAGCACAAAAAGCCAGGGCTGACCGGTCCGGCGTGGCCAGCCCGAACATCTCCCGCCGACGGCGCTACCTGCCGGGTTGCAACTGGACCCGAGTGGCGTGGAAATCACCCTTATCGTCCGACGCCCCAATGCAGATTACGTCGTCGCCCTCCTTGAGAGTGCTCATGTCAACCGGTTCCGTGGTCTTTCCATTGGGTTTCACAAACTGCGTTGAGCTATCGAAGTGAACCCGCTTCTCAACGGTTCCCTTGCGGACATCCAGCGTCATGTCGTCCTTATTGACGCGGACAATCCTACCGTGCCATCTTAGTCCAGCGTCTTTCTTCTCCTTGGCAGCCGCCTTTGAGGCGCCGAAGCAAATTCCCATCAGCAACGCAGCCGCAGCCACTAACACAACTCTCCTTCGCATTTCGTTCCTCCCGTTTGAAGTGCCCTCTCGGCACGAATTTGTAACTTCAGGACCGCTCGATGGCGGGCAGTATAAAACGATCTGCACCTTGAGTAAAGCGATTTCGAGGCGATTAAAGCTCGCGGACGGTTGAGTCGAAAGCGCGGCCGCAGTCGAACTTTTGGTAAACTATCACGCGCTAATTCGGCGCTCGATTCAAGGCAGGAGCAAATAATGGCCGCGTTCGGTAAAGACATGGGCCACGGAGGGGGACTTGACCACAAAACTCCAGAGACTCTTTCTCGCCAGCATACCGCGCATCATATGGACGCGGCGACTATCGAAATCCCCTTTTTATTTTGCAGCTTTCTTACTCATCATCTCCCTCGCTCTAATCGCTGCCGTGCGGACGCATGGGATCGGACCGGCACGGCAAAGCGAAGTAGCGTCCGAGGGAGCAGGGCTTCCAAGGCTTCCGGCTCGGCCCAAGCTCCTCATCATCATTATCATTGACCAGTTTCGCCCCGACTACCTGGTCCGCTTCCGGCGTCAGTTTGTGGAACGCGGTTTCAACCTGCTCTTGACCGGCGCCAACTTCGTCAACTGTCGCTACGAGCAGGCCATGACCATCACGGGTCCGGGTCACGCGACACTGTTGACCGGCGCTTATCCCCAAACACATGGAATTATCGGCAACGAATGGTTCGACCGTGGCCTGGCCAGGCTCGTGGATTGCGTTGAAGATCCGGGCACAAGGCTGGTGAATGATAAAGGAACGACGGCCGAACCCGGAGCCTCGCCTCACTACTTGGTGGGCAGCACCCTTGGAGACGAACTACGCGCCGCCAATAATTATCAATCCCGGGTTGTCTCCATCTCGTTGAAGGACCGTGGCGCGGTTCTCCCCGGCGGCCACAGCGCCAACGCCGCATTCTGGTACAGCTCTGCCACGGGACAGTTCGTGAGCAGCACCTATTACATGCCATCGCTTCCCCCTTGGGCCGTCCAGTTCAACAGCCGGCGGCCAGCCAAGGCATATTGCGGCCAAACTTGGCAGGCCATCCCGAGAACCATTGATGGGCGACGCCAAGTGTTAGGGTCATTCACTCAAACACCGAATGAACCTTGCCCCGATGAAAGGTTCCTGAGCTGGCTCGATGGAACTCCTTTCATGAGCGAAATCGAACTCAATTTCGCCAAGAAGGCCGTCCAAAGCGAACGCCTTGGGCAAGGCCCGGCTACGGATGTTCTCACTATCTCACTGAGCGAAAATGATTATATCGGCCACGCCTTTGGCCCTTACAGTCCACAGGTGGCCGACGTTACGCTTCGTACAGACCGTTATCTCGCTGATTTTTTTAGGTTTATCGACAATGCAGTAGGGCTTAAGAATGTTTCGATTGCTCTCTCCGCAGACCATGGCGTGGCTCCGAACCCGAAGTTCATTGTCGAACACCGCCTGGGGCTCGGTCATGCCAGAATGGCAGATGTGATTAAGGCTGTTGATGCGGCCCTGTCTAAGAGATTCGGGAGCGATTCGTACATCCAGTCTACCACGGGAGTTGTGATCTATTTTAACCGCGGCACCCTAACCAAGCATAAGGCGAAAGAAGACGAGGCAGAGACCATTGGAGCCACGGTAGCGGAGGCGGTTCCCGGAGTTCAAATGGCCCTCACACGGCAGGAGCTTTCCGAAGGCCGATTACCCCAAAACCCGCTGGCGGATGGCGTCTCAAAGTCATATTTTGGCCCGAGAAGTGGAGATCTTTTTCTCATCTTTGATCCGTTTTCTGTCAATGTCGACGGAGAGACTGAAACTCGCCACGGGTCTCCATGGAACTACGATGCTCAAGTCCCTCTAATCCTTTGGGGCTCCTCATTCAAGCCCGGAGTATATGTTTACCCCTGCCATCCCATTGACTTAGCGCCGACGCTGGCAGTCGCTCTGGGCTTGAACATGCCTTCGGATGCTCAAGGGCGGCCGCTAAGGGAGGCGCTTAAGTAGCTCCTCCGCAGATACGGGAACCAAGTAAACCTCGAAGGAGCCAAGCGAGGCATCGGCCGTTCCGTAGTTTCAGCCTTAGTTTTCAAATAGTTAAAGTTGTTTCTACGAAAAACCTTCCACATTTCCACTTGACAGTTTGGGTTGTCTACTGTATAGTTCTAAGGTCTTCTGGCCCTTCGGGACCCGGCATAATAAGTTCGCTGGAATGCCCCGAAGGGTTTTGTGCTTTCGGGGTCATTTGAGGAATCCGCTTTGGTATGGCAAGTGCCCATAAATGTGCCGAGGGACATAGTGTTCTTCGGAGGCTCTATGAGAAACTTTCTGATGACCTCTGGCCTAGCATTTCTGATCGTCCTCTCTCCACGCACCGAAGCTATGCCCCTGACAGTTGTAACTTCATTTCCAAGCAATGAAGTTGGCACGGCTAGTTGGTACGGCGAGCAGTTCGATGGAAACCTCACAGCGAACGGTGAGGCCTATGATATGAATGGACTTACTGCAGCCCACCGCAGCCTTCCACTCGGCACCAGGGTACAGGTGACGAACCTTCGGAACAAACTGTCCCTGGTTCTTAGGGTTAACGACCGTGGCCCTTACGTCCCCGGTCGAATCCTCGACGTATCCATGGGCGCCGCCAACGGCCTCGGCTTCAAGCTTGCCGGGCTAGCACTAGTAGAAATCAAGGTTCTAAGCTATCCCAAGGCCTCCAAACACCTTACGTCTCGCCTTCCCCGAATTCCTGTGGCAGATAATGACTTGAAATTCGTACATGAAGTGCGGTAATTTGCATTCTTTTCAATGAAATAAGTTTCACATTAGTGCTAACATTTCACTGTTGGATCTGTCCCAAGAACCCTCCGCCCCTTCGCCCTGGCAAGCCTTGGCGGAAGACAGAAAGGGTACCCCCCAGCTTATCTCTTTTTTGCCACGAATGTCGCTCCAGGCTGGTAGAAAACGGCCTCGTTGACCCTCCCCGTGGCGTCCAACTTGAACTCGATGCTGTAACCGGCGAGCTCCTTCAGGTCGAACGTCGTTCCACGCACCGGGACGAGTGCATATTTGGGCTGACCGGGAATGACCATGACCAATGTGTTCTCACCTTGGATTGTGACGGTGGCTGTCGCCCCGCCGACTTCGTACTGTCCGACAAACGGCTCGAGGAAACTCCGCTCGGACATCGCCTTGGGGGCCCGGCGCGCAAAAACGATGTCCTTGACGTGCGGCTCGAGGGGCATCGAAAGGCTCGCAATTTCGCCCTTCACATCCATGAAGAATTGGACCTTGGTCTTTTCCACGGGGTTCAGAGGATTCTCAGGGGTCTCGAAAACGTCGTAGTGGAAGTGGCGAAGCGGCGAAGAAAGCAGGTTCAAACTCAGTTTCAAATTGTCGCCATCGCGCTCGATTCGGAGCACGCCGTAGCCCGGGTTTTCATATTCGCCGACGTAATCTCCAAGGTCGTGCGACGCGTGCGTGCCGGGCTTCTGGAGCGTGAATCCCTTCTTCTTGGCTTCTTCTTCCGACGCTAGCGACTTTCGCTCATCTTCAAGGAACCGTGCGTTCCACCCCACCGGTTCGAGCCCGAGCAGCCGGTCGAGGACGTTATAGGCAACGATGACAGGCACCGGGTTCTTGTCGGAGTTAAGGTTGGTGAGGACGGCGACGCCGAGGTCGTCCATGGGCGCGAGCGCCAACTCGGCCGTAAAGCCGTCAATAGCGCCGCCGTGCGAGACCAGCTTGTGGCCGCGGTAGGTCGTCACACCCAGGCCCAGGCCGTAGGTAGGCAGGAGGATTTCGCGGTAACGGTCCGAACTCTGCTCGACCATCTGCGGCGATTGCATTTCGGCGGCATTGTTGGCGGAGAGGAGCTGCTTCGCGCCGTATGACCCTTTCCCGAGCTGGAAAATCACGTAACGGGACATATCGTCGGCGGAAGAGTTGATGGCGCCCGCCGGCCCGATCGAATCAATGTTGTGGATGGGAATGGATTTCACCTCGCCTTTGGCGTTCTGGTAGGGCATGGCAGAGTCCCGAGCCTTCTCGGAATCGTTGACGGAGAAATTCGAATCACTCATCCCGAGCGGCGTGAAGATTCTTTGCCGCACGAACTCTTCCCAACTTGCCCCGCTCAGGCGTCCCACCATGTAGCCGGCGGTCATGAACATCAGGTTGTTGTATTGATAGGTCGTCCGAATGTCCTTGCTCGGCTCGAGATACCTGAGGCGGCGGACCAGCTCCGCGCGGCTGAAATCGGAGCTATACCAAACCATGTCGTGCCGAGGGATTCCCGTGCGGTGGGTCACCAAGTCGCGCGGAGTGATGCGCTCGCTGGCTATGGGATCGTAGAGCTTGAATTCGGGCAGGAATTCGCGGACCGGCTTGTCCCAATCGAGTTTGCCTTCATCCACGAGTATCCCCATCGCGGTGACAGTGAACGATTTTGAGATCGAGCCGATGGGGAAAAGCGTATGCGGCGTCACGGGGGTCTTTCTCTCGAGGTCCCGGTAGCCGTAGCCCTTCAACCAAATGACTTGGCCGTTCTGGATGACCGCCAGTGAGAGGCCCGGGACCTTCCAGTCCTTCATCACGCTCTCAATGAACGCGTCGAGGCCGTCGAGCGCGCGGGAGGTTGTGGCCAGCTTTGCTTCGGCTTGCGCAATCGCCTTCGGTTGGGCCGCGATCGCGGCCCGGGCCGCGGACGCCTCCCAAAGCGCGAACATTGTTAGAACAAGGACGCCAACCGCTTTCCTCATTTTCCCGCCCTCCGGTAGTTCCATGACGACGCTTGCCTGCCTGCTTGCCCGCAGCCTGCCCTGCTTCGGGCATGCAAGCTGCGTCACGCTGGGCAAGCCGCAAGCAGGCCAAAATCCTGCGCAATCTATCCGGCCCGGCACCTGCCGTCAAGCGGTGCGTCAGTATCCCGAGAGGCGACACGGTTCAGGCGAAGATTCTGGATTTTGGTTTGGCGAGGTTGACACCGGCAGGGGCGGGTCTGCCCCTCGACTTCGCTCGGGGCCCTCCCTTCGACGATGCTCAGGGACGGTGAGCGAAGTCGAATGGGAAACCGGCCCCTACAATTGCTCGAGAAGGCGGCCGAGGATGTGCTGGATGCCGTCGTACGGGTCGCCGGAGGCGGCGAATTCGATGGAATAAACGCCCTTGTATCCCGCCTTTTTTGAAATCTCCATACAGCGCGGAAAATCGTTCGGAACTTCGCGCCCGTCTTGGCCGGTGACATCACGCGTGTGGCAGACGGTCTGAGCGAGCGGAAACATCAGTTCGAGCCCTTGGTAGCGCTCCGACTCCGGGAAGTTCCCGAAATCGGGGAGCGTACCGGCCCAGGGCGGCCCAGCAGCCTTGATAATGGCAACGATATTCTCAGCCTTGGCAGCCACGTTACCGTGGTTTTCGATCAGCACCTTCACACCTTTGGATTTTCCGTAGCGCGCGAGCTCTTGATAGGCCGCGATGGGGCGGTTGAGGTCGGTCACTTGGACGGTGCCTCCTGGATTCGGCCGGATGGAGGCGGCGCCGAGCTGGTGGGCGATCTCAATCCACTTCTTTCGCTCCTCAATTTCCTTGCGCCATTGCGTCTCGTCGGGATCGCACAATCCCTTGCCGGACCAATCGGCCCCGTAATCAACGGGCATATTCGTGATGTGGCCGTGGGCTTTGGCGACGGCGCGTTTGAGGTCCTGAATGTAGGAGGCGTCTGTGGATTCGAAGTGCGTATTGCAAACCTCGAAGTTGTGCAGGCGGTATTTGTCCGCAATGAGCTGGGGATACTCCCGAAGATCGAGCATTTTGCCGGGCCCGCTAAAGTCTTTGTCGCGCGTCTTGTCGAAAAAATTGTGCAGGCTCCACGAGCAGACGCCGATGCGCTTCAGCTTTTCCCGCTCCGCCGGCCTCGGCGGGTTTCCCGAAGGGAACGCCCAGTTAAACCGCGCGCCAAGAACTGCCGCCGCCAAGCTCGAATTCTTGAGGAATTTTCTTCGGTTCATCCTGCCCTCCTGAAAGTAAGACCACGCCCCCGCCGCTCGATCCGGCGCGTATTATACGTCCGACCTGGTGTGTTGTGGCGGAGTTCAGCGCGCGCGATGCACAGTTTCCGGGGGCTCGGCGACAATCCCGTTGCCGTTCGCGTCTGCGGGCACGGGCGCGAGCTGCCGGCGTCCGAAGAGCCCCTTCAAAAAGCGCTGGAAGGAATCAAGATAGGTGTAATAGACGGGCGTGATGTAAAGCGTGATGAGCTGCGAAAACAGCAGACCGCCCACCACGGCCAGGCCCAGAGGCCGGTTCGAGGAAGCGCCCGCCGCCGGGCTCACGGCGATGGGGAGCGTTCCGAGCAGGGCCGCCATGGTTGTCATCATGATGGGGCGGAAACGGATGAGGCAGCCGTGATAGATGGCGTCCGGGGCGCTCATGCCCTGATTCCTCTGGGCGTCCAGGGCGAAGTCTATCTGCATGATGGCATTCTTCTTGACGATCCCGACCAGCATAATTAAGCCGACGAACGAAATGATGTTTAAATCGGTCTTGAAAATCATCAGCGTAACGAGCGCCCCGAAACCCGCCGAGGGCAGACCGGAAAGAATCGTGAGGGGATGGATGAAGCTCTCGTAGAGGATCCCCAGGACGATATAAATCACGACGATCGTAAACACGAGCAACAGCCCCAGGCCCTTGAGGGAGGATTGATAGGCCTGCGCCGTTCCCTGGGGCGCCCAGCTTACGGTGGGGGGCAGCGCGCGGCGGAAGGTGTCCTCAACCCCGGTGACGGCCTGGCTGAGCGAGACGTCCGGCTTCAGGTTGAACGAGATGGTAACCGAGGGGAGCTGGCCGAAATGAGTGATGGTCGTGGGACCGAGCGTCTTCTGTAAATCCGCTACGGCATTAAGCGGAACAAGCTGTCCGCCCGATGAACGAATGTAAAGCATCGAGAGGGCGGCCGGATCCAATTGGTATTTGGGCTCCAGCTCCATGATGACCCAGTACTCGTTCACGGCGGTATAAATCGTCGAAACCTGGCGCTGGCCGTAGGCGTCAAAGAGCGCGTTCTCAATCTGCTGGGCCGTCACCCCGAGCGCGGATGCCTTGTCGCGGTGAATCACCACGTTGACCTGAGGATTGGTGATCTGGAGGTCGCTCGAAACGTCCTGGAGTCCGGGTAGCTTCCGCACCTGCTTCTCCAGCTCCTGGGAGTAACGGTAGAGCTCGTCAGTGTTTGGGCTTTGAAGTGTGTATTGATAGAGAGCCCGTGAGAGCATTCCGCCGATGCGAATGGGCGGAGGGTTTTGCATGTACACGCGGATGCCCGGAATGGTCCCGAGCTTCGGCCGCATCTCGTCAATGACCTGCTCGGGGGTCAATTTACGAGGCGGGCGATCGTACAAATGGAAGAACATGACGCCGTTATTGAGCGCTCCGCCAAAGCCGCCGATACCGCCGACCGAACACATGAACTTTTCGACGTTGGGGTCCTTGCGGGCGATATCGGCGATGGCCAGCGAATTTGTGGCCATCTCATCGAAGGCAATCCCTTGCGCCGCCTCGGTCGAAACAAAGACCGAGGAACTGTCGGCACTCGGCAGGAAACCCTTGCGGACAACGACGAAAAGGTAAAGCGTGCCGGCCAGAATGACGATGGAAACCATCAGTGTGGCGAATCGGTGCCGGAGGACGCGCTGCAAGCTCCAGTCGTAGCCGCGGATCATGCCCTCAAAAACCCGCTCCATGGCCATGAACAGGGAACCGTGCTTTGCCGGAGGAGGCCGGAGAAACCGGCTGCACAACATGGGCGTCAGGCTGATGGATACGAACCCCGAAATCAGAATGGCCGTAAAGATCGTCACCGCGAACTCGTGAAACAGGCGCCCCATGATGCCGCCCATGAACAGCACCGGGATGAACACCGCGGCGAGCGACAGCGTCATGGACAGTATCGTGAAGCTGATTTCCTTGGAGCCGCTGAGCACGGCCGTCATCCCGTCCTCCCCCATTTCGAGGTGCCGCACGATGTTCTCAAGGATGACGATCGCGTCGTCCACAACGAACCCTACCGACAGGGTTAAGGCCATCAGCGAAAGATTATCTACGCTGTAACCGAGCAAGTAGATGACCGCGAAGGTGCCGATGACCGCCATCGGCAGGGCCATGCTGGGGATCACGGTCGCGGAAACGTTGCGCAGGAAAAGGAAAATCACCATGACCACCAAGGCCAGGGCCAAATAAAGCGTGCTCTTCACGTCGTGGACGGACTGCACAATCGAAGCCGATCGGTCGTACAGGATGTTCAAATGAACGGAGGGAGGCAGGAGCCGCTGGAACGAGGGGAGAAGGCCCTTCACGGAGCCGGCGACTTCCAGGGAGTTGGTCCCCGGCTGGCGCTGGATGGCGAGCACGATGGAGCGCCGGATACCGCTTTTGTCAACGAACCAGGAGGCCGTCTTATCGTTCTGCACGCTGTCAATCACCTGCCCGAGTTCGCCGAGGTGCACCGGCGAGCCGTTGCGGTAGGCGACGATGAGGGGCCGGTAATACGCCGCGTCCCTTAGCTGGCCGGTGGCCTGGACCGTAACCGCCTGATGCTTCCCCCAAAGCGTCCCGGTAGGGATATTGACGTGTCCGCTCGCAATCGCCGTATGGACTTCATCAATACCGATGCCGCGCGCGGCGAGCGCCTTTGGATCGAGCTGGACGTGCACGGCGTATTTCTGTGAGCCATAGACCTGCACTTGCGCCACGCCGCTGACCATCGAGATCCGTTGTGCCATCATCGTCTCGGCGTATTCGTCGAGCTGCCAGAGCGGCAGGGTGGGGGACGTAAGCGCGATGAAGAGAATCGGCTGATCGGCGGGGTTCACCTTGCGGTAGGTCGGTGGGGTCGGCATCCCTTGCGGAAGGAAGGGGGCAGCCTGCGTGATGGCCGACTGCACATCCTGCGCCGCGGCGTCGAGATTTCGGCTCAGATTGAATTGCAGCGTGACCTGTGTGAACCCCACACCGTTCGTGGAGGACATCGAATCGAGTCCCTCGATGGTCGAGAACTGCCGCTCCATCGGGGTGGCCACGGACGAGGCCATCTCCTCGGGGCTCGCCCCGGGAAGGCTGGCGCTGACGAGCAGGGTGGGAAAGTCAACGTTCGGAAGGTCGCTGACCGGCATCAGACGGTAGCCCATGATGCCGAAAATTAAAATACCCGCCATGACGAGGGTAGTCATGACGGGCCGCCGAATGAAGATTTGCGAGATGTTCATGCCCGCGGGTCTCTAAGTTGCCCTCCCAAAATCTCCGCACAACGTTTCATTGAGCCGACCCGGTGGCGGGTTGGGCGGGGTTTTCGGTCGGGGCCTTGACCTCCACCTTGGCTCCCGGCGCCAGGCGGAGTTGGCCGTCTATGACCACCGATTCCCCGGACTGCAGGCCGCGCTCTATGACGGTGTCGCCGCCGGTTGTCTCTCCGGTTTTAACTTGGCGCATCTCGGCAGTCATGTCCTGTTTGACCACAAATACATATTCTCCTGACTGCCCCGTCTGGACGGCCTGGGAAGGCACCACGGTGGCGTTCGGCCGGGCGCTCAGCCGGAGAATCACGTTTAAGAACTCGCCCGGCCAGAATTGCAAGTCCGAATTGGCGAAGGTCGCCTTCAGTTTGATGGTCCCGGTCGTCGAATCCACGGCGTTATCCACAAACGTCAAAACGCCTCGAGCCCGGCGCGCTGGGTCGCTCGGGGGGAAAGCTTCCACCATGAGCTTCCCCGCGGCCATAAACCGCTTGATCTCTCCCAAGTATTGTTCGGGAATCGAATAGGTGACGTAAATCGGCCGCACCTGGTTAATCACCACCATGGCCGCGTCATCGGCCTTGATGACGTTGCCCACGTTGACGAGCAGCGCCCCCGTTCTTCCGTCAATGGGAGCTGTGATGGAACAATAGCCGAGACGCACTTTGGCGCTTTCGACCGTAGCTTTGTCGGCGCGAACGGCCGCGGCGAGCGCGTCGGCATTGCTGCTGAACTGGTCGAACTGATCTTTGGAAACGATCCCGGCCTGATAGAGCTTCTGGGATCGCTCGGCTTGAACCTTAGCGTACGCTTCCTGAGCCGTATCGCGAGCCAAGTTGGCTTCGGCCTGATTGAGTTCCGCCTCATACGGGCGCCGGTCAATCAGAAACAACAGGTCGCCCCTTTTGACGTACTGCCCCTGGGTAAACAGAGCTTTTTCGATTTGGCCTTCAATTTGGGATTTCACCGAAACGGTCGAGTAGGCCTCACCCGCTCCGATGGTTTGGACTTCGACCGGCACGGTTTTTTGAGTGACCGGCGCGACGGTGACCGGGACGGTCGGCACGAAGGCGGGCTGCGCTTTCTCTTGCTTGGCTCCGCAGTCCAAGAATGACAGGCTGGCCACAAGGAGCGCCAAGGCCAGGGGCCAGCGAGCGAAATTGTACCGCCCCATCCTCATAACACGATTCCTCTTGAAAAGAAGGTTCAACATGGGAGCGTTCATAGGTTCTCTGGCCTTCAACTGAGGTGTCCCGTCAGGGCTCCTTCGGACGGCTCGAGCCCGAAGCGCATTCTATCAGATGCTTTGGACGTGGGTGCGGGTGCCGGGGTTACGAACTTCGGCGCCTAACGCCCTGCGCTCTGGCTACACCCGCATTGAACAGGTCACTCTACCGTAATACCCCGCAGGAAGGCGGCGTTCTCCTCCGGCAGAGATACGTTGATGAACATGCCTGAGCCGAGCTCGAATCCCGCCATTTTCGTCAGCCGGGGAATGATGCTGACGTACCAATGGTAGTACTTGACCCCCGTGTATTCGATCGGAGTCGTCCGAATGGCGTAATTGTAGTCAGGGTCGCTCAAACCCCAATAGAGTTTGGACAACGTCCGCCGGAGGATTTTCGACAAGTCAGCCGCCTCCGCGTCGTTCATTTCAGCGAAACACGCCATGTGCCTGCGCGGGATGATGGTGATGGAAAAGGGCGTCAAGGCCGCGAAAGGCGTGAAGCAGATGAATTTTTCCGACTCCAGGACCACCCGCGTCCCTTCCTGGCTCTCCAGGTCCATGACGTGGCAGAAGACGCATTCGCCGAATTCGTCGAAATGCCTCAGGGAATGAATAAGCCGGTCACGAATCTGCGACGTGATGACGGGCGTGCCGATCAACTGGGAATGGGGATGTTCGAGCGAGGTTCCGGCCGCCTCGCCGTGGTTCTTGAACAAAGTCACGTGTTCGACGCGCGGGTCGGCGGAGGCCGCCTTAAAACGGTTGAGGTAAGTCTGAATGAGGATTTCCATTTCTCGGTCGGAAAGCTGCGCCGTAGTCTTGCTGTGATCGGGCGTCTCGACGATCACTTCGTGAATCCCCACGCCCGAGACCTTCCGCCGGATTCCCTGAATGGAGCGCTCCCGCTTTCCCTCGCATGCCAAGGCGGCAAACTTGTTGGGCGTCACCCGCACGCGCCAGCCGGTGGTATCCGATACGACGTAAGCCTCGGGCGGCGTCATCTTTTCGTTCCCCGGGCAGAAGGGACAAGTAGGGACGAAAACTGGCAGGACTTTCTTATCCTTCTTCTTCGCGAACTCCTCGGGCCGTTTGGCGCGCTCGGTGGCGATGATCACCCAATCGTGGGTAATCACGTTGTAGCGGAGTTCGGGCATAAGACCCACCTCGGTTCAGTCCCTGAATGAGGGAGCGTCCTGGGACTGAACATCGCGTACCACTCGAAAGCCGTAATCGGCATACTGGAATGTCGGCGGAATGCTCGAGCGGGCTGCGCAACGGCTGACTCTGATGTGATGGCGCCACGAGCCGCCCCGAGACGCGCGCCGCGTGCCCATCGCCGGCCCCCGCGGGTTCCGCGCGGGCGAGCGGGCATAATACGCCTTGTCGTACCAGTCCGCGCACCACTCGTGGACGTTTTCTCCAAGGTCGAAAACTCCAAACGGGTTGGGCTCCGATTTCCCAACCGGCAACGGCCGCGAGACCGCGCCGCCCCAGCGTTCGAGGTATGGCGGCCGCGCTTCGGGCGCCTCATTACCCCAAGGATACAGTTCGCCTTCGCGCCCGCCGCGCGCCGCGAGTTCCCATTCCGCTTCTGTTGGGAGCCGATAACGGCGGCCCAGGAGACCTGACTGCGGTGGCAGGGCGTTCAGCCATTCGCAATACTTCGCGGCTTCGATCCAGTTGACCGCCACGACAGGCTGATCGGGATCCTGAAAGTTCGAGTCGTTCCAGAACGGCGGCGCCGGATGAGCCGTCGCTTCCATGAAAACCGCCCAATCGCGGTTGCGGACTTGAAAGACCGCCATCTCGAAAGAGTCCACCCAAACGCGATGCACGGGTTGCTCATCGTCCCGGCCGCTGGCACTGCCCATCTCAAACTCTCCCGCTGGAATCAGGGCGCAAATTGGTTCAATCACAAAAGAAAATCCCGGCCCGCGAGCCCGCTCGGTCTTCGGCGTGATTGAGAAAGAATCCATCAATGCAGAGGCTCCCGCGCGTCGCGCGGACGCACCGCACGAAAGTCTGCATTGTATACGAAGGCCGACTGGTTTTACATCACCGCCGACGGAGTATGAATTCGATTTTAATGGCGAGTTCCGAGTCCCGAGGTTGGTGTGACTGGCACAGCCAGCCACGGCGAACCACGGCCGCCGTAGCCGACTGCTCTCTTGGCAGTCTTACCAGATCAACTTCAGCGCAAACTGCACATTGGTTGGCTCGCCCGGTCCGATGCCCGGCGCGCCGATGGCATTGCCATATGTGGAGCCGATAAGCCCAAAGCCGCCATTTGA
>QHZN01000038.1 GCA_003225365.1 Acidobacteriota bacterium
TGATGAGCCCGCTTACCAGAACGCACGCGCCGACAACCCACAAGGCTTCGCGGTAGTGCTCGCGAGCCCAATGCTCGTATTGCTCGTAAGCCGTCTGAAGCCTGTCCTGCTTCAACTGCTGCCGCGTCAGCCGTGACACTTGGAACGCTCCTTGCTAGTCCGTCATTCCCGCGAAGGCGGGAATCCACGCGGTAAACTCCAGCGGGAATCCAGTTCTATCCCTTCCAGCATGTTAGCAATCGCCGCTCAAGTCGTCAAATGACGCTGGCGCGACCCGGGTGAATTCCATCGCGTAGGTGTCGCACACATGGCACAATGCGACTTGTATGCGCCACCCGCGAGCACACAAATGGAGCGTCTTTTCTCTCGCACTGACCTCCGCCTTGCTGCTGCTGCAGCAGCTTGTTTCGCACCACTTCGAGGCTGCGCCTGCCTCATTTGAGCGTTGGCCACTTTCAGGCAAATACGAGGCATTGCTTGGCTGGGGAGAGCTGGCTGCAGCGGCCCTGTCGATCATGGGTTTCGCCAAGGAGGCGCACCCTTGGCTGAGTCTCGTGGCCCTGTTGATAGCTGGGTTACTGTTCCTCGCATGGGGATACTCCGTCTAGCGGTCTACGGTCCTTCCCTCGGCGGGCGCAAACGTCCCGACGTTTCTTGATGGGGTGCTGTTTGGCGAAGGGTGGCAGCAGGAACATGGCCAATCTGCTTAAAGTCATACTCCGATCACACAAGTGGAGCATGACTTCCCTCATTTTGAGCTTGGGCGTGTTCATGCTCCAGCGCTGGTTAGTGGACTACTACTTAAGGCGCGGAACTTGGGTCCCCTACTCGCCATTTGCTGATAAATTCGGGGCGCGTGTGGCCGACGGGATGCTAACCTCTCTGGCCCTCGCGATCATCGCGCTATTCAAAGAGCGTCCGCCGTGGCTCGGCCTCGTGGCATTCGCGGTGGCCGGGTTTCTTTTGTTCGCATTGGGCCTTGCTGCATAAATTAACGCCCACAGCCATCTTGTCTCGCCAACTTCTTCTCCTATGCGAAGGAACGCGGGTGGCGCATACTCCGATGGGTCGGAGTGTGCGATCGAGACGTCCTTAGCTCTCACCGTCGCCGCTCGCGCGCCCAGCCAATTTCATACTGCACCATTACCCGATTCCGCCCTCATCGCCGCCGCCCACGACGGACGCGCTTGTATTTCAGCGTAATCATGCCTCTTGAGAAAGTCTTGTTCGCAAGCAGTTTGAATTCGCGTTGCGGGAAGGGGCTCGGAAACAGCGGAATGCCTCGGCCGAGCAGGACGGGCACGATGCCCAGGTAGATTTCATCCACAAGGTCGGCTTTCAGGAAGTCGCGTGCGAGCTCGCCGCCGCCCATCAGCCAGATGTTCTTGCCGGGACGTTTGCGCAGTTCGCGGATGAAAGCAGTGGGCGACTGGTTGACAAATACGAGCCCGTTGCGCTTCCCCGGCGGCTTCGAGCGCGAAAAGACGTAAGTTGCCAGGGACGAATCAGAGTAGGACCCGCCGCCCATCTTGAGCGCCACGTCGAGGGTCTTGCGGCCCATGATGGCGGTATCAATCGTCCGGAAGAAAGGAGCCATCGAATAGTCTTTGGGCATGAAGAGGAAGTCCACGCCCCCGTTCGGGCGCGCGATGTACCCGTCAAGACTGATGCCAAGACCGAGAACGACTTTGCGCATACGGAGATTTTAAACAAACGCTAGGGGCGTCGCCACCACATGCGGCTAGCCATTGCACCGCGGGTGGCGCATACCCCGATGCATCGGGGTGTGCGTCAGGGAAGGGCCCTTCAACTGTTGACGCCCTACGGTATGCCGCATACAATTGAAGTTCGGGCGCGTGCGGGACTGGAAACCCTTCGTCTCCTCCCTAGTTCGAGCCCAGCCCATTCATTGACGGACAGGAACTCATCATGAACGCAAACGACTTGCGTCCCGGGATGGTGATCAAGCACAACGGGGAACTGTTTTCGATTCACAGAGCCGAGCACCGCACGCCCGGAAACCTTCGGGCGTTTGTCCAGGCGCGCATGCGAAACCTGCGCACGGGCGCGATGAACGACCACCGCTTTCGCTCCGAAGACACGGTGGAGCGCGCGGTCCTCGACGAATTCGAGATGCAATATCTGTATTCCGACGGCGACTCGTTCCATTTCATGAACACCACAAACTACGAGCAGGTGCCCGTCCATAAGGACATTATCGCCGACCGCGCCGCGTACCTCGTGCCGGACGTGACGCTGAGCGTGGTGTATCACGAAGGCCGGCCGGTGGATATCCAGCTCCCGGCGACCGTGGACCTTAAGATCGTCGAGACCGAGCCCGGCTTGAAGAGCGCTTCGGCCACCAACGTCATGAAGCCGGCTAAAATGGAGACCGGCTTGATCGTCCCCGTCCCAGCATTCATCAACGAGGGCGAAACCATCCGCGTGGATACCGCGCAGGGGACTTACGTGGAAAGAGTGAAGTAGGACCCACCGCTCTACTCAAATCTGCAAGAGATTGGGACACCCGCCGCCCTGGAGCGCCGGTCGGAGCCTGCCCCGGCGGGGGCGGCGACCGGCGCCTGAATTTCGTCCCGACGCGTCCAGATGCCACAGGAAATGCCCCACTGTATTTTGGAATCCTCAATAGGATCAGAAGGGAATTTCGCGGTCAGCCGTCAAGGTCAGCCCCTCGGGCGTGACTTTATAGATGGACTCGTACCGGGGCGGCTTGCGGCGGTATGTCTGGGCTTCGTTGCCGTAGGTCATGAAGCGAAAATCGCCCGAACCGGCGGCGGGCAAGGCCTTGAAGTGGAGGTCAGTGTGCGGGACGAAGTTTGTTACCGTCACGCGATGCGTCTTTCCCCCGGCGCTATCGAACATTGCTAGCACGTTGACTTTGTTGGTCTCGGTCCAGCCGAGCGTGTAACCTGCGCAAAGGAGCGTCCGGCTTTTCCACGCTGCGGCCAACACCACGGGCTCGCCGATGAGCGGATAGTGGAGTTTCGAGAATACGCGCTCCAGCTCGCGTCGCATTTCGACGTCGGTGGGCGCGCGGTCGGCGGCCCACGCGTCAAGGTCGCTCAAGACAGCTTTTTCGATTTCGCGGGTAATGGGCTCGGCGTCGTCGAGCGCCATCCCGTAAAGCTTTTGAGCGACCTCGCGGACGTGGTCGGAGACATCGGGCGGGGGCGGCGGCGCTTTCTTGCGTTTCGCGAACGCCGCGGGCCGGGGGCCGAGCATCGCGAGAAAAGCTACCAGCAGGAACGCCCGCCCCGCACGCCGCGCCACGCGACTCCTGATTTCCATGGGTTTCCTTCTTCCGAAAGCTTCCCCATCGGGCGACCCTCTTCGGAGCGGCCTACGCGGGTGACGGGGCAAGCAGGACCTTCAGACATGAAGGCCGCTCGAGATACTGGAACGCTTCCAACCCCTGCTCGAGCGGAAATGTCCGCGAGACGAGCTCGCGTACTTTGATGGCTCCCTCGGCAAGCTGGCCCAGCGCGACGGAGAAATCCCCGCAGCGCGAGCCGACCAGCCGGATTTCGTCCACAACCAGCTTCGCTGTATCGAAGCGGGCCGGCTCACGGAACGTGGATTTCATCACCACCGTGCCGCGCGGCTCTACCAGCCGCAAAGCGTCGGCGAGCCCCGCGGGCGATCCTGCCGCTTCGACGACCAGTGCGAAGCGCCCTTCCTCGAGCGGCTGCCCTGCCGGAACCGTTCGCACGCCCCATGCTTCGGCGAGCTTGAGCTTGAAGTCGTGTCGGCCAAAGAGCGTCACATCCGCGTGGGCGTGCTTCAGGACTTGCGCCACGAGCAACCCCAGCCGCCCGTCGCCCAACACGGCGGTCTTGACGGCGGGCGAGACGTTCGCCTCGGAAAGAAACTCGGTGGCGGCGGCCAAGGGCTCAACGAACACCGCCACTTCGTCCTCGATCGAAGCCGGGACCTCGTGCAGGTTCTCGACCGGCAAAGTCAGAAACTCCGCAAATGCGCCGTCGCGGTTGACAATGCCGATCACGGTGCGACGGGGACAGTGCTTGCCGAGTCCCCACAAACATAGGTTGCACTCTCCGCAGGAAACGTTGATTTCGCCGACCACACGCTTGCCGCGCCAGTTCGCATTCTCGCATTCGACCACCTCACCGACGAACTCGTGGCCGGGGACGCCCTGGAACGCCGAATAACCCTTGAGAATTTCCCGGTCCGTGCCGCAGATCCCCGCCCGGCGCACGCGCACCAGCGCTTCGCCTTGCTTCGGCCGAGGCATCGGCAGGTCGCGCAGGGCGAGCCGGCCGTCAAAGTAAAGGGCTTTCATGGTTGAGGAACGATGAACTCGCGCCTGGTAAGGACGCGGAAGTAACTCCGCCCGGGTTTCGAGGCTTTCACGCGCACTCAAGAGCGATTTTTTCAAACGCCTTCGAGACCAGCTCGTCCTCGCCTTCGAGCACCGTGCGCAGGTCGAGTAAGACTTCGCCGCGCTCGACACGCGCAATGACGGGCGGCCGCGAGCGGCGCAGGCGCGCCGCGAGTTCCGCGGCGCTCAGCCCCTCGACCCGAACCGACACCAGGCGCGTCGGAAGCGAGCTGCCGGGTGTTGAACCTCCTCCGATGACGGATTCGCCGTCTTCGAGCCGCGCTGAAACGCCCGCCCGCGCAAGGAGCCGCTCCGCGAGGCGCCCCGCCCGCTCTGCGATTTCATCCTTCGAGGCTTGAATCATGGCGAGCGCCGGGATGGCTCGGAGATCCCCGCCGAGGTACAGCGCCACCGTTGCTTCGAGCGCCGCGATGGTCAGCTTGTCCACGCGCAGGGCACGGAAGAGCGGGTTTTTCCGGATGCGCTCGAGCCAGGGGCGGGAGCCCGTGAGGACGCCCGCCTGCGGCCCGCCAAGCAACTTGTCACCGCTGAATGTCACCACGTCCACGCCAGCCTTCAGGCTTTCACCCGCCAGCGGCTCGCCCTCGATGCCGTGCGGGCCGAGGTCCACCAGGCACCCGCTGCCGAGGTCTTCGATAAGCGGGAGGCCATGATTGCGCGCGAGCTCGACCATCTCGCGAAGCTCGGGCCGTTCGGTGAAACCCACGATGCGGAAGTTGCTGGGATGAACGCGCACGAGCGCCCGCGTGCGCTCGTTGATGGCCGCCTCAAAATCCGAGATGCGCGTGCGGTTGGTGGTGCCAACCTCGCGAAGCACGGCGCCGCTCTTGGCCGAGATGTCCGGGATGCGGAATGAGCCGCCAATCTCGATGAGCTCGCCCCGCGAGACCACCACCTCGCCGCCTTCGGCGATTGTGTTGAGCGCCAGGAACATCGCGGCGGCGTTGTTGTTCACGACCAAGGTCATCTCGGCGCCGAGCAAGCGCCGAAAGAGCCGGTCCGTGTGCGCGTCGCGGCGGCCCCGCTCGCCCCGCTCAAGGTCGTATTCGAGATTCGAATACCGGCTGGCGATTTCGGCGGCGCGGCGAGCGGCAACGGGGGCCAGCGGCGCCCGCCCTAGGTTCGTGTGCAGAATCACGCCCGTGGCGTTCACAACCGCTCGGAGCGAGGGCTCGACGGAGGTTTCGGTGGCCGCGACGATTTCATTTTCCAGCATGTCCACCGAGAGGCTCGAAAGATCGCCGCTCGAAATCCGTCCGCGCAAGCTCTGGAGCACACGGCGCGTGGCGTCCACCACCGGCCGCCGGCCCAGCCGCGCTGCCAGTTCCCGCAATGCCGCGCGGGCCAGCAGCTCGTCCACGGCGGGAATCTGCCGCAGCAGCGCCGCCCCCGCTTCAGAACTCGCTTCGGTGTGCTTCATTTCGTCCGCGTCAAGCGTCTCTTCGCCCGCTCACCGCCTCGAAAGTCATTTCAGCACAGATGCAGTGAGCGGTCAACTTTGGGAACTCTGCTCATCTTGGTAAGATGTCAACAACTTGGGTGCTAAACACCAGCCGAAGGAAGCGTTCGGCCCTGATTTCCTTGTCCACTTCGACGGGTCGGATGGAAAGTGTCGAATTACCCGCCTCTACGCCCGTCTCTCCAGCCGACTGATGAAAAAGTCGCCTTCGTGTCATGCTGATCCCGCGAAGCGGGAGAAGCATCCCTTATTCGTGTCGAAAACATTGAGAAGGGATTCTTCGCTTTGCTCAGAATGACAAGCGAGGAACCTGCCCTGAGTGAAGCAAAGGGGCCGGCTCACAGCCTGCCCTGACCCACGAGACGGGATGAGAACCCCGCAGGAGTTTTTCATCGTCCTGCTTGCATGTATGCGGAATGGGATTTTCACGTTCGGGAGTGAGCTACTCGCAGTTTTCGGATTTGCGAAAAACGAGCCAGTAGCAATGCCGACGCCGGCTGTGGTGGGCTACCTTCCACTTGGGGTCGATGATGGGCCCCTTTCGGATTTTAATAATGCAGTCGCATGGCACGAAGCCTGCGTCTTTCGCGGCTTGCACGAGTTCCACGTGCGCCCACTGATAGCGGTGGTCGTGGACGTAATCCGCAATCTTGGCGAAAAGAAGCCCCTCATTCCTCAGCACGCGATGAGCTTCTTTGACAAACGGGGGAAAGGTGTGAGAGAAAGCGTATCCTTTTTCCTTGGGAGATTTTATGCCAAGCCCAAACCGAGTGTTGAAGTCCTTCAGTTTATCTCTGCCTTGGTTTGGGATGTGTGGAGGGTCGTAAACGACGACATCGAAAAATGACTCCCCGAAAGGCATTCGGGTGTTATCCGCCACGATCGCGGGCCTGTGCCCGAGGTCGATGTCTATGCCGACGACACTCCGTTTGCTGCCCCTCCAAAACCTGCGGCCGTTGAAGGTCGCGTCCAAGATTCGCCGCGGAGTCTTCTTCGGATAGTAGTGCAGGAGTTGCTCAATCAGTTGGGCGTCCTCGCCCTCCCAAACGGACTCGATCGGCGCATAAGTCCGTGCCCGGCTTCTTTCCAGGGTCCGCTGCCCGAATGGAAGGACTCCCGTCGCCATTGACGCCATGCTCTCAGACTATCGTCAGAATCGCAAGCCGTCCTTATTATCGCCCAAGAGGTCGTTTTTACGCGGGCGGGCGCGTGACCGCGCCTTCCGAAGCCGAAGAGACCAGCGCGGCGTATTTCGCAAACACCCCTGATTTGTAGCGCGGCTCGGGCTCGCGCCAAGCGGCCAGGCGCTTCTGGATTTCGGTGTCCGCGAGTTCCACCTCGAGGCGCCGGCGTTCGACGTCAAAAACAATCATGTCGCCGTCCTTCAGTGCGGCGATAGGCCCGCGGCGCGCGGCTTCCGGGGCGACGTGGCCCACCATCAGGCCTTGGGTCGCGCCGCTGAACCGGCCGTCGGTCAAGAGCGCCACAGACTCTCCCAATCCCTCGCCGACGATGGCCGCCGTAACGCCGAGCATTTCCCGCATCCCCGG
>QHZN01000112.1 GCA_003225365.1 Acidobacteriota bacterium
ACAGAATATCTACCACCTTTGATGCCGCCTCCTGTTTTGCCGGAGTCACGGCCTGTGTGTAGAAATTCATGGTAATCTGGATGTTAGCATGGCGCAACAGTTCTTTCTGATGGGCAGGCGCAGGCTGATCGGCTCAACTTGGGTTATGCGGATAAGTCCTCATTGCGAGGCTGGGCCTCGGCGGGCAGGGCGAGACTACGCGCCCCTGCGAGCACCAAAGAAATCAGAATGGCTTGACGGTTGAAGCTCGGCTCCGTATACTCTCTCGCAATCGATCATCGATTTACTTTGGGTGCCGCCACGCTGTCAAGACCCAACGAGGCTGTGTCGGAGCGGCGACTCTCCGGTGGTGTGAACGAGGGGAACCGAATTGCGGTGTCGCAACTCTGGCTGCGTGGGTTACAGTAGCCGGTGGTTCGGAGTGGGGCCAAACAGTAAGCAAGCTCTGGGCCCGGGCCTTTGTCGCTGCATCAGAGGAGATCAACCGCATGATTGGACCTCGAAGGGAAAAGCTCGCTGCGGCGCTGAAAGAAACCCAAGCCGATCATGCGCTATTGACGTCGCTCGCCAGCCTTCGTTACTTCACCGGCTACTCCGCCGGGATTGAGACTGGGCCTTCTCCTTTTTCCCCGCTCATGGGCGCATTGTTGTGGATCGCCGGCGAGCAGCCCCGCCTATTCCTGGCGGATATGGAATCTTCCGAAAGTGTTGTTCCCGGGCTTGAGGTCACGACATTCGAAGGCTACACTGTCGAAAAACCACTGGCTGCGGCCAAGGATTTGAGCGCGAAACTTCTGACGCGCCTCGAGAAGCTTCCCGCCAGTCGAATCGGGATTGAGAGCGAGGATTTGTCCGCCGGAATCTTCGAGCGTCTGCGCTCGGCCTGTCCGCAGGCCGCGTTCCACGACATCACTTCGTCCCTGGAAAGACTTCGCTTGGTCAAAGATGACGAAGAGATCGCACTCCTCCGCGAGGCGCTTGGCTTGTGCGACTTGGGTCAAGAGCTCACGAAGAAGCTCGCCCGGCGCGGCATGACTGAGGTCGAGCTCTTCGCGGAGGTGCGCAAGGGCATGGAGATCAGAGCCGGCGGCCGACTGCCGCTTCTCGCCGACCTCGTTTCCGGCCCGCGAACGGCCGAGATCGGAGGCCCTCCCTCCTCCCGCGTCATTCAAGAGGGCGACTTGATTATTTCGGACCTGGTCCCTCGGCACCAGGGATATTGGGGAGACACTTGCAATACCTGCGTCGTCGGCGAGCCGACCGCGGAGCAGCGGAAGATCTTTGATGGAATCGCCGCCGCACTCGCTGAAGGGATTGACAAGGTTCACCCCGGGATGCGCGCCTGTGACCTCGACGCCGACCTTCGCAAGCGCGTCTTGCGATTGGGCGGCGGGTATCCTCATCACAGCGGCCATGGGCTGGGAGTCACCTGGCACGAGGAGCCGCGCATCGTGCCGTACAATCCTCTCGCCTTGCAACCGGGAATGGTGATTGCACTCGAGCCGGGGATTTACTTCAAAGACCGGTTCGGACTGAGGCTGGAACACGCCATTCTGGTGACCGAGAAAGGCGCCGAGATTCTCTCAAAGTTCAAGCATACTCTGTGAGCGGATCGCTCGGGCTCGAGCAATTGGCCGAAAATTCCGGAACGGCACTGGAGACCGCCCTCAGGTTGGATTATTCAGAGCCCGCGGTCCCGGACTGGTGGCGAGGCCATCGTAGGAGGGAAATGCATCATGGGACGCCTGGCGGGAAAGGTTGCGATCGTGACGGGAGCCGCCAGCGGTATCGGGCGGGCAACGGCCAGGCTCTTTGCGCGAGAGGGAGCGCGCGTCGCAATCCTTGACCGCAACGGCGCGGCGGCGCGGGAAACCGCCGATGACCTTGGGCGAGCCGGCGCGGATGCGCAAGCTTGGGAAATCGACCTCGCCCAGGGAGCTGCAGCCGAAGCAACAATCGCTGTGGTGGCGGAGCGAATGGGAAGCATCAACATCCTTGTGAATAACGCCGCCACCTACGTTCTGCGGGACTTTTATCAGATGACCTCCGAAGAATGGCAGACGGTGCTGGACACCAACCTTACGGCTTACTTCCTTTGCGCCCGCGCCGCGGCGCGCGAAATGCGCAATCACGGCGGCAGTATCGTCAACATCTGTTCCGTTCATCGGATCATCACCGAGCGGAACTCCGGGGCCTATGCCGCCTCCAAGGGAGGCGTCGCACAGCTGACGCGCAACCTGGCCATCGAGTTCGCTCCTGACAACATCGCGGTCAATTCCATCAGCCCCGGCTTCATTCGCACTCCGATGTCCATCGTGAACGGCGTCGACGAGACCACTACCGAAAACTTTATGAATTACTACGTAAAGTCGGGACGAATTCCTTTGCGGCGCGCCGGCCTGCCGGAGGAGGTGGCAGAGGCAGCGCTCTTCCTGGCATCACGCGAATGTGGATACCTGACGGGCGCCGATCTCGTCGTGGACGGAGGACTAACCATCACTCTCTGAAGCGCGCTCCACGTTCTCCCTCGGCCGCCACTGCCCCCGGCTGGAAAATCTCCTGCTCATTTTCCATGATGCTTGGTGGTCTTCCAGTCAAAGCGCTTTGTCTGTTTGGGACGGCACTTCCTGAGAGAGCAGAATCGCCGCTACCAGGGCCAGGACGATTCCCGCCATCTGGGGGCGAGTCAACGACTCGTGCAGGAGTGTTATCGCGAGGATGATGGTGAGAAGAGGGTAGAGGTAGCAGAGTGGAATGACAATCGACGCCTTTCCGCCCTTTTCCAAGGCTGCAAAACTGGTATAGGCTCCCAGGCTGTTCAATGTCCCGCCAATGACGGCCAGCCAGAAGTCTTTCGGCGCGAGGTGCCAGTCGAGCGATACCTTGGGCAGAACAACCAGGGCAAGCGCGATCATGGCCACGCCGAACCAGAGGAAGGAAAGCCCCGTGGAAATGGCGTTGGTGGAAAGTTTCTGCGTGATGCCGGTGATTCCCCAAAAAACCAGGGCTACCATCGCGAAGACGAGCCAGAGTGGGATGTGCATAAGTGCCTCACATGCGCTTCGCGGTTGGTGATCCAAGACCGAATAGCAAGCAATCCAAGTATCGCGATTCTGGACCCGCGCTCACAGACTCAACAAATAAATGGCAGCCATTGCCAGCAACAGTCCGGCTTTCTGGCAGCCACTAGCGCTCTCCTTGAGAAGAAAGTAGCCCTGGATAACCGTGACCAGGGGCGAGACCGAGGTTGCCGGGACAACGACAGAAGCCTTGCCGCCTTCGCTGAAAGCCATGAAGAAGGCGATGTTGCCGGTCCCGCCCAACACTCCGGTGATGAACGCGTAGAAGATTCCCCGTTTACGGCTGATGCCTCCGGAAAGTCTGCCGGAAAGAAGCACGATCGCCATCACCGGCACCACACCGATGGCGAAGAGCACCTGATTCATGTAGGCGTCGATATCCGCAGAGATGACCTTCGTGAGCGCGCCCCAGACACCCCACAGCACGATGGTCAAAAGCGAGAAGACCAGCCAGGCGGGGATTCGCTTTCGAGCGGTTTTCACAGGCGGAGTAACCAAGGTGGCGTCCACTCGGTCTTCGGTCGTTTTACCGCTGAAATCTCCAGTTGGCCGAGCAGCTTCGAAACCGGAACGTTATCGGGCCGCATCTGATGAGCGCGTTCGAGCGCTTTCAGCGCGGCCGCGCCGTCGTGCAGCATATCAAACGCCGCGCCTTCCATGACAATCGCCTCAAAGCAGTCCGTGCGCAAGCGCACCGCCGTTCCCAGATATCCACGAGCCAGCGCGTGGTCCAACGCCACTTGGATAACCTGAAGGTTCATCAGTTCTCGTCCACAATTGCAGCGTACAGGCCAGGGCGCAACGGTGCCCCTCACCCGGATCGAGCGTATTCAAGAACGGTTCCTCTCGGCCGCTACCTTCCCTAGATTCAATGCGAACAAGGTTCTTGGAATTCACAATCGCATTGCTATGTTGTTTGGATCAAACTGCAAGGACGGCCCGAACCTCAGAATGAAACACGGAAGCGCCCCTTCAGGAGCAATGCACTCAGCATCGAAAGAGCCAGCAGCCAGATTAACCAGTGGAGGTCAAGCCCCAGGGCGCTCACGGTGGCCTGCGGGTAATGGAGTTCGATCCAGTCTACCGAACCGGCCGCCAGACGGTTTTCTCCCGGATACCACAGAAGGTCGAGCGCCGAGCTGACTCGGCGCTCTGAAAGGTACTGCGGTCCCCTGCCAGCATGAACGCTCTTCTTCAGGGTCTCGTCCGGGAAGACAAGCTGAAGGTCGCCAGCGATCGGACGCAGAGCCCGAATCCGCCAACTGACCTGCCGCCCGCCATCCACATGTACGGGAGGGGTCTCCACCACAATCCCCTCGGGCGCGCGCAACGCTGGTGTTAAGCCGATTCCAGTGCTCTTCATTTGGACAGTGACGATGGCTGTCTTGCCGGGCTCGAGTGGCGTGTAACCATAAAAGCATTCAAGCTGGCCAAAAACCAGGATCATGGGTGCGGTCATCACCAGCGCCGGCACCATCATCATTCCGATATACCGGACATTCGCCGAAATGAGGCCCCATTGCGCCTGCCAAACCAACAGCGGTTCGTCGACAAACAACCGCATCTCGTATATGCGCGCCTGTAGCCTGGCTTTGACATTGCGAATGCCCTCCTGGTTGGAAGTTCGCCGGAACACCCAGAGCATCCCCATGCCTACGAGTGCGCTCAGCGGAACAAGGCTCAGCATGGCGTTATGGCCGCTGAAGGGCCGGAGTATTCCCCCGATTAGCGCGCTCATGATACTTCGTATGATCTCCATTCCTGTCGCGCTTACTCCAGGTACCCGAGACCTTTCAGTTTCTTGACGATTTCCTCGTCCGATTCAGCGTCTTCCAGCTTGGCGAGCTCTCTCTCCAGAACGTGCTCGACAAATTCTTCTGGTGAGGAATAGCCGGCCGCTTCGCTCGACCGTTTGATACGCTCCCAAGTTTTCTTTTTCAATTTGATTGTGGGATTAATCATGAGGTCCTTTTGGAAGTTTCGAATTATATCGCCAATTAAGTTTACAGCGGCGGTGAGCCATCGTCACTACAACATAATGACTGTCACGATAATTCGAGATGCTCACTAAATAGATTATCGCCTAATCATGTTTGGTTATTCCCCGTCTTCATGCCCAGTTGGAATACGGGACGGCCTTCCATCCAGGCCGGCCGCTCGACGCCGAACAGTTCGAGCGCCGTCGGCGCCATATCTTCAATGCCCGGGTCCTCCGCCTCGATCTCGCGATTCGAAAAGAGCACTCCCGGAACCAGCAAGGGGTCGACCGAATGATCGCCACTCCATGCCTTGCGGTTATCCTCGAAAACCCTCGCGGTGACCTTGCCTACCGCGGCGTCCCACGACGTGCGGTAGCCATCGTTGTAGCCGATAATCAGGTCCGGCGCTTCGGCCAAGTACGGCCCGCGGTAGAGGGCATTGCTTGCGTAGACGTTTCTGATCCCGATGGCTTTCTGCTCCTCGTCTCTGAGATGTGTGAGTTTCCCGATCAGTTCCTGCTTGAGCGCCTCGGCTTCCGCTCCCGATTTCACAGTGCCCTGTGCTTCCCGGCCCTTCAGATTGAGGTAGAGACCCCCTAGACCAAGCGTGTAGGCACGCGTACGACCCCAATCCACTCCCTTGAAATATCGCCCGCTCTCAGTGGCGTCATTTTCGAGCTTCAGATAACCATTGTCGCGCAGCCACGCATTCAGATTGATGCCGCGGCGAAAGGAAGCGAATCCATGGTCGGAAAGCACGAAAACAACCGTGTCAGGGTCGGCGTGCTCGAGCGCCAACCCAACCAGTTTGTCCACCCGTTGATAGAGATCCTCGATGGTGCGGGTATAAGGGCTCGCGCCGTGGGCATTGCCGCTTAGGTATCGGTAAAACATATGCTGCACGCGGTCGCTGGTATCGAAGACGCAGGCCACAACTCCGCGACGGGTTTTCTCCAGAGCGTTTCGGAACATGGCCTCGCGCTCTTCCATGAGCAGGTAGGATTGTTCGAGAAACTCGTCTTCATCGATAACGCCCTCGTTCAGCGCCCACGTGTCCTCGGCCATACCGAGGGTGGAATAGGTGCCGAGCAGCTTGGCGAGATAGGCCGCGTAATACGACGGGTGGCTGATCGGCAGCGCCGGTTTTTCCGGGTCGATTTGAATCGGAGAAACGTAAAGCGAAAAATGGGGCCCGGTCTCGGTCACCAGAAACCGCGCAATGCCGTTTACCTTGATGCCCAAGGCCGCCTTGAATATCAACCTGACCCACGGCGTGTACGTCCGAGACGCCAGCGGGTAGCAGGCATCCTGAATTTCGAGCACCGGGCCGTTTCCCTTGATTCGAATGCGAAACGGGATTGCCAGGGGACCGCCGTTGTCGTGCAGAATGTCTTCCGGGCCTTCGAGTGACCCTTCAAAACCGTCGGCGGTGCGCTTCAGCGGATATCGGCTACCGCTTTCGAACGTGGCCTCGCCCACGCGCGTGGTGAACTGGGAAAAACTACCCTGCGTGCCGCGTAGGTCCGGCGTGGACATAGCCGAAAGCAGTCTGCCGTTGAACTTGTCGGGGGGGAAGGTGATAGGAACCCGGATGATGGTGGACCCGATGTGCTGTTTCCCGAGCAGGGTCCAGAAGGGCACACTCTTGCGCCTCATCTCCACATGCGGCCCTGAAAGGGGAATCCGCAGGCGCCCCAACTTCAGAACACGCTCAGGTGGGTACACCTTCGCGGTCGCCAACTCCGGAACGTAACTCTTCATGTTTCGATTCAGAAAATCGAAGATATTGTGCTTGGCGGGATTCACGCCCGTGGCGAAGGTGGACCAAGCCACCGGGGACAGCGCCGGAAACGTGGTCCGAAGCCGCGAGTACGAACCTTGCTCCTTGAGCCGCGCTAGGTTCGGGAGCTTGCCTTCGGCCATAAACCGCTCCGCTAGCCTCGGATCCAGGCCGTCCAATCCGAGAAAGATCACTTTCTTCACGTGGGCTTTGCGAAAGCCGCCTCGGCGGCGCACTAGGCGCCATACAATCCGAACGGGCCACGACAGAAGCGAAAAGAGATTGAGAAGGAAGCCGACCAGCAGGCTCAGGAGAGAACCCAGAAATGCGAATCCGGGTCCAGGGCCCACATAACAAAGCAGCACGCCACTCGAGTGTCCGTGATGCGTCCGCAAGTATAGAGCGCAAGTTAGAAGCAGCGCGCCGCGGGCCAAGTCGTCACGCCTCATCGAAGCTTCCCCTCGACGAAGGGCACTTCCCAGACCTTTTCATGGTGGATGGGCCCGTGCCCGAAATATCCATCTTCTCCAAACAGCTCGCCGTGGTCTGCGGTAATCGTGATGTAGGTGTTTTGGGGAACAGTATCGAAGAGCTGCTCTACCACGCCGTCGAGGTATTTGACGGCTGTAATCTGACGCTGCCGAAGCTCCCCCAGTTTGCGGCTGTCGAAGAACTTATCCTTGCGCGCTCGCAGTTTGCCGCCCACCAGCTCATCATCCAAATGCTTAAAGACGCCGTGCACTCCGCTAATCCGCGGCCATCGGTCAGGCGGCTCATCCGGCAAAGCGTAGGGATAATGCGTTTCCCCCACGTTCAGCAGGAAGAAATTGGGCTGCTTCTCCGAGAACTTCATCTGCCGAACCATGGCCCGCATGTCGTTGTGCTTCTCCATGAGCTTATAGCTGTCAAAGCCGGTGTTGAGGATCGTCTTCGGGTTCAAAACGGGCAACGAAACCATCGCATGAGTCCGATAGCCCAGGGTGTCGTGCAGGAAAGTCGGCAGGAACAACTTCGGGACCAGAGATTTGAATTCGATATTCTTGCAGCCCAGGCGCTCGTTGAATTGCAGGATATCCTTCTTATAGTACTCCGAAGCATAAACGTGGCGGGGGCTGGTATGCGGCATCAGTCCGATCAACAGGTTGTAATGCGAAGGAGACGTCCAGGAAGCATAGGACCACCGTCTTTCGACCTTTCCTAACTTCATGATTGTGCACGGCCGGGCGCGCATGAGAGAGTCGTAGCGGCAACTGTCGAACACCACTAGAACGTAATTGTTGCGCCGGGATTTTGTAGAAACCGCCATCAGTTGTGCTCCTTGCGGGAGGGAGCATGAGCCGTCAGCGGAAGACCTGTGGCAGCCGGTATGAAGCGTTTAGAGGCCGAGCCATACACTAGATCGGTCCAGCCGAGATTTCCATTTTGGCATCCTGAGCGACAGCAGCATACACCCCACCCGGCTTGCTCGCAACCGCTTTAACTGACACTCAATGATTTCGACGGGGGGAATCCCAAGTCTGAAGAAAGACAGATTATCGTCTCCCCGCTAGATTCGAAATCCAAGCATCGGTGTCGTCTCTTCACTTTCCTTGTGGAGTTAACTTTATGGATTGGAACACCGATTGTCCCACCATGTTCTTCGGTGTGGCGATTCCGAATTCAGCCAGGATGGTGGGCGCTATGTCGGTGAGGGAGGGTGACTGCAGCTCGATTCGCTTATTGCTCAGCAGCACCCCCGGAACCAATGTGTAGTCCATGCAATGGTCTCCACTCCACGGCTCGGTGTTAGGCGAGATAACATCGGACGTAAACTGCCCAAGGACCGTTTCCCACCCCGCTCGATAACCACGGTTGTAGCCCACCACCAAATCTGGAGCGTTGCGAACGTAGAGGCCCGCGTAAACGTCCTCGGCCTTGTCGATGCGGGTGATGGGTGCGAGACCCGTCACCGGATCACGGACAGCCAGCAGCCCCTCTCGAATCTCGTTCATCAAACTTTCAGCCGCCGCCCCGGGCACGACGGCGCCGTAGCGTTCGCGGCCCCGCAGATTCAGGTAAAGCCCGTTCAGGCCCAGACCAAAGGCGCGCGTGCGCGTCCAGTCGACGTCGCTCAAGAGGTCGCCGGGTCTATCGCCGCGATTGGGGCCGGGCTTGAGCGTGATGTACCCGTTTTGGAGCAGCCAGGTATTTAAGTTGAATGAACGCTCGTAGGGAGCGAAACCGTGGTCGGACAAAACAATGAGCGTCGTGTTTCCATCCAGCTTGGCCAAGGCCTTTCCGAGCATTTGGTCCATCTGCGCGTATAGGTCTTCCAGCACTCCCCCGTATTTTGAGGCCACTTCGGGATCATACGCTGGGTGGTCCCGGTCAAACGCGCGCCAGAACATGTGAGCATTCAGATCGAGACTCGAGAAATAGACAAAGAGGAGGCCGGCGTGAAATCGAGCCAGCTCCAGATCGAAGAACCTCAGTTGTTCAGCCAGGACGATCCGCGCCTGCTCCAGGTATTCTCCGTCGTCCAGGACCCGGGCGGAAAGCGCTTTAGTGTCTTCGGCGATCCCTTGAGTGTAAAAGAAGCCGACTTGCTTCCACAGGTCGTGAGCGTAGCTTGTGGGTGTCGAAAGCGGGAGAGGCGCCTGGGAAGGATCGACGTTAATTGGCGAAACATAAAGCTTGAAATAAGGACGGACCTCCTTCAAGTAGATCCTGCAAATGCCGGTGACGCTCTCCAACCAAGGAACAAGGGGGAACTTCAACTGGACCCAATCACTCCAATCCCCTTGGTGAAGCACTATCTCCTGGTCCTGGATCACGATTTTCGCCACCGGCTCGGTCGGATCGAGCCAAACCGTAAGGTCGACGAATGCCAGCGGGGCGCCTTTCCTGAACGTATTGGGAGGGCCGAACAACTTGGCGGAAACTCGATAGTCCTGCGACTCCACCGCGTAGACGCGACCGCCGCTTCGCTCGCCTGCCTCCTCCAGCGGGTCGCTGGTGTAGAAGGAGAAAATTCCGTAGGTGCCCTCCATGTCGGGCGTGCCCATGCCTGCCAGGGTTCGTTCCCTCGATTCGACAGGAGGGAAATTCACCGGCATATGAACCACCGTGGCGGGAATTTCATGTTCGTCAAGGATTTGCCAGAAGGCCTCTCCATGCCTGAGTAGCGTCGCCTTTCCAGCGGAAAGAGGCAGGGACCAATTGCCCAGGTTGAGCGTATGTCGAGGAGCTTCCACGCGAGCAATGGAAAAATACGGCTGCATTGTGTCCGGGTCACGATGGATGAAATCAAAGATGCCGTGGCCACCCGGGTTCATTCCGGTGATGACGTTCGACCAAGCCACCGGGCTTTGCGGCGGGATGCTGGTGCCTAACTCGTGAAAGCTGCCCGTGCGCTCCAGCCGCTGGAAGTTGGGCATGCGTCCATCCTGCACGTACCGATGCAGGAGCTGGGGGTCGAGGCCGTCGATTCCCAGCACGATGACCTTGTGGGCTTCTGCGCCATCCCTCGTCTGGAAGCAACCGGTGAGAATCGTCCCGGAGACAGCCAACCACAAAGCTAGTGGCCGGTGGCAATTCACTTGCGGTCTCGCGGCGCGGTTCAGGGGATGCCTTCCATTCGGCGCTGGTCGAGCATGAAACCACATTTTCAAATCATGCGAACATTCTTACTTATGTCGCACCGTATAGTGCCTGTTAAACCGCACCAAGCCCTGTTAAGGCGCAATTGAGCTGCGATTCAGTGCCGCATCACTGGCGTTTGTACACGATCCTGCCGCCAAGGTACGTCTGCTCGACCTGAATATTCCTGACCTCGTCCACAGGGCAGGTCAGAATATCTCTATCCAGGACGATAAAGTCAGCCAGCTTGCCTTTCTCGAGTGAGCCTTTCTGCTTTTCTTCAAACATTAAATACGCATTGTTAATAGTGTACAGGCGAAGTGCCTGCTCCCGGCTGATGCGTTGTTCAGGGTGTAGCGGCTGATCGCTCCAGCGCGGTTGCCGCCTGAGAGTAATCCAGATGGCCAGGAAGGGATTGTAGGGGTTGATCGACCGGAGGCTGCCGATCTTCTGCATATGATCGGAACCGCCGCCCACGACCACCCCGCTATCGAACAGACTCTTGTAAGGCTGGAAATTTGCAAGGCGCTCGTTGCCAAACTGTTTTCGCAAGGTCTCACCATCCAGCCACAACCAGACGGGCTGGAGATCCAGCACGATTCCCAACGCCTTGATTTTCCGGATGGCCTCAGCGGTCATGAAGTTTGCATGTGTGATGCAGGGCCGCGCCGGGCGGACCGGGAATTCGCTGTTGACCTTCGAGTAGGCGTCGACCATCGCTTGAACGGCGCCGTCACCCACCGAGTGCGCGGTAAACTGCAAATCGTTCTTCAGGGCAAAGCGAGCGATCTGATACAGCTTGTCGGGCCCGATGTAGCGCATCCCGCGGTAGGTCGGGTCATCGATTGAATAGACTTTGCTGATGCCCCAGGGCTGGAGCATATAGGCGCTCCCGGTCAGCATGCCCCCGTCCAGGTACGTTTTGATGCCGCGCACCCAAAGCATGTTGTCATACCGGTTGAGAGGGCTGCGCGCTGCCGACCGCATGCGTTCTTCGATCTTGTCGAGCGGCATCTGTGCGTCCACGCTGTACATGACGTAGACGCGGCAGGTCAGTTCGCCTTTCGCCCGCAGGCGCCGGTAAAGCTCGATGCCCTGGTCGCCCAGGTCCCGCTCCGAGATGCTGGTGATGCCCACGGAGTTGTAGTCCGCGAGCAGCATCTTCAGGCGTTGGCCGCGGTCCTCGTCAGTAGGGTTTTTCTCGCTTGACTGGATTTTGAGTAGCCGGCTGCAACTGCGCAGTATGCCGGTCGGCTCGCCGTTCGCAGCGCGCTCAATGCGTCCCGGCTTTCCGTCCGTGATTTGGAAGTTCTTGTCGATGCCGCTGAGTTCGAGCGCCAGCGAGTTCACGGAAGCGTCCGGACCGGTGCCGAAATAGACTGGGTTGCGGGGCGCCGCCGCGTCCAGTTCGGCACGGGTGGGGAAGCGCTGATCCCGCAAGCGGGTGACGAAGACCTGCGACAGTTCGATCCAGTCTCCCTTTTTAGTGATGGCCGCGCGAGATTTAATGTACCGAAGGACGTCGCCGATGGTCTCCATGTCAGGGACCGGATGATCGAATTCGTACATCGAGGCATCGGCTGCGTGCACGTGAGAGTCGATCAGGCCCGGCAGCACGGTCTTGCCTTGCAGGTCAATTTGGATGGCATTCGGGCCGGCAAGTCGCCGAACCTCTCGGCGCGTGCCGACTCCCACGATCCGATCGCCCCGAATCGCCATCGAGTCCACAATACGGAATTGCGGGTCCACGGTAACAATCTTTCCGTGATAGAAAATCGTCGTGACATCCTGCGAGTGCGCGGCCAGTGGGCATATGAAGAGAGCCAGAATGAGAGCGCGAAGGGACATCAAAGGACCCGGTTCGAAAAGATGGATGAATGACATGTAAGTGGAAGAGCCAACCGAGTCAGCCTGTGATCGGGCATATTACTGCGGATAGTATAAATAGAGCTTCGATTTCCGTTCCGCCTGCCCCATGTAAACCGTCCCATCCAGCCCCAGCACCATCGCGTCGAAGACATATCCCTGCCAGGAGTAGTACGGTCGCCGGTTGACATCAATCATCCCGAGAAGCTCGTAAATCCCGCTGGCGGGGTCATAAGAGAAGAGGCGCGCCATCTCATCATCATCACCACCGATGCCGTAAAGTTTTCCATTGTGCGCCAGCACCAGGCCTCGAATTCGGTACTGATTGAGAGGCTTTCCAAGGTTGACGACTTCGTGCTTTGCCGGCACCAGGCGGAACAGATAACCGTCCGAGCCGCCTCCGTAGAGGTTGCCCTCCTCGTCAGCCGTCCACGCATCGACGCGATTGTAAACCTCGCGGCCCGGGACAGCGGGAACCCCGATCTCCAAACGCTCCAGTCGCTGGGTCTTAATGTCGAAACGATAAAACTTCCCGCCTTCCCCGCTCGTGAACACGTTGCCTTCTTGATCGACCGCCAGCGCCCGGCCAATCGCTTTTTCGTTTTCAAATTTCTCGCCGGGGATGATGTTAAGCGCAACTCGTCCATGCTGCTTTACGACGCCGGCGCGGATCTGATAACTGAAAAACTCGCCATCGGGATAGGTCAAACCGTAGATCATGCCGCGCGGCATGTCGATCGCCAGCGCATAAATACCCTGCCCTTTCGAAGGAACGCCGAGGTCAACCACAGGGCAAGCTCTCGCGATTTGAATCCCATTTCGCGCCGTGTCTTCCGCGGGGACATACTTCAACAGGTGGCCGCCCGAGTAGCCTTCGTAGCCTTGAGCGTTGTTATCGACGGAAAGCGCGGTCCCGATATACACCTCGCCCCGCTGGCCGACGACCAAGGCATGATGAACTACTTTCGCATCCGCCAACGTGCCCAATGGCTCGACATATCCGCGTTGAGGGTCGAGCAAAAACAAGTGGCTACGCTCGCCGCTGGTCGCTCCGTAAATGCGTCCGTCCGGCGCCGCGGCAAGTGCCCGTATTGCCGACTCGTCCGGAGGGATCACATCAAGCGGAGGGTAGCCCAGCTCACGGAAGTCGATCCTCACTTGCGACACGACCGAAGAGTCGTAACTGCGGTCTCGCTGCGCCCACACGGACAGCGATGATGTGACAAGCACGGCCCCGATCAACAAAGTTCGCCGAGCTTTCATAGAGAAACCGAAGTCAAGCGCCCGGACGAAACCATAGCATCGCCAGCCGGTAGTAAACATTTCCAATCTTTCCTGCGGCCTCGACGGGTTTGCCCGCTTCGGGCCGGACTTCGATCGCTCCCACAAAGTACACCGTGCCGTCAGGACCGGTCGTGGCCGCGTTCGTGCCAAGGACTCGGCGGCCGTCCGGCAGAAGCATCGCACCCTGATCCGCGGTTTTACCTGTCTTCAAGTCGTAGCTGATAAGATGGGAAGTGGCGGGCTCCGCGCTTCCAGAGTAGTCGAATTCTCGGCCGGCGGCGGCGTAATAGAGCTTCCGATCGCCCGTAAGCGTGAGGCTCAGAGTGGCGTAAGGAACGTCGCGGCGCTCTTCGAATCCGGGGATGCAGAGCTGCCCAAGACGGCGGACGTCGTTGCTCCTGGGGTCGAACGAAAACAAGTTGGTCGCGCTCTCCTCAACGCCATAGAATTTCTTTGTCTCGTTGTCCCATACGACCACCCGCCAGGCGGTTTCCGACTTATCGTAGTCGCGCCCGAGAGAAATACCTTTGTGGCGAATGGGCAGCCTAGGCGGCAGCTCCACAATCCGGTCGGTCCGCGGATCATATTTGAAGACTTGCCCTTCTCCAAAACTGCCGTATACATTTCCTGTATCGTCGATTCCGAGCGTGCGGCAGATCGATTCGAAATTGTTGATGCGACCCTTGTCGACGGCTACGCGCTTGGCGACGTCGTAATAAACGAAATGCCCGCGCGGATGGGTCAAGCCATAGATACGATTCCAGACTGGATCGTAAGCGCCGGTATTGATTCCCTCGTTCCGGCAGGCCAGCCCGAAGTCTTCAACGCGGCCGGTCTTCGGGTCGTAGGCCATCCAGTGTGCGCCCGGATAGCCTTCCTTCGCACCGAACCTGGCGTAGTCCCACCAGTTTCCCCCGTGGGTGCCAAAATAGATTCGCCCATCCTTGCCTTCTCCGAACTTGGCGTGAATTTTGGATTGCGGTCCGCGCTTGAGGAAGGACTCTCCGCAAAGGGCGGTCAGGTTCCCGACGTCGTGCATGCGGTCGGTCTCCGAATCGTAATAGACCAGATGCCCGTCGCCCCCATGGTACGCCAAGCCAGCATACACTTTGCCGTCCGAAGCCGCGAACAGCGCCGCCCAGTTTCCATCCATCATGGCGAGGCCGGGAAAAACGCGGAAGTCCACTTGCGTCGTCTGCCCGGGCGGGCCGGCAGCCCACGCCCAAGAGGCCATGATTCCGCTGGACAGTGCCAGGGCTAGTGCCAGTGCTGGTGGGAGTCGAAACATTGTTTAGCTACTCTTTCTTTGACGCACCTCTGCCGCTGTAGCCACGGAGAACTGAAAGATACTGACTGGCAACATCGACCTCTTCGTTCCGTCCCAGAATAACGAATTCCCTTTCCGCGCCGGCAGCGGCGTAGGCCGCGCGTGTCCACTCGAACTCTTTTCGGGCGACCTGTATCTCGACATCCTCCTTCATCTCATCAACCGGCGAAAGCAGGGTCAACGAGCGGTTGGCGACGGCTGCGGCGACATGAGGCAGATCAAAATGCTTCAACACACTTGGGATCACAATGTCAGCTCCATGCAGATATCGGTCGGCCTTCGTGAGAGAGCGATAGGAAAGCAGTCCCCCGTCCGAAACCACGGAAAGGATGCGGGGGTCCAGCGCGGCGGCGTAAAGCGACCATAGAGCGCCCATGCCCTTGCCGATCAGCCGGACGCCTGCGGGCTCCACGTCGGTCCGGCTCAACGCATAATCGACGCTGCGGATTACATCCTGCACCCGCATGCGGAACAACGACTCGTTCCATGCCCTCTGCTTCTTTTCCGGCCTCGTGAACATATAGCAGCGCCAAGGATTCGCGCTTTTGTTGCTCCGGCACAAAAACCCAAGTGGGAACGTAAATGCCCGGCTCGGAAATGAATTCCGCTTTCTCAACTTGATAGCCTTCGCGCGGAGTGGTGACGATGTGGCGGACTCCAAGGGCGTAACTATTTCTACTGATGTGCAAGAGTTCCGCGATGTCGGCGCTAATCTCGGCGCGGAACGATTCCAGCTCCGCCCGGCTGGACGGGAAATTTCGAGGCGGTAGAAGGCTCATCTGAGTTTTCAAGATCAGCGAGAAAATGGTTTCGCCTTGTTGCGAATAACGAAGCGAACCGTTAGGCGTACAGTACAGAGTTTCAGCGGATTCAGGTGTAACTCCAGGTTCGCGCTCGGGGCCGCGGCGATTGTAGAACCATCGGGAGAACCAATCCGTAGTGGCGAGCCGTAGCTTCATTGTTAGAGCGTGGGGATCAGTTGCCTCTTCGGTGGCGAACCGGTCCGGCGCTCCCAGCAGACGGTAGCGTTCCCCGATTTGCCGCGCCGTTTCATTGAAATCCGGAGAATAGTACTCAATGGTGGTAAGGAGCGGCCGCGGAGCAATAGCGAAGTGAACGTCAGGGAGGTCGATTCCATAGATCGCTGCGGGGAAAAAGTGTTGTTCCACGTCGCCTGTGCCTATGGGAGTCTCAGGCCGGATCTCAAGGGGCCAACGACGACGCGTTCCTCCCTCGTGCATGACGGCGCAGCGGACGCGCTCGTCCAAGGCGCTGATAAAGAGCGTGAGAGTTCCCCCGCCGGATTGCCCGGTGCACCCAATGCGCTTGGAATCCACCTCGGGTCTGGTCAAGAGATAGTCGATGGCGCGCATGCCATCCCAGATGCGGTATTGGGTGAGATTCTCTCCAATCAAGAGCAGAAGGTGGCCAGGCATATCGTGTTCCCACGTCACTGGGCCTCCGATCTCGCTCTTCTTCGTTCGAGGGTTCCAGTAATGCCGCCGCTCGCCCTGTCCGATGGGATCATAGGCCAAAACGACGAAGCCGTTCCTGACCAGGTCCAAGTACAGAAACTGATAGGCGGGATAAATGCGAGCTTCCGAATAGTGCCCGCAAGGTGAAATGATGCCGGGAAAAGGTCCCACGCCAGTCGCGGGGACGTAAAGATTGCCAGTCACCCAGAAATTGGGCCGGCTTTGAAACCTCACATTCTCGATTCGATAGCCGTCTCGTTTTGGCGACGAACGACAGAAGCATGTCCGGCAGTTCTTGGCGATAGGAATGGACGGGGCCCGGTTGTGAATCGAAGAAATCAGTACTTTCGGGGGTTCGCCACAGACCTGAAACGAGCGGAAGCGCTGCCGTCTGGGTGAGAAACTGTCGTCGATTCGTGAAGCCCATCGTAGTTCCACGATTTCAATTTCGGTTGTCCAACGTTCCCTGCGGCGGGCAATCATTTTACACTCCGTAGGATGAAACGGATGCATATAAAAATACGCCGGCGGCAGTTGGCGGACAGTCATGATGAATGTTCATGTATGATATGGATTGGCTGCGGCCGGACCTATCCTGGAAAACGAGCCATCACGGAATCCCGGTAACCACGGCGGTGCGCTAGAATAGACATCACCTGGAGTCACCAAGCTGAACCAAAGGCTATTGGGGAGGAGCAAGATGAGCAGGAGCCTTGCGGTCTTCGCAGGCACGGTCGTCCTAATTCTCGTAGCTGTTTCCGCCGTGGGCGCCGGAAACACGCGCTCTGTCCGCGATGAGGTCACCCTGCTGCGAACTCCAAACGGTGGCATCCAGCCGCAGGTGGCGATGGATCAAAAGGGCGACCTGCATCTGATCTACTTCAAGGGCCACCCAAACGGAGGTGACATCTACTATGTCCGCAAAGCGCTGGGGGCGGCAGAGTTTTCGAAGCCAATTCGTGTCAATAGCGTGCCCGGCAGCGCCGTGGCTATCGGCAGCGTGCGCGGAGCACAGATTGCCATTGGTCAGGGCGGACGCGTCCACGTGGCGTGGATGGGTTCGAGTGTGGCCCGGCCGAGGGGCCCGAACGATGCTGCCCCCATGCTCTATGCGCGGATGAACGATGCCGGCAAGGCATTCGAAGCCCAGAGAAACGTGCTGCAGTTTGCCGCGGAGCTTGATGGCGGCGGCTCCGTAGCAGCGGACAAAGTCGGTAACGTCTACGTGGTTTGGCACGGTAATCCCGAAAAAAACGGCGAAGCCAACCGTCGCGTGTGGGAGGCACGCTCGACGGATAACGGCAAAACTTTTGCGCGCGAAGTGGCTGTTTACACCGAACGTACCGGCGCCTGCGGGTGCTGTGGCATGCGCGCCTTCGCCCAAGACAACGGCGATCTTTATATTCTGTATCGCGCCGCCACTGAGAGCATTCA
Organism: Acidobacteriota bacterium; assembly: GCA_003225365.1. GTDB lineage: Bacteria > Acidobacteriota > Terriglobia > UBA7540 > UBA7540 > Gp13-AA74. The sequence continues at coordinate 17,844 of QHZN01000112.1, forward strand.
CCGGGACATGTTCCTGCTGGTCTCGAAGGATCACGGAAGGAATTTTCTCGGTGACCGCATCGCAAAGTGGGAGCTCAATGCCTGCCCGATGAGCACGCAGGCCATCTCCGAAGCCGGTCCGAATGTTTTGATCGCGTGGGAAACCGCCGGTCAGGTCTTTTTTGCAGGTGTTCGGCGGGGCACAGACAGAGACTCGATCCGCGCTATTGCGGCGCCAGGTGACGCGCAAGACCGGAAGCATCCCGCGGTGGCCGGCAACACCCGTGGTGAAACACTGCTGGCTTGGACCGAGGGAACGGCTTGGCAGCGGGGCGGGTCAGTCGCGTGGCAGGTGTTCGATGAATCCGGTCGTCCTACCAAGATCAAAGGCGCTGCCGCGGGCGTGCCGGTGTGGGGACTGGTGGCCGCATTCACGCGTCCGGATGGCGGGTTTGTGATTATCTATTGAATGGGCAGGTCCTGTAGATGATCGGCTTGCTGTCGCTGGCTTGCGCCCGCTGGCGACGTGATGGCGAAGGTGATCTGCCGCCACGACCTCGACCGCGCGCAGATGGCCTTGAACGGAGCGCGACCGGCAGGTTTGAAAAAGTAGTGTAGTACTGTCAGCCTCGCGGACGACGCTCCAGAAGTAGCTCTCAACCACCTGGAAGGGATGGCCGATTCGCCCCACGTTCTCTCCGTGTGAGTTGATGCCTAGGCCGGTGTGTTCGCGCGGTTCGGCGATTCCAGCTTACACACCAACCCATACCCCAATCGGTCGATAGCGGCTTCCGGGGCTGGCAAAAACTCCCCGCGGGCAGTGAAGACAGCATGGGGGAGCCATCCGGGTTGCGCCGGGCCGGAGGTTGGCGTGGTCTGAGGCCGCGGCCGCCTGCTTCAGCACTTCCCGCTGGCTTGCGAAGCAGACTTGCCTGTTGCGGATCAGGCGCGCTCCAAAAACCACCTCGCAAATCCGTCGATAAGGACTCCTCCTTCAGCTCGGCGCCGGAACCCAGAGCAACCTCAGCGCCTCGATCCATTCCGCCAGGCGCTCGCGCTGCGCCGCCAAGCGCAGAACCATCTGGCGAGCATGGCGCACCAGCCGACCGGCGGTGTTGAAGATCAAAAAGCGCAGGCGCTTCGGTCGCGCCGACAGCAACTCCGGCGGCAGCGCCAGCCGCTTCAGCGCGGTCATCACGTTGTGCGCCAGCACGGCGAGGCGCAGCCAAGCGGCATTGGCGCCGAAACGACCACAGGGCAACACCCCCGCCGCCAGGTCATTCTTGAGAATGTCATGCACCATCTCGATGGTTCCGGCTTTCTGGCGGTGCCACTCCAGCAGGCGCGGCGCCGACCACTCCCAGATATTGCTCACCACCGCGAAATGCTTCACCGCCGTGCCGTCTCCAAACAACTCACCTTGCCTTTTGCGCAACCGAATCCCCACGTAGCGCAGAGGCTGCTGATCCTTCTTCTCCGTCTTCTCGCTCGGCACATAGGCGACCTCAGCACACTCCCGGATGACCTCCGGATCTTCGCCCGTGGACTGCCAGGCCTCGGCGGGCACCGCTAAAAGTGCCGCGTGCAGCCCCTCGCTCATCCGCGCGCTGATCGCAAACCCGATGAAACCCTTCGGTCCCTCCTCGCGCTCCTCGTTCCGCAACCAGTTCACTAAGCCCGTTTCATGACAGGCAGAATCGCCGCGATAGTAAAAGGTTTCGACCGTCGGCGGCAGGGCGGCAAACGCCGCCTTCGCCACGTTCAGCGGCTCCATCTGCGCCGGCACATTCCCGTCCCGAAACTCGTCGGCCAACACCACGCCCATCTCCGCCCAAACCCCCAGCATCGGTTGGTAGCCGCGCTCGCCTTCATAGGTGGGCTTCGCCTCCCGCTTGCGGCTCTCGATGATCGTCGCGTCCTGATCCACCGTAGCGATCTTCTGGTCTGGACACCTCGGCCCCAAAGCTTGGATCAAATCCCGGTTCACCTGCCCCAAGCCCTGCAAGGCCTTGTTCTCCCCCGGAATATAGGCCACTTGCCCCACGGGCAACTGCTGCGGGGCTTCCTTGATCTCGGCCTGGTCGTGAAATTCGTAGAGAAAGTTGCGCGCCGCCTCCGGCGAGGGGATCTCGTGTCCGATCAGCTCGGCTAAGCCGCCATCCTCGCGTAGGCGCTCGAAGTCTTCCAGGCACTCCCCACCCGCCGCGTTCAGGATCACAAAGCTCTCCACCCTCGTCGCTTCATCATAACCGCGCTGGCGTTGCTTGATCCGCACTTGGCGCTCGACGCTGCCCGGCAGCCCCAGCGAACGAAACGCCTGCACCAACAGGGGTATCCCACCCAGCGCCGTCAGCGTCTCCGGCGCGGGTTCCGGGTCGATCACAAACAGCAGCGGGGATTCGGTGGGCGAAGGCTTGTCGAGTTTGCGCATGCCGCGAGTCTAACTGATTTCCCCACCTCGCAGGTGTAATCTCCACAACGCTCACCAAACTTCTTCTTAGCCCCCAACGCGCCCCGTCCCAAGGTCTTGCTTACAACCACCGCCCACAATCCGCGCCCCGTTGCTCCCTTATCAACGAATCAGGGACCCATAACGCGAGCCTTGCATGCCGCGGTTGTTCTGTGGTAATCGTGGCCATCCGCGGAGCGCGAACCAGTGTGAACGTCAACGCCCCCGGCCCGTCCCACGTTGGAGAGAGCGAATGCGCAGAGCGAATCTGTTGTGGGCGGTGATGCTGGCCTCGGCGCTCAGCGGACCTCTTCGCGCGCAGACCCCGGAAGGTCTAGATTTTCTTGCCGACCTGCCTGACTTCGAACGAATCAGAGAAATGCTCCCCAATTATCTGAACCGAATCGCAATCTCACTTCTCGAGCAGCGCAAACGCACTGTTTCTCAAATCTCCGCTGCGGCAGAAGTTGCCAGGCGCAAGGCCTATATTCGTGAGCGAATGCTCAGCGCTCTCGGCGGTCTTCCGGAACGGACGCCGCTCAACCCACGAGTAGTGGGCGTTCTCGACCGGGATGGATACCGCGTGGAGAAGGTGATTTTCGAAAGTCAGCCCCAGTTCTATGTCACTGGCAACCTCTACGTGCCCAAGTCGGGCCAACCGCCTTATCCCGCCGTGCTTTTTCCGCTGGGCCACGAGCGCGGCGGCAAACCCAATCCGGACTGGCAGCACGTGCTGGTTTCACTGGCCAGACGGGGCTTTGTGGCGTTCACGTGGGACACCTTGGGACAAGGTGAGCGAGCGCAATTTTACGACACGGATTTGGAGACGTCGAAACTCGGAGAAACTGGATACACGACCGAACACACCATGATCGGGGCCCAGTGCCTGCTGGCAGGCGACAACATTGCTCGCTACACGATTTGGGACGGCATCCGCGCCCTGGATTACTTGCTCTCGCGGCGCGAGGTGGACGCTACCCGGGTCGCCTGCACGGGCAACTCAGGCGGCGGCACGCACACCGCTTATCTTTCCGCGCTCGACGACCGGATTGGCGTCGCCGCGCCGTCGTGCTTTATCACCTCATGGCAGCGCCTCTTGGAAAGCATAGGACCCCAGGACGCAGAGCAATGCCTGCCGCCCTTCCTCAAAGACGGGCTCGATCACGCCGACTTCATTTACGCTTTTGCACCCAAACCTTACATCATTCTCTCGGCGATTCGCGACTTCTTCTCCATTTCCGGCGCCCGCGAGACCTACGCGGAGACCGGTCACCTGTACACTCTGTTGGCGGCGCCTCAGAAATTAGGGATGTTTGAGGCGGATAATACGCACGGCTATAGCTTGCCGCGCCGGCTGGCAGCTTACAATTGGCTCAGCCGCTGGCTGAAGGGGAGCGAGGACCTCGCGCCGGAGCAAGAGGTGAAGGTGGAGGACGAGGAAGTCCTGCGCTGTACGCCGTCCGGTCAAGTCGCGACTTCGCTGGGCGGGGAGACCGTTTTTTCGTTGAACACGAAGAGGGTGGAACAGAACAAGCCACGGCATGTTCCCCTGATAAACGCCACCGCCGTCTCTGCGAATAGAACCGAAATGCAGCGCGAGGTCCGGCGA